>NYZB01000160.1 GCA_002687015.1 Deltaproteobacteria bacterium
TCCTCGATCAGGGAGGGCGAGTGCTCCGCAATCTGGGAGTAGAGCCGGGCCAGCAGGGCGTGCGAATGCCACACCTGGGGCGCACCCTTTCGCTCCCACTTCTCGAAGGCCTCGGTGTGGTCGGCGGGCATCGGCGAGGAGTCCGCCTCGAGGATCGTCACGCGATGGCCGTCGGCCGTGAGCGCGAGGCCCACGCCGAGGCCCGCGACGCTCCCACCCATGACGATGATGTTCTTGCTCTTGATGCTCATGGTTCTCAGCTCGTCTCCATCAGGCCGTGGAAGACCAGGTCGAAGTACTGATCGCGGATCGCCTCGACGTCCAGCTCGTCGTCGCGAAACACGTTGCCGGAGAGGATCGCGCCCGCGGTGGAGAGCAGCATCGCGCTGGCCAGGCGCGGATCGACCCCCGGCCGGAAGCAACCGCTCTCCTGGCCGCGGCGGACGATCCCCTCCATGAGATCGGGGAAGCTGCGTCCGCGTTCCTGGGCCGCCGCGAGGGCGTGAACGCTGGCAAAGAACTCGCGGATCATGGCGTGCATGACGTCGCTGTGGGCGACCAGGCGCTCGATCATGAAGCCCACCAGGGCTCGGAGCTCGGCCACCGCATCGCTCGCGGGCCGACTCGGCTGGGCGGAGAAGTCCTCGGCGACCCGATTGCTGAACTCGTAGAGAAGGGCCGCCTTCGTTGGAAAGTGGTGGAAGAAGGTGCCGCGGGCCACGTCGGCCGCGGTGCAGATGGCGTCCACGGTGACGCCATCGAAGCCCCGCCCGCGAAAGAGGGCCATGGCCGCGTCGTAGATCTCGCGCCGGGTGCGCTCCTTCTTGCGCTCACGTCGCGAGCGGGGCTCGCTGACGGCAGGCTCGGCCACGGGTGTCGCTCCCATTCTCGGTCTCGGCCCAGAAACTAGATTCTACTATAAAACTAGACCCTGGTGCAACCAGATCTCTCGGCGCACTCGAAACCGCCCTGCGAGGTCTCCGGAGAGCCTCGACTGCCGTCGCGGGACCGACCTGGAGACGCCTCCTCCCTCCCTGGCAGGCCCCAGATAGCTCCCATGCTCCGCCGGCCCCTCCTGAGGCAAGAAGGGGAGGAGAAGGCGCCCGCAAGGCTGGTGGACCAGCTGGCGGACGAGAACCTGGCCGTCGACGTCCTGGTGAACAACGCCGGCCTCATGGAGGTCGGCGACTTCGCGAAGATCGGCCTCGATGAGCATGAGCGGCTGGTCCAGCTGAACGTCGCCGTGCTGACCTCGCTCACCCGCCGGCTCCTGCCCGCCATGATCGAGCGCGGGCATGGCCGCATCCTGAACCTCGCGTCGACCTCCTCCTTCCAGCCCGTTCCTTCGATGGCCCTCTACGCGGCGAGCAAGGCCTTCGTTCTCTCCCTGTCCGAGGCCCTCTCCGAGGAGCTCTGGGGGACGGGTGTGACGGTCACGGCCCTGTGTCCCGGCATCACGAAGACGGACATGTACGATCGTGCGCAAGGCGAGCACCCGGTCGCGCGGAAGCTCCCGGGCCTTCTCCTCTCGGAGGTCCAGGACGTCGCCCGAGAAGGCTACGAGGCCTGCGTGGCAGGCCGGGCCGTGGTCGTACCGGGCCTTCCCAACCGGCTCCTGGCAAGCGCCGTGCAGCTCTATCCGCGCTGGCTCGTGCGCGGCGTTGGCGGCCTGGTCGGGCGCAGGTCGACGAAGTAGGGACGCCCACAACCACGCGGGGCGCCGGAATCTCTCTCAGAGCGCAGCGATCAGACGCAGCGCATCCGTGTTCGTGAAGATCCCGACGAGCACGTCGCCGTCCGTCACGAGCGCGCTGCCCACCTTGCGCTCGATCATCGCCTTCGCGACCTCGACGATGGGCCTCATGGGATCGACGGTGAGCAGGTCCCTCGTGCACACGTCACCGGCCACCAGGCCCTCGGTGGAAGCCTGACCCTTGAGCGCAAGCTCGTGCAGGTCCTCCCGCGAGAGGATCCCGTAGAGACGCGGACCGTCCATGACCGGTACGTGGTGGCAGCGCTGCTCCCGCATGTGGCGCACGGCCGCACTCAAGGGCTCGCGGCGGTCCATCTCCGCGGGCAGATGACTCATGCACTCCCGAACGGGAATCGTCTTGCGCATGGTGGGCCTCCGTTGCCGTGCTCGCGATCGGCCGCCGTGGAATCCCCTGCCCCGAGGTGGGATCGCGATGGACCAGCATGCCACCGGCCCCCCGCCCGGCGCTACTCGGGGCGGCGATCGCCGATCCAGGACCCTTCCGGCTCGCGACCCCCACCGCGATGGCGCATCCTCTCTTCCGGGATCCGAACCGCGTTCACAGAGGAGATCGCCATGGGTGACGCCGCGAACCTCGAGACCTGGGCACCGAGCTTCGAGCAATGGAAGACCGAAGCCCTCCCCAGGATCGCCGAGGGAAAGACCAGGGAAGCCTTCGGCAGCTACCCCTGGTTCCAGACCGAGGGCGACCCCTTCGCCCGGCTGGCGAAGCCCGTCTCGGAAACCCGCTTCGGCCTGATCACCACAGGCGGCTACTCCATCTCGGGCGAGCAGGAGCCCATGAAGCCCGTCCCCAACTTCGGCGGCGACACTCCCCAGCTCCGCGAGATCCCGATCGACGTGGACCGCTCGAAGCTCGAGATCAACCATCCCGGCTACGACCACCGGTTCGCGGAGGAGGACATCAACGTCAACCTCCCCCTCGACCGGCTCCGAGAGCTGGCCGAAGCCGGGGAGATCGGGTCGATCGCAGCGACCACCCACGTGCTGATGGGTCTGGTGGTCGACGTCGCACCGCTGCTCCGCGAGACCGTCCCGATGCTGGTCGAGAAGCTCCGCGCGGAGGATGTCGAGGCCGTCCTTCTCGTCCCCTCTTGACCGGTTTGCCATCAGACCGTGAGTCTGATCGCACGTGGCCTCGAGGAGGCGGGCTTCCCGACAGCGCTGGTCTCGGTCATGCCGCCCCTGTCCAGCGCCGCGCGACCGCCGCGGCAGGTGATCCGCAAGCTCAACATCGGCGCCACGGTCGGACGGCCCGGCGACGCGAGCACCCAGCTCGACACGCTCAGGAAGATGATCGACCTGACCGCGAATGCCGAGGCCTTTGGAGCCGTGGCGTCCCTGGCCTAGGAGGCAGGGACGCCCCCAACGAAGCCGACTTCGAGATGGAGAGGAGCGCCCCTTGGGTGCCATGCCCGCGTTCGAGCTGCTGGATCCGCAGGTCGTCGACGACCCCTACCCCTTCTACGCGCACCTGCTCGAGCACTCGCCGCTCTACGAGGTACCGGGGACCGATGTCCGGCTCGTCGCCAGGGGAGACCTGATCGAGGAGGTTCTTGCGCGTCACGAGGAGTTCTCGTCGAACCTGACGGGTGTCATCGTCACCGGCCCGACGGGAGCCCCGGAGGTCTTCGACATGACCCGCTTCGGGGGGGCCGTCGATGCCATCGCCAACGCGGACGAGCCCTCCCACGGGCTGCACCGCTCACTCCTGCTTCCCTACGTGACGCCCCGGGCCGTGGCGTCGTTGGAAGAGGAGCTGCGTAGCTGGACCGTGGAGCTGATCGAGCCGTGGCTCGAAGCCGGGGGCGGCGACTGGATCGATGCGGTGGCGAACCCGCTGCCGACCCGTGCGATGGCAAGAGCGGTGGGCTTGCCCCTCGAGGACGCCGACCGCCTTCTCGTCTGGGCGATGCGCGGTACCGAGATCCTGGCCGGCACGACGACGCTGGAGCGCATGGGCGAGGTCGGCGCTGCGACGGCGGAGCTGGTCGCCTATCTGGGCAAGCAGCTGCAAGGAGCGCTGGCCGCGTGCGACACGGAGCCCGCGGCCGACATGATCGGGAGCCTCGCCCGCGCCGTCAGGGAGGGGGCTCTCGCCGAGCGCGACGCCGTCTCGATCCTGGTGGTGCTGGCGGGGGCGGGGGGCGAGTCGACCTCCAGCATGACGGGCAACGCCGCGCGGATCCTCGCGGAGCAGGAGGCCCTGCAGGAGCAGCTGCGGGCGGACCCGAGCCTGATCCCGGCCTTCGTCGAAGAGGTGGTGCGCACGGAGACCCCCTTCCGCGGCCACTACCGCGCGGTGAAGCGCGAGACGCAGCTCGCGGGAGAGACACTGCCCGCGGGTTCGCACCTCCTGCTGCTCTGGGCGGCCGCCAATCGCGATCCCGAGGTCTTCCCACGACCCGAACGGATCGATCTGCAGCGCCCGAACCTGCGCGCCCATCTGGGCTTCGGGAAGGGTCTGCACTTCTGCGCGGGCGCAAGGCTGGCGCGGCTCGAGGGACGCGTGATCCTCGAAGAGCTGCTGGGCCGCACCCGTTCCCTGCGGCTCGACGAGCGGCGCCCTCCGGAATACGTGCCCAGCATCTTCGTGCGGCGCCACGCGCACCTGGACCTCCGCACCGAGAGCTGAAGGGCGCCTAGGGGCCTGCGGATCCCAGCCCCGGCAGGAGCTCGTCGCGATGCCGGTCGATCTCCTCGGCCATCACCCGGTGCCCGAAGCTGGTGAGATGGACGCGGTCCCACCACAAGAAGCCCTCGTCACGCCGGGCCCGAAGGGCAGCGTGCAGGTCGAGGAGCAGCGTGTCCGTTTCCTCCGCCACCTGGCGCATGGCCCGGTGACGCTCCCGCAGCCCGGCCAGGCTGTCCTCGCCGCGGGCCTCCTCGGTATTGGGCTCGAGGACCAGGGCGGTGCGGATCCCCCGCGCGCGGTTGAAAGCGATGATCTCCCTCAGCTCGTCGGCCAGCTGCTGGGGATCCCGGTCGTTGTTTCCGAGATCGATGACGACCAGCTCCGGTGCCCAGGCGCTCCACTCGTCGACCCAGAGCGGGCGGATCTGATGGGCCTGGAAGGCCGGGATGCCCGTGTTGATGGCTTCGACCCGCCCCCCGGGCCCCGCGGCCCCGGTCCACATCTCTTCGAGACGACGCACCCAGGTATCCTCCGGCCGCGCGGCGCCGGAGCCCCAGGTCTGTGAGCTCCCGAGAAACACCACCCGGCGGGTTCCGGTCGGCGCCGGCCCGGGAGGATGGGTGCTCGCCAATCGCGGGATGATCTGCCCCTCGTACTCGATGCGATTGGGGTAGTCCGCGAAGTCGGGGTCGTCGGGGTGGAGCTTGCCGAAATAGATCCACTCGGCCGCGAAGAAGAGGCCCGCGAGCAGGGCGAGCAGCAGGTGCACGCCCAGCAGCAGGGCCGGCGCACGCACCTCACCCCGTTGGCGGGTGCGGCGGGTGATCGCGAGGACGAGCAGGTCGATCAGGAGGACCGCTGCGGCCCACGCGAGGGCGACCCTTCCCTGGCTCCTGCGGTTGCGGAAGTCCTCCAGGAGGTAGGCGCCCGAGCTCTCGGCCACCTCGAGGTCGTCGACCCAGGTCTTGCGACTGCTCGTGCTGCGCAGGGCGATCTGGACGGGTCCGGCGGGCCCCCCGCATCGCCCGAGGTCCTGCCCGTCGAGCTCCGCCCGCAGGGTCGCGCCCTCCCGACGCCAGCGGAGATCGTGCCAGCCGTCGTCCAGGCCCTCCCCTTGCGGCAAGGGGCGCACGCGAAGGAAGCGCCCCGATGCGGCGACGCGCAGGCATGCCGAGGGAAGGCCGCGGCTCCGGCTGAGGCGCACCGCGTCGAAGCCCTCTTCGTCGCTTCCGAGCAGGAGGCTGAGGGTGCCGGCATCGACCAGCCGCGCGCGCAGGCGGACCTCCACCGGCTCGACCCTGCGCTTCATGCGGAGCTCGTGGTGCCCGTGCCAGGCTCCCAGGTCGAGACGCTCACGGAAGAGCGCGGTGCGGGTCGTCACGAAGGAGACGGCGCCGAGGATGCCATGGGAGAGGCCGACCTTGGCGCTCTCCCAACGGCCGCCCGCATGCAGGGTGTTGCCGAGCTGCAAGGTGGTGCGCGTGGCCAGGCCGACGACCAGGCCGACGAGGAGCACCTGGACGATCCAGAAGGCGGGGCCCGGGCCCGAAGATCTGATCCCTTCCCGGGTCCCCTCACGACTCGCCCGAGAGGGCGGTTCCGCCCTCGGCGCGCGGAAGCACCGAGCCGATGCGGGCTGCCCGTGGGTCACCGCCCCGGTGCAGTGCGGCCAGCGCCTCGTCCGCGCGCTCGGGCGAAAAGGCGATCAGCAGGCCTCCCGAGGTCTGCGGATCGAAGAGAAGCTCCGCCGCCGGCTCCGAGCCGTGGCCCCGCCAGGCAATGCCCTTGCGCCCCTCGGCGTTCTGCTCGTGGTAGTGGCTGCGCTGCCCCTGCGAGAGCAGCTCCAGCGCCCCGGGAAGGCTCGGCAGGCTCCCGAGCTGGAGGACGGCGCCCTGCCCGGCCGCCCCGAGCATCTCGCCCAGGTGCCCCGCCAGGCCGAAGCCCGACACGTCCGTGGCCGCGCGCGCGCCGCAGCGCAGAGCCACCTCCCCAGCGTGACGGTTGTCGTGGGCCATGTGGGCCAGCGCCGCTTCGAGCCAGACGCCACGCGCCCGGCCCTGCATGTCGGCCGCCAGCACGACGCCGGTTCCGAGGGGTGCCGTGAGGATCAGTGCGTCGCCCGGGACGAGTCGACCCAGGGGCAGCGGTGCGCCCTCTGCGTCCCCCGTGATGGCGAGCCCGACGAAGAGCTCGAGGCCCACAGTCGAATGCCCCCCGACCAGGGTCACCGCCAGTGGGTCGAGAGCGGCGCGAAGACCCGCGAGGACCTGGTAGAGGGTCTCCTCGGCCCGCTCGGCCGGCTCGTCGGGCACGGTCACCATGGCGAGGGCGTGGCGAGGCCGGCCGCCCTTCGCATACACGTCGCTCAAGGCGTTGATCGCGGCGACCCGCCCGACCCACCATGGATCGTCGGTGAAGGCGCGGAATCCGTCGACGGTGGCCAGCACCACATCACCGGCCGGCGTGCGGAAGGCCGCCGCATCGTCGGGCTGGTCGAGGCCGAGCACGACACTCGGGTCCGGCACCGGTGTCTCCAGCCTGGCCAGCGCACGCTCCAGGGGTGAAGCGCCGATCTTTGCGGCGCAGCCACCGCAGGGCATCTCCTCCATGCCCATGTCCTCCGGCGTGGGGAACTCCGGGGCGAGCTCGCCACGCGGACCGAGCACCTGGAAGCGGGCCATGAAGCGCCGATCGATCCAGTCCTTGAGCCGCCACACGGCGGTGCCCTCGGCCGCGAGCCCCCACTTTCCACCCAACGCGCGGCGCCCTCCCAGGTTGAGGAGCGCGAGGAAGTCACGCTGGGGGCGCGCGGCCCGGAGCCTGCCTCCGGCGAGGCGGGCGCGGAGGTTCTCGTCGAGCACCGGACCAGCGCGGACCGCATAGACCCCGGCCTTCGTGACCCAGGGGTGGTCGACGGGCGCTGCGCAATCGCCCACCGCGAACAGGTCCTCCTGGCCCTCGACCTGGTAGGTCCTGGTCGTGCGAACGAAGCCGCCCTCGTCCTTGGGGAGGTCCGAGCTCTCGATCACGGCCACGGGGGCCGCTCCAGTGGCCCAGACCACGAGGTCGACCCCCTCCTTCTCTCCGTCCCCGAAGACCAGGGCCCGGGCCTCGACCCGCGAGACCCGCCGGCCTCCGAGGACGCGGATGCCCCGGTCGGCGAGCGCCCTCTCGGCGCGGCGGCGCAGACCCGCCCCACTGCCCGGGAGGATGGCTTCAGTGTCATTCACGAGGCTGAGGACGGGGGAGCAACCGGCTGCGCGGAGCCGGGCGTCGAGTGTGAAGGCCAGCTCGACCCCGGCGGCCCCCCCGCCGACCAGGGCGACTCGCGGTGCTTCGGGTAGCGAAGTGGCGAGCTGGTCCAGGCGATCTACGAAGGCGCGGATCGGGCGGGTCGGCAGGGTGTGATCGAGGACGCCGGGCAGGTCGAGGCCCCGGACGGTGGAGCCCACGTCCAGGCTCGCCACGTCGTAGCCGATCGGGGCGCGACCCTCGAGCTCGATGCGCTTGCGCTCGGGCACGAGTCGGGTCGCGGCTGCGAGGATCACCCGGGCCCGGGCGCGCCGCGCCAGGGGAACGAGATCGATCTGGAGCTGCTCGGGCGCGTAGTCGCCCGCCACGAAGCCCGGGACCATGCCCGAGTAGATCGCTTCGCATCGGTCGACCACGACGCTCAGGCGCACGCCCGGAAGCGGTTTCATCATCCAGCGCCGGAGCACCTGGGCGTGGGCGTGTCCGCCGCCGACCAGCACCAGATCTGCGCTGGGCGGCTGGGCCGGGAAGACGCTCATGCCGGGCCCGCGCCCCAGGGACGGCTTGCGGGATCGAGAGGGAGAGAGGCACCGCTCGGCATGGGGGCAAGAGGTAGCGAACGTGGACGCTTCGCGGTGGCGCCGGTAGCCTGCCCACGCTTCGCGCAGAGGGAGAATCCATGGACCCCCGTACCCCGCTCCTGGTCGGCCTCGGCGCCGTGAGCCAGCGCGAGGAGGATCCCGCCCGGGCGCGAGAGCCCCTCGACCTCATGGGCGACGCGATCCTGGCGGCCGGCGAGGACGCCGGAAGCCGGGAGCTGCTCGCGAGGGCCGGCTGGATCGCCTGCCCACGCGGCTTCTGGGACTACGGCGATCCCGGCCGAGCCCTCGCCGAGCGCATCGGAGCGTCGGGCGCCCGGAGCCTCCTCGGCGAGATCGGCGTGCTGCAGACCACGCTCTTCGGAAGGGTCGGCGAGCACATCGCCCGGGGTCGTGCCGACGTCTGCATCGTGACGGGTGGCGAGGCCAAGTACCGCAACCTGCGCGCCCAGATCACCGGTAGCGGGGCGTCCCTGCGCCCGGCTCCCGGCGAGCCGGAGGAGGTGCTCCGTCCGAGGGAGGACATCTTCCACCCCCAGGAGATCCGGCACGGGCTGGTCCTGCCGGTGAAGCAGTACGCGATGGTCGAGAACGCCCTGCGCATCGCCGACGGCCAGTCGCTGGACGCCCACCGGGACGAGGTGGCCGCGTTGTGGGCGGGGATGAGCGAGGTGGCCGCGAAGAACGAGAGCGCATGGAGCCGGGAGGTCCTCTCCCCGGAGGCCATACGCGACCCGGTCGGCGGGAACCGCATGCTCGCCTTCCCCTACACCAAGCTCCACAACTCCCAGTGGAACGTGGATCAGGCGGCGGCGTTGATCTTCTGCGCAGCCGGGACCGCAGATGCTCTCGGGGTTCCGGCCGACCGCCGGGTGGTGCTGCGCGCCGTATCGGATTCGAACTTCATGCTGCCGCTCTGCGAGCGGGAGGCCCTGCATCGCTGCGCCGGCTTTGCCGCAGCGGGGCGGAGCGCCCTGGCCTGCGCGGGCCTGCGGGCGGACCAGGTGAACCACCGGGAGCTCTACAGCTGCTTCCCGAGCGCGGTGAGGGCCCAGCAACGCGAGCTCGAGGTTCCGCGGGAGCTGCCCGTCACGGTGACCGGGGGCATGGCCTTCGCCGGAGGCCCGCTCAACAACTTCGTCCTGCAGGCGGCGGTGAAGATGGCCCAGGTGCTCCGCAGCGACCCGGGCTCGGTGGGGATGGTCAATGCCGTGAGCGGCGTCCTCACCAAGCAGGGCGTGTCACTCTGGTCGACGGAGCCGGGCTCCCCCTTCGGGTTCGCGGACGTCAGCGCTGAGGCCGACGCGAACACGGCGCGTTGCGAGCTTCGCAGCGACGCCGCGGGAGAAGCCAGGGTGATCAGCAGCACCGTCGAGTTCGACGCCGAAGGCGCCTCGCGCGCCATCGCCCTCGCCGAGCTCGAGCCCGGCATCCGCGCCCTCGCCACCAGCGACGATCGCGAGCTCGCCCGGGCCATGACCGAGCGCGACTTCTCCTCCGAACCCATCACCCTGGACGGCGAAGGCAGCTTCCGGCGCTAGGGGGCGTACCAGATGGGGGAGCTCCAGGCTCGCTCCTGGATGGCGGGACGGTGCTCTTCGGAGCAGCAGGGGGCAAGGGCCTCCGGAACGGTGGTCGGATCCTCGCAGTCGACCTTCGCCGCGTTGCAGACGTACTGGCTCCAGCGACAGCTCGGGTTCTCGAGAACGCGGGCGTAGTAGAAGGCGGGGGAATCCGGGGCGAAGTCCGGATCACTCCACACGGCACAGAGAGTGCGGGCGCCCTCCCCGCGCGGCTCGCAGGTGGCGAGATCGACGTCGGCGCCGTTCGGTCCGCCGGCCACGTCGATGACCTCCTCCTTCAGGGCTCCGCCTTCCCGCCATCCCTTGATGATCTGGATGCGCTGGAGGGGACGACCGGGGCTCCCGGGCGCGCCCGGATCCTGCATCGCCCACACGGCAAAGCGCGGCGCGCCGGTCCCTTGCGGTCGGGCCGAGAGGTCGCCGCCCATCGGCACCCCGCCGGCGTAGCCCTGCGCGACGAAATCGTCCTGACTGCAGAGGTCCTCGGGGTACCCCCACCCCCCGAAGAAGCGGAGGATCGGACGGGTTCCGCTGGTTCCGTAGGTCTCCTTGCGCTGCATCGCGGAGAAGAGCGCATCGCGGCTGTTCTCCTCCGCCCAGAGCACGGCCAGGCCCCCCGGCCCGAACTCGAAGTCGTCGGGGAAGCCCTCGGCCACGCCCTCTCCGGCGCCGATCCCTGCTCCGCCGTGACCGGGATGGTCCTTCTCGGCCACCAGCCCCGGTGCGGCGATATGGGTGTCCGTGCTGGCGATCACGCCGAACTTGAACGGGTTGGCGCCGTGCTTCGCCTGCACGGCCAGGCCCTGCTTCAGCGCGTCTCGCACGAAGTTCCCGGCCGTCGGGAGCTGCCGCTCCCGGAGGTCCGTGAACTTCGCACCGAATCGGTCGTAGGGAAGCTTCTCGAAGCCACAGGCCTCATCGCCGCTCCAGCCAGCGACGGGATCGCACTCCGAATCGCCCTTGTGCTGCATCATCTCGACGAGCGGCTCCCACCGTGAACGGCGTCGCGCTTCTTCGGCACCGATCTCCATGCCGTCATCCTCGGGGCTCGTCACACCGGCGGACTGGAAGATCAGCCCCCCCGAGATGTTCGAGTTGTGGGGAATCGTGAGCGCATCGCAGCCCGGCTTGCCGCCGACGCACTCCGCTTCGAGACGGTCCCACAGGTCGATGGCCGAAGGCGTATCGACCCAGCTGATCGGCATCTCGGGCACCTGGTCGCTGCGGAAGATCACGTTGCGATGCAGGTTCATGCCGTCTCCGACCGTGCCCGTCCATTCGTAGCCCACGAAGCTGGTGAATCGGCAAGCCGCCGTTCGGTCGTAGGCCTCATCCGCGGCGGCCTGGATCTCCTGCCAGACCTCGCCGCGGTGCCGGCGACAGTTCTCGCCGCTCCAACCGCACAGTCCCAGACCGAAGCGCCCCTTGAGGATCAAGGTCCGCGTCGCGGTCAGGGTGCGGGCGAGGACCGGGAAGTTCCGATGGGCGATGCAGGCCGGGTGCCAATAGCCATCGAGCCCCGGTGTGGTGCACACGCGGACGACACCGAGGAGCTCCGAGTGGTCACTCAGCGCGACCCAGTCGAGGGGCCGGCCGAGCTGGATCGTCCGCGTGGGCCGGCCGTCCTCGGTGTAGGGCTGGATGCCCATGGGCTCGCCCTTGGCGAAGCGGTAGGCCTCCCGGGGCGTGTTGCGCGTGTCCTGGGCGCTCGCATCGAAGGAGTAGGCGGTATGGACGTGGGTATCGCCGAAGAAGGGGCGGCGCAGCGTGTCGCGTTGGCTACACGCTTCGCGTTCCGCTGCGAGGCCCGGCGAGGCCAGCAGCAGCGCCGCAGAGAGGGCAACGACGAGGACGCGCATGATCGTGGGTACTCCCTGTTCCGAAGAGAAGACCGGACGGAGCTTCAGCCCTGCTCGCGCAGCAGCTGGACCGCCGCGTCGGCCAGGCCGTCCACCTGCTTCTGGAAGGCACCGGTATCGGCCGCGCCACCCATGACACCCTTCAGGTAGCGGGAGAGCACCCCTTCGACGATCGCCGCGAGCCGCCAGTACTGGAAGGCCCTGTAGTAGGGCACGCGCGAAACGTCGCGTCCCGTCCGTTCGGAGTACTCCCTCAGGAACTCGGCGCGGCTCGGGAAGCCGCCGCAGGAGGTGGGCGAGATCGCCGCCGCACCTCTCAGGAGCGGTTCATCGGCTTCCGCCCAGTTGTTCATGACGAAGCCGACGTCGGCGAGCGGGTCGCCCAGGGTGCAGAGCTCCCAGTCGAGCACGGCGGCGACCCGACCCTCCTCGAGGGAGAGCATGTTGCCGAGCCGGTAGTCACCGTGGACGATGGCGGCGCCCACCTGCTCCGGCATCTCCGCGCGCAGCTGCTGGGCCACCTCTTCCATGGCCGGGAGCTCCCGGGTCCGGGTCTTCTCCCACTGGGTGCTCCAGCGCTTGATCTGGCGGGCGAGGTAGCTCTCCTTCCTTCCGAGGTCGCCGAGGCCGATGGCGTCGGGGTCGACGGCATGGAGAGCCGCGAGGATCTCGATCACGTGCTCACCCAGCCGCGCGCGGGCCGGCTCGGACAGGATCTTCGCCGTGCCCTCCGCATCCGACAGGACGTGGCCCTCCACGAAGGCCATCACGTAGAAAGGGGCGTCGTTGACGCTCTCGTCCTCGCAGAGTCCAAGCACCGGCGGGACCGGGACCTCCGTCGGCCCCACAGCCGCGATGATCCTGTGCTCGCGCGCCATGTCGTGGGCCGTCGCAATGACCGCACCCAGCGGCGGCCGCCGCAGCACGAAGCTCTGGCCCGCGGCGTCCTCGACCTTGTAGGTGAGGTTCGAATGGCCGCCCGTGATCAGCGAGAAGTGCAGCGGCGGCTTCGCGCCGGCCACGTGGGCCGCGAACCAGTCCGTGACCTCCTCGGCGCAGATTCCCTTCGGGACGTCCTTCGGCATGGGCGGGTACGCTAGCAGCCCGAGCCCGACTCGCGCTCAGGCTCCGGGTTTCTCGCCCGCGAAGAAGGCGCGGGGGTTGGCGACGAGCAGGCGCTCGATCTGCTCCTCGCTCGCCCCACCCTCCTGGAGCGCGGGAATCACCCGCTCGAAGAAGTGGCTGGGATTCCAGAGCTCGGCCACCTGGGCGTAGATCTCCTTCGGGAAGGGCTGGCCCCGCCAGCACCACACCGAGTCGTGGGACACGACCACGTGCCCGGTGGCCCCCGCCCGGAGCAGGGCGAGCAACGCGCGGATGCGCTCGGAGTCGGGCTGGAGCATCTCGAGCCCGAAGCGGTCGAAGCCCAGGTAGGAGCCGCCGCGCACGATCTTCATGTGGTAGTCGTGATCCGCCGTGCCGCAGGAGTGGCCGACGATGATGCGGTGGGGCGGCACGCCGTTCTCGCTGAGCAGCTGCTGCTGGGCATCCCCCAGCGTGCCCTGGTCGGTGTGGGTCGTGATAGGTGCGCCCGTCGCCACCGAGGCCTTCGCAGCGGCGGTGAGGATGTCGCGCTCGTAGGGGGTGATCTCGCGGGTCCCCGTGGCCACCTTGATGATGCCCGCGCGGATCCCCGTCTCGCCGATCCCCTCGGTCAGCTCCTTCTCGAAGAGCTCGGCCATCGGCTCGATCACCGAGCCGAAGTTCGAGCGGAAGTGCCAGTAGGGCGCCCCGCCCTCGCTCTGCTTGTAGAGCCCCGTGGCGCAGATGATCTGGAAGCCGGTGCGGGCCGCCATCTCGGCCATGAACTCGACGTCACGGCCGAGATCCGCCGGGCAGGGATCGAGCATGGTGGTGACGCCGTGGTCCCGGATCTCGGCGATGCGGTCGCCACACACGGCTCGCATCTCGTCGCGGCTGGGTCCGGGGTTCACCGTGTCCGACTCCCAGCCCGGGTAGCCGACGAGCAGGTGCTCGTGCATCAGGGTCCGCCCCATGTCCTCGGGGCGGAGGGTTCCGGTGACGGTCGCGATCTCCTGGGCCATGGCACACCTCCGAGCCAGGCAGGGTACAACGGGTGGCACCTTCCACCCCCTCCCCGCCCGGTCCTACTCCTCGGGCGTCACATAGGCGGCGGTGATCCCGCCGTCCACCAGGAAGGTTGCGCCCGTCACGAAGGAGGACTCCTCCGAGGCCAGGAACACGACGGCCTGGGCGATCTCCTCCGCCTCGCCGAAGCGCCCCATCGGGATGTGGACGAGGCGGCGATGCCGCTTCGCGTCGTCGTCCAGGTACTTCATGAGCAGCTCGGTGCGCAGCGGTCCGGGGCAGAGCGCGTTCACGCGGATTCCCTCCCGCGCGTGGATCACGGCCAGCTCCCGGGAGAGGGCCAGCACGCCGCCCTTGCTTGCGGTGTAGGCGAGCTGGGGCGTCGCCGCGCCGAGCACGGCGACGAAGGATGCGGTGTTGATGATGGAGCCGCCGCCTGCGCGGCGCAGCGCCGGGATCCCGTACTTGCAGCCCAGGAACACACCCTTCAGGTTGACGTTCATCGTCAGGTCGAAGACGGCCTCGTCGGTGCTCTCGGCATCTCCGTCGTCGATGTGGGAGATGCCGGCGTTGTTGAAGAGCACGTGCAGGGCACCGAAGCTGCGCTCGGCCGCGGCGACCATGCGCTCGCAATCGGCGGCCTTCGAGACGTCGGCCCGGACGAAGACCGCTTCGCAGCCCGCCTCCCGCAGGCCTTCGGCCGCGGCACCGCCCTCCGCCTCGTCGAGGTCGACCGCCACGACCCGCGCCCCCTCGCGCCCAAAGGCCCGCGCCGTCTCGAGCCCGATCCCCCGCGCCGCCCCCGTGACCAGCGCCACCTTGTCCGCAAGCCGACTCCCCACGAACGCCAAGGTGACCCACGAGTGCGCCTCGCGCTAGCGATCTTCAGGGTGCAACGATTGCCCGCGAACCCCAGGTGAGTCCGCAGGCGCCGTCCTGGCAAGGCGACGCGACCCGACCGCGTACTCACGTACGCCGAGGGGAGCGCAACGCAGCCAGGGCGGCGCCTGCGGACTCACCCCGGCAGACATCCTCCCACCCCCGCGATCATCCACCGATCTTGTACATCTCGATTCGGTCGCCCGCTTTCTGCGGGCCCGCACCGGCCGAGCGCTCCTCGGAGTAGCGATCGGTGCGCTCCTGCCAGCTTCCCGTGATCATCTGGTAGAGGGTGTCGTCGCTGGCGCCCTCGCGCATGGGGGTCTTCAGGTCCCGGCCTTCCTTGGCGAAGAGGCAGGTCACCAGCTCTCCCTCGGCCGAGAGACGCGCGCGGCTGCAGTCGCCGCAGAAGGGTTGGCTCACCGAGGCGATCATCCCGATCTCCCCAGCGCCATCGCGGTAGCGGTACCGCCGGGCCACCTCGCCGTGGTAGTTGGGCTCGGTGGGCTCGAGGGGGAGCTCGGCATCGATCCGATCGAGGAGCTCCCGCGCCGGCACGACCTGCGAGTGATCCCATCGGTTCATCGTGCCGACATCCATGAACTCGATGAAGCGCAGGATGTGACCCGTACCGCGGAAGTGGCGCGCCAGCTCCAGCACGCCGTCGTCGTTGACGCCCCGCTGGACGACGCAGTTCACCTTCAAGGGCGTGAGCCCGGCGGCCTGGGCTGCGGCGATGCCGGCCAGCACCTGGTCGACGGTCCCACGGCCGCCGCTCATCCGGGCGAAGACCTCGGGGCGCAGCGAATCGAGACTCGTCGTGACGCGCTGGAGTCCGGCCTCGGCCAGACGCGGCGCGTGGGCGGGCAGCAGGACCGCATTGGTGGTGAGAGCCAGGTCCGTCACACCGGGGGTCGCAGCCAGCCCTTCGATCAGCGCCGCGAGGTTGGCGCGAGCCAGCGGCTCACCGCCGGTGATCCGCATCTTCGTCGCGCCCGCCCGCGCCACCAGGCGCGCGATGCGCAGGATCTCCTCGAGGCGCAGGATGTCCTTGCGCGGCAGGAAGCGGTAGCCCTCGCCGAAGACCTCGGCGGGCATGCAATAGGGGCACCGGAAGTTGCACCGGTCGGTGACCGAGATGCGGAGATCGCGCAGGCCCCGACCGCGGGTGTCCCGGAGCCCGGGAGCACCCGCGACCGTCGATTCGTCGGGGCCGCTCAGCCCTCGTATCCCCATTTCTTCTTGTTCGCCGCGACGTCCTCGCTCGAGGGCGTCTCCTTCTCGGTGACCTCGGGCACCTCGAAGTCGTCCTTCGAGTCGCTGATCTTCGCGTTCAGGGGAACGTCCTCACCGAACACCTCGGGGACGCGCTCGTCCTCGAAGATCGCCTCCCAGGGACACTCCGGCTCACACACACCGCAATCGATGCACTCTTCGGGATCGATGAAGAGCTGGTTCGGGAAGGTGGCCTTGTCGTCGCCGGTGTACCCGTAGATGCAGTCCACGGGGCACACTTCGACACAGGCCTGGTCCACACAATCCCGGCAAAGGCGGGTCACTACCCAGGGCATCGTCTCTCCTCGTTGGGTGCCCGGCCAAACGCCACCGGGCGGCGGGATCTTATCCGCTGTTCGCGCCTGGGGGAATCTTGACTGATCCGTCTAGTATATCTACCCTGCCGCCTCCCCGGGCCCGCCCGGAGGAGCGGCAAAGGAGACCACCATGAGCGACCCGACCCAGCAGCGCATCCAGTCCCTGATCGATGGGGACACCGTGGTCCTGTTCATGAAGGGCAATCGCCAGATGCCCCAGTGCGGCTTCTCGGCCCAGGTCGTCCAGATCCTCGACTCGATGCTCCCGGAGTACAGCACCGTGAACGTGCTCGAGGACCCGGCGATCCGCGAGGGGATCAAGGCCTTCTCCAACTGGCCAACGATCCCCCAGCTCTACGTGCGAGGCGAGTTCCTCGGCGGCTGCGACATCATCACCGAGATGTACCAGACCGGAGAGCTCCAGCCCCAGCTGCGCGGAGCGAGCTGAGCCCACCGGCTCGCTCGGGACGCCCCCATGGCCCTGGCCCCCGCCAGCTTCGACGTTGGGGACGACGACTTCGTCGCCGAGGTGCTCGACGCCTCCCACACGGTGCCGGTGGTCGTCGATTTCTGGGCGCCCTGGTGCGGCCCCTGCCGCAGCCTTGGGCCCCTGCTGGAACGACTCGCCCTCGGGGCCGAAGGGACCTGGCGGCTTGCCAGGGTCAACGTCGACGAGTCGCCGCGCGTCGCGGCCCAGTTCCAGGTGCGCAGCATCCCGCTGGTGATCGGCTTCCGGGAGGGCCGCGCCGTGAGCGAGTTCACGGGCGCCCAGCCCGAAGGCGTGGTGCGCGAGTTCCTGAAGCAGGTGCTGCCCAGCGAGGCCGACCGCCTGACCCGCGAGGGCCTGGCCCTGGCCGCCGAAGGCGACGACGCGGAGGCGGAGGCCCGCTTCCGGGCGGCCCTCGAAGAGGAGGGCCGGCATGCCGCCGCCCAGCTCGGCCTGGCCGGCTTGCTGGCCGCTCGCGGCGAGAGCGAGGCGGCGCTGGACGCACTCGAGCGCATCTCGGGCGCCTCACCCGACCAGGAGCAGGCGGTCGAGCGCCTGGCCGCGGAGATCCGAACCGGCGCCGGGTCGCAGGGCAGTACCCGGGAGGCTTCGGCCTTGCGCGACCGCGTGGCCGCGAACCCCGACGACCTGCAGGCCCGCCTCGACCTGGGCCGCGCTCTGGCCGCCGAGCGCATCTACGAGGAGGCGCTCGACGAGCTGCTCGCGGTCGTCGAGCGCGACAAGAGCTTCGCCGACGAAGCGGCCCGCAAGGCCATCCTCGATCTCTTCGAGCTGCTCGGCTCCGACCACGAGCTGACCCAGGTCTACCGCGGCAAGCTGGCCCAGGCCCTTTTCCGGTAGCCGCCCAGGAGGGCGAGGGCGCCGAGGCCGAGGAGTCCGGCGGGCATCGGCTCGGGGACGGTGGGGTGGAAGAGGCTGACCGTGGTCCCGCAGTCGGCGAGGCTCGTGACCTGGCGGCCGCATAGATGGGCGAACTGGTTGCCCATGGCGTTCACGTAGATGCCCGCATGTTGCTGACGGCGCAACGTGAGGACATCACCAGGCAGGAAGTGGGAGACGCTCCCAAGCGAGGGAAGGATCCCCGAGCCAACCAGGGCGCTCGTCGTCTCGAACGCGAGCGGGCGGGTCGAGCCCGCCACCAGCGGGAACTGGATCTCGCCCGGAAGATCCGGGATCTCGAGCTGCACGGACACATCGACGAACACGCTTAGATTCAAAGAAGTCAGGTCGGCGGGCACATCGAGAACGACGTTCTCCCACCCGAAGGTCCACTGGTTCCCCGAGATCCGCGACACCGCATCCGCGCCAAGACTCACCGGGCCGAGATCGATCTGGATGCGCGAGCTGCCGTCGAGCGGCCCGAAATCGACGTAGCCGGGCGGACAGAGCCCGGAGACATCGGCGCAGGATCCGCCAGAGGTCTCGCCGTCGGGACCGGGCACATACCCCGCGGAGGCCCACGCAAAGGGCTCGAGCGTGACGGCCCAGGACGGTACCGAGGCCAGGAGGGACGTGAGGGCTGCGAGCGCCAGGAAGCGGTGGAACATCGGATTCTCCTAGATTGGGGTCCCAGGGGAGTGGTCCGGCGCGTGCCCGCGTGTCATCCGCGATACCCTCTGGGGGGTGGAACGCGGCTTCATCCTCCAGCCGACCTACCGCATCCGAGGCGGTGTCCCCGTGGTGCAGCTCTACGGCCGGCTCGAGAGCGGGGCGCCCTTCCTCGTCGAGGACGATCGCTTCCGGCCCTACCTGTTCGCCCGGGCCAGCGCGGCCGACCAGGTGCGCGGCGAGCGCAACGCGGCCGTGCAGGACACGGACCTCACCGACCTCGCCGGCGAGCCGGTCGTGCGCATCGAGATGCCGACGCCGGGCGACGTGCCTCCGCTGCGCGAGCGGATGCTCCGCCGCGGCATCGAGCCCCTCGAAGCCGACATCCGGTTCCCGTACCGCTACCTGATCGACCACGACATCCGGTCGACCCTGGCGATCGAGGGCGAGCCGGGCGAGCTGCACCTGGGGCACGGCGCACCCGTGCTGCAGCACTACGTGAACCCGCGCATCGAGTCCGCGGACGCGCGGCCGGTGCTGCGCACGCTCTCCATCGACATCGAGACCACGGCCGACGCGGGGCAGATCTTCTCGGTGGCCCTGGTCGGCTGCGGCGTCGAGGAGGTGCACGTCGTCGCGCCCCGGCCGGTGGCCGGGGCGATCGTCCACGGGGACGAGGGCGAGCTCCTGCGCGCGACCATCGAACGCACCCGCGCCCTCGATCCGGACCTGGTGCTCGGCTGGGCCGTCGTCGACTTCGACCTGCGCGTGATCGCGCGGCGCTGCGCGGCGCTGCGGATCCCCTGCCCTCTCGGCCGCTCGGACGGGGCGATGCGCTTCCAGCAGGACCGGGCCTTCACCCGTCAGTCCCGCGCCGACCTGCCCGGGCGCATGGTGATCGACGGCATCCCGCTGGTGCGCGACGCCATGCGCCTGCCGGACTACCGCCTCGAGACCGTGGCGCGGGAGCTTCTCGGACGCGGCAAGAAGATCGACCAGAGCGCGCCGAACAAGGCCGACGAGATCCTGCGCATGTGGCGCGAGGATCCCGAGGCCCTGGTGGCCTACAACCTGGAGGACGCGCGGCTGGTCCCCGAGATCCTCGAGAAGGAGGGCCTCCTCGAGCTGGCCTGCGAGCGCAGCCGCCTGGGCGGCATGCAGCTCGACCGGGTCGGCGCCAGCATCGCCTCCTTCGACCGGGTGTACCTGCCCGAGCTGCGCCGCCGCGGCGTCGTGGCGCCGAGCGTGGACGCGGAGCGCAAGAGCGCGGCGATCCAGGGCGGGGCCCTCATCGATTCGCAGCCCGGCATCTACCGGAACGTGGCCGTGCTCGACTTCAAGAGCCTGTACCCGAGCCTGATCCGCACCTTCCACCTCGACCCGCTGGCCCACGCGCGGGCCTGCGAGAGCGACCCGGCGGCACCGAACGGGGCCCGCTTCTCGCGGAGCGAGGCGATCCTGCCGGAGGTGATCGAGCGCTTCATGGCCAGCCGCGAGGCGGCCCGGTTGCGCGGCGACCGCCATGCCGACCAGGCGATCAAGATCATGATGAATGCCATGTTCGGCGTGCTGGGTGCGGCCTCCTGCCGCTTCTTCGACCCGGAGATCGCCAACGCGATCACCGGCTTCGGCCAGCAGACCCTGCACTGGACCCGCGACGCCTTCGAGGCCCTGGGACACCCGGTGCGCTACGGCGACACCGACTCCGTCTTCGTCCAGCTACCCGAAGACCTGTCGGCCGAGGCATCGACCACCCTGGCCGGGGAGCTGCGCGAACGAGTGGAGGAGCGCATCACCGCGCAGATCCGCGAGCGCTACGACGTGACGCCGCGGCTCACCCTGGAGCTCGAGAAGATCTTCGCGCGGCTCATGCTGCCCAAGGTGCGCGGGGGCCGCGGGGGAAGCAAGAAGCGCTACGCCGGCTGGCTCGGCGGCAAGGACGACGGTGAGCTCGTGATCGTCGGGCTGGAGAGTGTCCGCCGCGATTGGCCCCACGTCGCCACCCGCCTGCAGCAGGGAATGCTCGAGCGGCTCTTCACCGACTGCGAGGTGATGCCCTTCGTCCGCCAGCTCGTCGAGATGGTGCGCGCCGGCACCCTGGACGAGGAGCTCGTCTACGTGAAGCGGCTCCGCAAGGGCTCCGCCCGGGACTACTCGGTCAACACGCCCCACGTGGTCGCCGCGCGCAAGCTCGGACGCCGCGCCGACCGCGTGGTCCGCTACCTGATCACCGCCACCGGCCCCGAGCCGGCCGAGCCCGGAGAGCCGCTGCCGCCGGCGATCGACCGCGAGCACTACGTGGAGAAGGTGCTGCGCCCGGTCGCCGAGAGCATCCTCGAGCTCTCTGGCCAGAGCTTCGACGAGGCCATCGGAAACCCGACGCAGCTGTCGCTCCTCTAGACACGGGACGCACCATGGACACTCGACCCCCGCGAAGACTCGCACCGGAGCGCCTGGCCGCGGCCCGGGACTACCTGAGACGCGAGGGCCGTCCCCTCGACGAGGCCGTGGCCCGGGTGGCCCTCGAAGGCGCTCCGGCCGACGCCGTCCTCGACGCGCTGGCCGACTTCCAGAACCCGGACGGCGGCTTCGGCCGGGCTCTCGAGCCGGACTTCCGGCTGCCGGCCTCCTCGCCCATGGCCAGCATGGTGGCCTTCGACCTGCTCCGCGAGGTCGG
The DNA here is from genome assembly GCA_002687015.1 of Deltaproteobacteria bacterium. GTDB lineage: Bacteria > Myxococcota_A > UBA9160 > UBA9160 > UBA6930. The sequence continues at coordinate 21,016 of NYZB01000160.1, forward strand.
GGCGCGAAAGGACGCCGAGCTCGTGAAGCGCGGGCTCGCCTACCTGGCCGACACCTGGGATTCCGCCCTGGGCGGTTGGCAGGACGTACCGGAGGAAGTGAACGACCATCCCCACGCCCCCTGGTGGCACCACGAGCCGGAGCGGCGCTTCGGGCCCCAGGGCCACTGGGCCATGCCCGGGGCCCAGATCACGGCGGCCCTGTGGCGCCACGAGGACCAGGTGCCCGCGAGTCTGCTCCGCGAGGCGAGTGCTTCGGGCCTCTCTCATCTCGAGCAGACCGGGGAGCCGCTTCGCGAGTACGTGGCGCTCGGCTACCACGTGCTCGCTCGGGCGACGAGCGACCGCGAGCTGGCGGCGCGGATCGCCGCGCGTGTCCTGCGCGATGCGCCCCACGCGGTGAGCCGCGAGCCGGAGCAATGGAAGGTCGAGCCCTTCCAGCCCTGCTGGCTCGTGCGCGAAGCCCGCGACCCGCTGGCCGAGCCCCTGCGCGACGTTCTCGAGGCGAACCTCGACTTCGCACTCGATCGCCAGAGCGAGGTCGGCTGCTGGGAGCCCAACTGGATCTGGTTCGGACAGCCCGCCAGCGCCTTCGAGCCAGCCCGTCGCGATTGGAGCAGCGAGCAGACGGCGCTCCTGCTTCGCGTGCTCTCGGGGCACGACCGCTTCCCGGTCGAGGGCTAGAGCCGGTCCCAGAAGTGCGAAACGCGTGCCGGTCATCCTCGGAAGGCCGGGCACGCTGGAGATCTCCGAGACGGGCTCTAGGAAGCGGGCTCGACCTCGAGAAGTGACGACTCGCCCGGCACCCCGATGCGCAACGGGAACCCGTAGAAGCCGGTGCCCCGGTGTACGTAGAGACGGTTCGTCCCGAGCCCGAAGAGGCCGTGGTCGGGCCAGCGGCTCCGCGAGAGCACGGTCCAGTCGTGGCCCAGGCTGACCAGGCCGACCTGGCCGCCGTGGGTGTGGCCGGAGAGCACGAGATCCGCCTCTCCGTCGGGAAGATCCGCGAAGCCCGCAGGGTCGTGGAGGAGCCACAGCCGCAGGTGGTCCTCGCGCCGCGGAAAGCGGGCAGCGAGCCGCTCGAGCTGCTCCGCGCGGCCCTGGCGTTGCCAGTCGGCGCCGAGGATCTGGACGGGCCCGGCCGGGGTCTGGGCCAGCACCTCCTCGTCGACCAGGAGGCGTACCCGATGGGTCGAAAGGGCGGAGCGCACCTCCTCGGGCGCCTCGTGGTCGTGGTTGCCGAAGATCGCGAAGCAGCGGCCCTCGGCCTGTCGCAGCGGCGCGAGCGCTTCCGCGAGGGCACCCGGCGTGGCATTGCCCTCCATCGTGAGCAGGTCGCCCGTCACCAGGACCAGGTCGGGGTCGTGGGCCAGGAGCTCGGCGATCCTCCGCTTGAGGCGCGAGACCGGCGCCCACGGGCCGAGGTGGGGATCGGCGATCTGGACCAGCCGCAGGGGCCGGCCGGGCGGCGGCGCGGGGGCCTTGCGGTGCCGCTCGACAGGCAGCCTCGCGCGCTCCCTGTGGACCTCCCGATCCAGCGTGATGCGCACGACCTCCCTTCGCAGGCCCAGCGATGTGGAAACCGACGCCGCCACCACCAGCAGCGGCAGGAGCGCCAGGAGCGCCAGGCCCGTGCCCAGGGTGTCCAGCCCCAGCCCGCCGGCCAGCGCCCGGAGGGGCAGCAGGGTCAGGAGCCAGGGCCCGGCCACGGCGCCAAGCGCCAGGAAGGTCATGCCGGGGATGCTGACCCCGAGCCGGAAGCCGGCCGACCGGAGGCGCGCCCGCACCAGGGAGGCGAAGTGGATCCCGGTCGCCAGCATCCCGTAGACGAACAGCCAGCGGATCGGGCCTCGCCAGGACGGCGGCGCCCAGGCGGCCGCTTCGGAGGCCAGGAAGAGGCTCCCGGGGAAGGAGAAGAGCACCAGGACGAGGGCGAAGATCGCGTAGGTCCGACCCCGGTAGCGCCACGAGTAGAGGGGCAACCCCACAGCGACGAGCACGGCCAGGGCCGGAAGCAGCCAGATCGGCGGGCTCGGCATGGGCGGGCAGGATAGTGGCCGCCCGGGTGAACCACAGGGGGGCCCCACGGCGACCCACCTCGTGAGCCGGGGGCCCGTTCATGGGCCCCTAACGTGCCCGAGCTACCTCTTGCCGAGAAGCCGGATGGACCCTCGAGCCGATCCCTCCAAGCTCCAGACCCGACGAGGAAACCCCCGATGATCGCCAACCCGCCGACCCGAAACCCCCGACTGGCCCCCCGCCCCGAGACCACGGAGATGCGCGTCCGCTTCGCCAGCCGGCCGGCCCTGGTGGCCGGCCTGGAGCGGGCCCGTCACGAGCCCTGGGTCCGGGCCGCGCGGATCGACTGGGCCCGGCGCGAGCTGGTCCTGGCCGTCGGCGGCGCCGAGACCCCCCACCTCCGCCTCGTGAAGAGCCAGACCCCCCAGGCCGCGGCCTAGCCACCCGCCCCCTCCGCCCATCGAGCGGCGCCCCAACCACCCGCGCCCCTCAGCCCATCAGGCGGCGGCGCGTGATCCGCGCCGCGACGAGGAGCAGCGCCAAGGCCAGCGCGGCGATGTAGGCCAGGTCCCAGAACACCATGGCCGATGCGTGGCCCGCAAAGGCGGCCCGCATGAGCCGAACCGGGTGCAGCAGGGGCAGGGCCTCGGCGACGTACAGCCACACGCCGCTCAGCCGCTCCTGGAGGGGAAAGAAGACGTCCGAGAACAGGAAGAGGGGCATCAGGAAGAGCGTGAAGTAGAAGCTGAACAGGTCGATGTTCGGAATCCGCAGCGAGAAGGCGATTCCGATGGCCGCGAAGAGCAGACCCGTGAGCGGAACCAGCGGCAGCGCGATCAGGGCGCGGCCGGGCGAGACCAGGCCCATGGCCGCGATCACCAGCAGGAAGCAGCCCCCGTAGATCGTCGCGCGGCTCATGGCCCAGAGCACCTCCCCGGCCAGCACGTCCTCCGGCTGGATGGGCGTCGTCAGCATCGACTCGTAGGTCTTGTCGAAGTTCATGCGCACGAAGGCGTTGTAGGTGACCTCGAAGCTCGCACCGTTCATGGCCGCCACCGCCACGAGCCCCGGCGCGATGAAGGCGACGTAGGAGGTGCCGCCCATCTCCTGGATGTAGGCGCCCACCCCGATGCCCATCGAGACCAGGTAGAGGATCGGCTCGAAGAAGTTCGGCAGCAGGTTGAGCTTCCAGGTGCGCCGGTAGAGGGCGAAGTTGCGCTTCCAGACCGAGAGGGCGTGGCGGGGCGAGACGATCACGCGCCCCCCTCCAGCCCCGTGCCCGTGAGCGCCAGGAACACGTCCTCGAGGTTGGTCGGACGCAGGTGCAGGCCGGCGTGGTCGGCGCCGGCCCGCTCCGCCGCCTGCAGCAGGGCGGCGCCGTCGTCCGCGTAGAGCATCAGGCGTCGGCCCGCCTGCTGGGTCTTCACGCCCGGGAGCGCCGCCATGACCGGGCCGTGGCGCACAGGGTCCTGCTCGATCTCGAGGGCGTCGCGGGCCAGGTGCCTGCGGATCAGCTCCTTCGGCGCCCCTTCGACCAGCACGCGACCCTCGGCCAGGATCACCAGGCGGTCGCAGAGCCGCTCGGCCTCCTCCATGTAGTGCGTGGTCAGCAGCACGGTCGTCCCCTGAGCGCGGAGCTCGCCGACCCGGGACCAGAGCGAGAGACGCACGGCGGGGTCCAGGCCGGTCGTGGGCTCGTCCAGGATCAGGAGCTCGGGCTGGTTCATCAGGGAGAGGGCAATCGAGAGTCGGCGTTGGAAGCCGCCCGAGAGGGCCTGGACCGGGAGATCGGCATGGGAGCGCAGCTCCAGGAAGTCGAGCAGGTACTCGATCCGGCTCTCGATCTCGGACTCGGAGAGCAGGTGGTAGCGCCCGAAGACCCGCAGGTTGTCGACGGGCGAGAGCACCTCCATGAGGGCATTCTCCTGGAGTGTCACGCCGAGGCGCTTGCGCACGGTGCGCGGGTCGCGCACCACGTCCACGCCGAAGACGCGGATGCTCCCCTCGCTGGGAGCCGTGACGCCGTAGATCATCTTGAGCGTCGTCGTCTTGCCCGCGCCGTTGGGCCCGAGCAGGCCGAAGCACTCTCCGGCCGATACCTCGAGCTCCAGGTCGTCGACGACGACCCGCCCCTCGAAGCGCTTGGTCACGTGCTGGCATTCGACGATCACGCCGCGCCAGGGTAGCGGGCCGCGACCCGCGGGCGGGCGCTGGCTACGTTCGGGGCATGCCGCTGCGCGACCTCCAGATCTCCCCGCGCCGGAGGCTTCCGGCCCGTCTGCTGCGCGCGCGCTCGGTGCGGGGCAGCGGACCGGGGGGTCAGAACGTGAACAAGGTCGCGACCAAGGTCGACCTGGCGCTGGACCTCGAGGGAGCCGAGGAGGTGCTCGGCCACCGCCCGCTCGGTCTGATCCGGAACCGCCTGGCCAGCCGCATCGGACCGGACGGGCGGCTCCACGTGGTCGCGGGTCGCGCCCGCACCCGCGGGCGCAATCTGGAGGCGGCGCTGCTCCGGATGGAAGAGCTGCTCCGGGACGCCCTGATCGTCGTTCCCCATCGCAAGGCGACGCGCCCTTCGCGGGCCAGCAAGGCGCGCCGCGTCGAGACCAAGCGCCGCAGGAGCGAGACGAAACGAAGACGCGCGAGGGTGCACCCTGATTAGAGGAGCCCGCCCTCCGGCGCCGGCCTGGCGCGCTGGTTGTAGAGCATCTTGCGGATCTGGTTGCGCTGCTCTTCGCTGAACTGGGAGGGATCGAGGGAGAGCTCCGAGCCCACCGCCATGCCGCGCTTCACCCCCTCCCGAGCGCTGAGCTCATCGAACCAGCGCTTGAAGTAGGGGAACTCGCCGAGGTCCTGTCCCTGCCCTTCCCAGTTGACGGTCCACGGGTAGGAGATCATGTCGGCGATCGTGTACTCGTCGCCGGCCAGGTAGCGCCGGTCGTAGAGGCGGTTGTTCATGACCCCGTAGAGCCGGTTCACCTCGTCGGTGAAGCGGCGAATGGCGTAGGACTGGTCGCCCGCGTCGTCGCCGACACGGCGGAAGTGGCCACACTCGCCGGTCTTCGGACCCTGGTTCGCCATCTGCCAGATCAGCCACTGGTTCACCTCGTGCCGACCGCGCAGGTCCGGGGGGTAGAACTTCCCGACCTTCTCGGCGAGGTAGAGCATGATCGCGCCGGACTCGAAGAGTGCGAGCGGCTCGCCGCCGTCGGCGGGCTCGGTGTCGACCATGGCGGGCATCCGGTTGTTCGGACTGATCGCGAGGAACTCGTCCTTGAACTGGTCGCCGGTCCCGATGCTGCAGGTCACGATCCGGTAGGGGATCGCGGCCTCCTCCAGCAGGATGGTGACCTTCTTGCCGTTGGGAGTGGGCCAGTAGTGGAGGTCGATCATCCGGTTTCCATACCACACCTGACCTAGGCTTGGGGCATGGCGAAGAAGAAGAGCCCTCTGGACCAGCTCCGGAAGATCATCGCCGCCTGGCCGGAGACCGACGAGCGCATGTCCCACGGCTCGCCCACCTTCTGGGGCGGCAAGAAGACCTTCGCGAGCTTCCACGTCCACGAGCGCTACGGCGGGGTCGCAGTCTGGATCAAGTCCGAGACCGACGCCCAGGAGGCCCTCGTCGAGGCCGACCCCGAGCGCTTCTTCGTCCCGCCCTACGTGGGCCCCAGCGGCTGGATCGCGGTGCGCCTCGAGGGCGAGGTCGACTGGGGCGTGGTCGAGGGCCTGCTGCTGCAGGGCTACCGCCTGGTCGCCCCCAAGCGGGCGCTCAAGCTGCTGGACGGGGGCTGATCCCAGGGCGGCTCAGCTCGACCAGTGAAAGGTGGTCTCGACCCGGGTGTCGGGGTGGAGGCTCTCCTTGACCGGACAGGTATGGGCAGTTCGTTCCAGGACCTTGCGGGCCTCCTCGGAGATTCCCGAAGGCATCTCGAAGCGGACGACCAGGCGGCCGACCCGCCGCACGGGATCGGCCACCATGTGCTTCTCGACGTGGGCGGTCGCCCCCTCCAGCGGCCACTCGTGGCGCCGGGCGACGATGCCCATGACCGTCAGCATGCAGCTGCCGAGCGCCGTGGCCAGCAGATCCGTGGGTGAGAAGGCCTCGCCCCGCCCCTCGTTGTCCCGGGGCGCGTCGGTCTCGAGCGTGGCCGCGGAGGGCCCGTGGCGGGCCCCGGTGTGCAGGCCGCCCTCGTAGCGGATGTCGATCTCGACCATGGTCACAGGCTCGCGTAGACGGCGTCGATCAAGGCCAGAGCGCGATCGTCGAGCAGGATGCGCGGCCCCATCCGGTTCATCACGTAGCCGAAGCCGACCCGGCGCTCGGTGTCGGCAAAGCCCACCGAGCCCCCCGCGCCCGGGTGGCCGAAGGCCCCGGGGCTCGGCCCGAAGCTCGCGGCCACCTTGTCCTGGGAGAGCATGAAGCCGAGCCCGAAGCGGGTGGAGAGGAAGAGGACGGCGTCCTTTCCATGGGACTGCTCCGTGCGAGCCCGCTCGATCCCCTCGGGCGAGAGCACGCGGCCGTCGTTCCGAGCAGCCGCACCGTAGAGAGCCGCCAGGGATCTCGCCGTTCCGTGCCCGTTCGCCCCGGGGATCTCGGCACTGCGCCACTCCGGGATGTTCACACCGGCGGCCATCGACGGCGGGTTCATGAAGGCGCGCGCCGTCATGCCCTCGGGCTCGGTGAGCATGGCCTTCCCCATCTCGATCGCCTCGGCGTCGGCCTCACCCTCGCCCGGTGTGGCGATCGGCGTCATCTCGGCCGCCCGAGCGTGCTCGGCCTCGGCGAGCCCGACGTGGAAGTCGAGCCCCAGCGGCTCGGCAAAGGTCTCGCGGAAGTAGCTCCCGAGGCTCTTGCCACTCACCCGCCGCACCAGCTCGCCCACCAGCCATCCGAAGGTGAGGGCGTGGTAGCCGTGCTGGGTTCCCGGGGTCCACCAGGGCTCCTCGGCGGCCAGCGCCGTCACCATCGCGTCCCAGTCGTAGAGCGCTTCGGGCGGCAGCGGCTCGCGCACCGCCGGCAGCCCGACCCGGTGACTCAGCAGGTCGCGCACCGGTACCGCGCCCTTCCCGGCCGCCGCGAATTCGGGCCAGTAGGTCGCCACCCTCTCGTCGAGATCGAGCTTGCCCTCGTCGATCAGGCGGTGGGCGCAGAAAGCGGTGATGCCCTTGGTGGTCGAGTACACGTTGACGAGCGTGTTCTCCTGCCAGGGCCGGGTCTTCGCCACGTCGGCGTGGCCACCCCACAAGTCGACCACGGTCTCACCGTCGACCTGCACGGCGGTCGCCGCTCCGATCTCGTCGCGGCTGCGGAAGCCCTCCTCGAATGCGTCGCGGACGGCTTCGAAGCCGGGCGCGCAGCTGCCGTGGATCTCGGGTTCGTCGCTCATCGAAGCTCCAGTCGAAGGGGCGCTACCAGCGGATCGGCCATTCGGGATGCCAGGGCCGCGCTCGCTCGAAGAGCGCCGACGCCTGCAGCACCAGATCGTCGCGGTGCCTGGGCCCGACGATCTGCAGCCCGATCGGCAGCCCCGCCGCGGAGAGACCGGCGCGCATGGTCGCGGCCGGATGCCACGAGAGGTTGAAGGGAATCGTGAAGGCCGCGACTCCGGCCGGGGGCTGCTCGCGTCCCTCGGTCTCGTCGGGGAAGGGGCCGCGCGCCGGCGGCGGGTCGTAGGGCACCGTCAGCGTGAGCAGGAAGTCGACCTCATCGAAGAGATCGGCGCACCAGGCATTGAGCTTCTGGCGCTGCTCCGCGGCCTTGCCCCAGATCTCCGGCGTCATATGGAAGCCGGCTTTGATGCCCTTGATGAAGGCACGACCGAACTCCGCTTCGCGCTCCGGCAGGTAGCGGCCCAGCTTTCCTGCCAGCTCGAAGGCGCCGAGCATGCCCCATTCGTGGCCCATCAGCGGCGGGCCTCCGGAGATCGGCACCAGGCTGTGCCCGGCCTCCTCGAACACGTGCACGACCTCCTCGAAGCAGGCGGCCACGTCGGATTGGACGACGGCGTAGCCGAGATCGGGGGAGACGCCGAAACGCGTTCCGGCCGGCAGCTCCTCGGCCAGCGCCTCGAGATAGGAGAGATTCGGATGCGGGAGCGAGTTGGGATCGCAGGGCGAAACCCCCACCACCTGGTCCATGAAGAGCGCCGCGTCCTCCACCGTTCGCGTGGTCGGCCCGTAGACGGAGGTGTCGTCGTAGGACCAGGCCTCGAAGGGCCCCTTCGGCACCCGGCCGAAGGAGGGCTTGAGACCGAAGGCTCCGACGAAGCTGGCCGGGATGCGGATCGAGCCACCGCCATCGCTCGAGGTGATGAGCGGGCAGACGCCGCCCGCGAGGGCCGCGGCCGAGCCACCGCTCGAGCCCCCGGGTGTGTGCTCCAGGTTCCACGGCGAGCGGGTGACGCCGTACACCAGGTTCTTCGTGATCGCCGTGTAGCCGAACTTCGGGTGCATTCGTCTTGCCGACGAGCACGGCCCCGGCCGCACGCAGGCGGGCGACCTGGGTGCTGTCCTGCTCGGAGACCCGGTCCTTGAAGATCCGCGAGCCGGCCGTGTTCGTCAGACCCTCCGCATCCTCGAGATCCTTGACCCCGAGCGGGATGCCCTCGAGGGGGCGGGCCTCGCCCCGGTCGATGCGCTCGTCGGCGGCGCGGGCGTCGGCGCGGATCGCATCTTCGTCACGCAGGGCGACGATGGCGTTCAGGTCCCCGTTCGTCACCTCGAAGCGTGCCAGCACGGCGTCGCAGAGCTCGAGTGCCGAGAGCTTGCGGGCCTGGAGGCGTTGGTTCAGCTCGCTGATCGAGAGGGAGAGGATGTCGTCCATGGGCGCCTAGGGTAGGACGGATCGGCGCTCCAGGGTGCGGCGCTCTAGGGTGCCGCCGGGCAGGGCTCCGGGCGGGTCAGCTCGAAGCGGTCGAAGACCTGGCCCCGCTCGTCGATGGCGCGCATCTCGAGCCGGCAGCGATCCGCATCGAGGAGGATCGAGCCCCGCAGGTCGGCACGCGAGACGACCATGCCGGGATGATCCAGCGGTCCGCTGCCCGGCTGGCTCGCGTGCCCGGAGACCACGTACACGGCGCCCTCGCCCACCCGGCTGCGCTCGTAGGTGTGGCTGTGGCCTGCGAAGACGACGGCGGCCCCCGCATCCTCGAGGATCGGCACGATGCGCTCCCGCACCAGGCTGGTGGCCCGCTCGACGACGCCGTCGTGGCTGCCCCGGGTGTAGGGCGGATGGTGGAAGGCCGCGAGCAGCCAGCGGCCGGACGCGCGGGCGAGCGCCAGGTCCTGCTCGAGCCAGGTGAGCATCGGTCCGTCGGGCCGACGGTGCCCGCTCACCGTGTCGAGGGAGACCACGTGGAGGGGACCCCAGTCGAAGGAGTACCAGCGCTCGCGACCCGAGGGCACTCCCCCCGCCTCGCCCGCGGTTGGAGGACTGAAGACGTCGAAGTAGGGTCCGCGGTCCTCGCTCCGGTGGGTCGACTGGAGGTCGTGGTTGCCGGGGGAGGGCTGGAAGGCGATGCGCGGCAAGAGCCCCGCGTAGGTATCGAAGACCGCGGCCTGGAACTCGGCCTCGCTGCCGGAGGGGTAGGCGTTGTCGCCCAGGGTGATCCACAGACCGGGCGGCCGGTCGCGGGTCACAGCCAGCATCGCGTCGCGCACGGCACGTGCGCCCTCGTTGGCGGCACCCTGGTCGCCGGTGATCCAGGCGCGCACCTTCGCAGCGGGCCGCGGCACCCGGTGGAGCTCATCGCGTCCGACGAGGGTGCGCTCGCCGACTCCGATCGCGTAGTAGCGGGCCTCCGTCTCGGAGAGGTCATCGAACGCGACGGCGTGCTGCCGCACCGGCTCGGATTCCTCGTTGCGCTTCGTGAGGAGGTCCGGGCGCGGCCCGTGGGCGACCCAGGCCCGCGCGGGGCGATCCGTGTCGAAGCGCACGAGGGCGCGTCGTTCGGAGACCTGCTGCAGATAGGGGCCGCGCACGATGCCGACCGGGTCCTGGGGACGAAAGGCGCGCAGCTCGAGCGCGAAGCGCAGGTCGGAGCCTTCGGGGCGATCCTGGTGCAGCTCGGCGGCGAGCAGGTTGTGACCCGCACGGAGCGCCGTCACGGGCACCGCCAGCCGATACCAGCGTCGCTCCTCCTCGCGCGGAGCGCCTCGCGCCGCAGGGCTCCCCGGCCCGAGCTCTCGCGCCGTCAGGTTGTGGCGCAGAAGCTCCTGCCCGTTGAGCAGCACCCGCAGACCGTCGTCCTGCTGGTAGCGAACCACGAGCCCGGCAATGGGCCGGGCATCCTCGGCCAGCTCGAAGCCGTGGCGGAAATAGGCCGTCAGGTGGGGGGGCGTCGCTTCCGCCGGATTCGGGATCTCGGTCGCGAGGGCTTCCATCCCCCGGCCGAGAGGAGCACGACCCCTGGGCCAGCCCTCGTCGTCGAAGCCGGGCGCCGCCCACGCGAGCGCCGGATCCTGCGCCGCAAGGCTGTAACGCCACACCGCGTCAGCGGGAACCAGGACCCGCCCGCGGACCTCGGGCGGGGGGGCATCCCGTTCGGCGCAAGCCAGGAGCGAGAGCAGACCGGCCAGCCCGAGGACCGGGACGATCCGCCGACGCGATCCCACCATGGCCGCGTACCGTACCAGAAGCCGCATTCCGCAACCGCCCGTCGTTCACCGCGAGCGGCCCCCGAGTCGCTAGCCTCCTCCTGCACCCCAGGGAGAGCACCATGAGTGAGAGCGACGAGGAGGTCCAGGCCGAGCTCGAGCGCCTGCGCGCCGAGAACGAGAAGCTGAAGGCCGAGAAGCAGAAGGCGATCCGCCTGCAGGTCAGCCAGAAGGGAGGCGTCTCTCTCTACGGCATCCGGCGTTTCCCGATCACCTTCTACGCGGACGAGTGGGACCGGATCCTGGGCATGGCGGACGACGTGCGCGCCTTCATCGCCGAGCACGAAGGCGAGCTGAAGACCCGCTAGACGCCTCGCAGGGCTCTCACCCGACGCCTGAACGGCCCCGCGGTCGCCGCCCGGATGCCGCCGAAGTATGCTGCCCGGGCCCCGCTCCAGCCGAGCGGGGCAGGCAAGACGAAGGAGCCCCCGTGCAGGATTACGAGTCCTACGACGCCCTGGGACTGGCAGAGCTGGTGCGCCGTGGTGAAGTGCAGCCGAAGGAGCTCCTGGCCGCCGCGCTCGAGCGGATGGAACGCCTCGAGCCGATCCTGAATGCCGTGCCGATCCCGATGATCGAAGAGGCGCAGCGCGCCCTCGACCAGGGGTTGCCCGAAGGCCCCTTCACGGGCGTGCCGTACCTGATCAAGGACCTGCATCTCCTCTGGGACGGGGTTCGAACGACGAACGGCAGCGCCCTCTTCGCCGACTACGTCGCCGATCACGACAGCGAGCTGACCCGGCGCTACCGCGCCGCCGGCCTCGTCACCTTCGGCCGGAGCGCCTCGCCCGAGTTCGGGATCACGCCCACCACCGAGTCGACACTCTTCGGGGACACCCACAACCCGTGGAGCCTCGAGCACAGTGCGGGGGGCTCCTCGGGGGGCTCGGCCGCGGCCGTGGCGGCCGGCTACGTGCCCCTAGCCAACGCCAGCGACGGGGGCGGATCGATCCGCATACCCGCCTCGGCCTGCGGCCTCTTCGGCATGAAGCCGACCCGTGGCCGCACGCCGATGGGCCCGGACGCAGGAAAGGGATGGGCGGGGATGAGTGCCGTCCATGCCGTGAGCCGGAGCGTGCGGGACAACGCGGCCCTGCTCGACGCCACCCATGGCCCCGACCTGGGCGCTCCCTACGTCGCGCCGCCGCCGGAACGCCCCTACCTCGAGGAAGTCACGCAAAGCCCGGAGCGGCTGCGCATCGCCTTCCAACGCACGACCTGGAATGGCTCTCCGACCGAGCCCGAGTGCGTGGCCGCCGTGGAGGACGCGGCCCGCTTGTGCGAGGCCCAGGGCCACGACGTGGTCGACCTCCCCATGGAGGTCGACGGGGAGCTGATCCGCCTCGCCTCGGCCACGATCATTCCCACGAACCTGCAGGTCGTCCTCGAAGATCGGGCCGCCGCTCTGGGCCGCGAGCTCGAGGCCGGGGATGTCGAGCCCGGAACCTGGGGCATGACCCAGGTCGGCCGACAGCGCAGCGCGGCCGACTACGTGCGCGCGGTGAAGGGCATCCACCAGCTCGGCCGCCAGGTCGAGGGCTTCCTCCGCGACTTCGACGTCCTGCTCACGCCCACCATGGCGACCCCGCCGGTGAAGCTCGGGCGAATCAACCTCTCGAACCCGAACCCGGCCGAGCACATCCAGACCCTCTTCCAGTACATCGGCTTCACCCAGCTCTTCAACGCCTCCGGGCACCCCTCCATGAGCGTGCCCCTGTGCTGGAATGACGAGGGGCTGCCCCTGGGCATCCAGTTCACCGGACGCTTCGGCGACGAGGGAACCCTCTTCCGACTGGCCGGGCAGCTCGAGCAGGCCAGGCCCTGGTTCGACAGGCGGCCGCCGCTGCCGGGCTGAGGCTCAGTCGTCGGTCAGGAAGTACTGGATCGTGGTCACCACCCGGACGCGCTTCTTCTGGGGCGAGAAGGCATCCCGGTTCGCGATGCTGAAGTAGCCCTGCTGGGCGTTGCGGATGCTGCCCACGGCGCTGCCCGAGTCCTCCGCGAACTGCTGCGCCGCGCGGCGGGCATCCCGGGTGGCCGCGGCGATCATCTCGGGCTTGAGCTCGTCGAGTCCGGTGAACAGGTACTGGGTGTTCCACTCGTAGCTCTGTACGAGCTCGATGCCCTGCCCCACGAGCTTGCCCGCCGCCTGACGTGCACCGGTCACCCGGGCCACCGCCGGCGAACGCACGGCCAGGGTGGCCTCGATGGAGAAGCGGTCCCGTACCTCTCCGGTTCGGCCCAGCCCGTGGTCCGTCACCCGCGGCTCGGATCGGGCGATCTCCTCGTCCGCGAAGCCCCGCTCGTGGAGGAAGCGCAGGACACGCTCCGTGTCCGCCTCGATCTCCGCATGCACCTCGGCGAGCACGTCGCCGCGGGCCTGGAAGACGATCGGCCAGAGGGCCAGGTTCGCATCGACCTCTCGCTCAGCCAGGCCCTTCACCGTGACGACGCGACGCGCTGCGCGCGCCTTGGCCAACCCGTCCGCAACGGCCGCACCGGCAAAGGCGATGCCGAGCGCGACGGCGACGCCGGGCATGAGGTTCGACCAGCTCGTGTTCGACATGGATCTCTCCGCAGCCCCGTGGGCATGAGGACACCGACCCTGCGACCGCAGTTCCCGCCGGCGGACTGGGGGCGAGGTCGAGGCTATGATCCGAGACCCGCCGGGGGACACCCCCTTCACAGGTGACGAGCGCGGAGCCCGGTGGCCCGGAGGATCCCATGGAGCGGTTTGCAGAGAAGGTGGTGCTGATCACGGGGGCCTCCTCGGGCATCGGCCGGGCCACGGCCGAGCGTCTGGCCCAGGAGGGCGCATCGCTCGTTCTGGCCGACGTCCAGGAGGAGGGGCTGGAGGCGACGGCCAAGCAATGCCGCGACATCGGCGCGCGGGTCGAGACCCTGCGTTGCGACGTCAGTCAGGCCAGCGATGCCGAGGCGGCCGTCGCGGCGGCCGTCGCCCACTTCGGTGGGCTCGACGTGCTGGTGAACATCGCGGGCATCCTGACCCTCGAGCACACGAAGGACACTTCCCTCGAGACCTGGGAGCGGGTCCTCAGGGTCAACCTCACGGGCACCTTCCTGATGTGCCAGGCCGCCCTGCCCCAGCTGCTCGAGCGAGGCGGCAACATCGTCAACACCTCCTCCACCGCGGCCCTCGCGGGCATGCCCTACGGCGCGGCCTACGGCGCCAGCAAGGGAGGTGTCCTCGCCTTCACGCGCACGCTCGCGGTGGAGTACGCAAGGCAGGGCCTGCGCGCGAACGCGATCTGCCCGGGATCGATCAAGACCCCGATGACCGGGCGCAGCGGCCTGCCGGAGGATCCCGATTGGAAGCTGATCCAGCGCGCCATGGCCCTCGACGAAGCCCGCGGGCCGGAGACCGTCGCCGCCGTGATCGCGATGGTCGCCTCGCAGGACGGCGCCCACATCAATGGAGAGTCGATTCGCATGGACGGCGGCGCCCTGTCGTAGCGCCGCGCCGCTGGGAGGTCGAGCGTGGACGGGAAGACGGCTCTCTTGCTCCTGGCGATCGCCGCCCTCGGCACGGGCTGCGCCACGAAGCCCCTCGACCCGAACCGGTATCGGCTCGCCCACAGCGGCTCCTCGTGGCGGGTCTCGGGCGAGGATGGGGTTCTCGAGGATCTGCAGCCCCGCTATCCCGACTTCTTCCAGGTCGTGCTCGACCCGACCCGCAGCGACGAGGCCCCCCTGGGCGAGCTGCGCGACGACCTCGAGAAGGAGCCCATCGATCGCGCCAACTACGACGCCCTGAACGCAGCCGCCATCGGCTACTACGAGATGAACCTTCGCGGCGAGCAGTTCCGGGAGGCGGGCGACGTCGCCTTCATGACGGCCGGCTTCCGCGCCGCCAAGATCGTGGCCGTGCCCTGGCGCGCCTACATGGAGATCCACGACGAGGCGTTGCGGGGCGCGATCCTCGACTTCTTCGAGGACGTCGCCAGCGGCGAGAAGCAGAGCTCGGGCCGCACCACGGGGCGGCTGGCCGGGATCGTCCATTCGCTGGTCGAACACGAGGCGGATCCCGACCGCCGCGCGCGCCTGCAACGGGTGGCCGCGACCCTGCAAGCCGCCCTTCCACCGCTGCCCGGCCTCGACGACGAGCCTCTCTAGTACGCCGCGGCCCGGCGACCCTCCCAGGCCTCGCGGCCCCGCTCGAAGAGCAGGCCGAAGCCGAGCAGGAGACCGAGGAAGTGGAGGAGCCCCCCGATCCAGGGCAGGTGGTAGGCGATCGCGACCAGCACGAGGCCCGCCAGCAGGGCCAGGCCGAAGTCCCTGCGCGAGTCGCTTGCAGGCCGGGTCACGGCGCGGCCCACGAGGGCCGCCACCGCGATGCCCGCCAGGTACCACCCCACCGCGTAGGCGGCCACCCCGATGACCGCCAGTGGAACCCCCACCACGGTGAGCGCGAGCAACACGAGCGCGACGGGGACGAGCACCAGCAAGGCGAAGCCGAAGCCCAGCGTCCGGAAGAACTCGGCTCCGGTGGTGAGACCCCCTCCGAGCAGCCAGGGGGCCATCGTGTGGAGGAGCAGGCCCACCACGAAGGCCGCCGCCAGCCAGACGACCCGCCAGAGGTAGAAAGAGGGGTCGCGGTAGTGGGACATCACGTGGGGAACCCGGTCGCCGACGCGCACGTCGGTGGCACCCGCCACCTGGTAGCCGTCGTCGAGCTGCACGTCTTCCGCGTCGCGGACGTGGGCGGTGAAGTCGCCGGCCACGCTGCCGCCGCTGCGGGCCTCGAGCCGCTCGCCCCAGAACTCCGCATGACGCCCGATGGCGCCCCGCAGCTCGGCCAGGGCCGCGCCGGTGGTCAGGTCCCGGCCCACACGGCCTTCGTGGAGCAGCCGTCCGGTGACGATCCCCGCGTCTTCGTCGATCTCGGCTTCGCCGGTGATCGTGACCCGATCGAAGCCGATGAACGCGCTGCCGTCCACCTTGCCCGCGATGCGCGCTTGCTCCCCGAAGGCGTGGACGTTGCCCTTCACTTCGCCCGAGAGCTCGAGCTCGCGACCCGCCGAGAAGAGCTCGCCCTCGATCACGCCGCGCACGGCCACGCGCTCGCTGAACGCCACGACGTTGCCCTTGACGGTCCCGTCCACGACCAGGGAATCGCCGGTCACCACGAGGGTGCGTTCGATCGTCTCGTCCTCGGCCACGTGAACCGCCTGGTCGAAACGCAGGTCCACGGCCGCCCGACCCGGCTGGGCCATGGCGAAGAGCGCCGCCACCAGGGCGATCCCCAGGCTGGCCGGGCCCGTGGCCCGGCGGATCAGGGCGTTCGCGACGAAGGTGATCAACGCGGCGACGCTGGCCGTGACGGCGATCGACAGACCGAAGTCGACCATCGCCGGTGCCTCGTCGCGCAGGGTGAAGATGAGGTCCAGGATCATTTCGTTCACTCCCAACCAGCGCACGGGGCGAAGCCATTCCCAACCAAAGGGCATGTGGTTCTCGTAGAGGAAGGTCCCCACGGCCAACACCAGGCCGAGCACCCCCAGACTGACGGGCAGCCCGGCCGCCAGACCCTGGGCCGCGCTGGGCACGACGGCGGGGGTGGGAGGCAGGGGCCGGTCGCCGAGCACGTCGGCCAGTAGCCGCGCTTCGCTCTGGAGGTCGATCACCCGACGGCGGCAGGTCTCGCAGCCGACCAGGTGTCCCTCCACCTGGCGCCGCAGCGCCGGGTCGAGCTCGTCGTCCACGTAGACCCCGAGCTGCCATTCGGGCGGACAGGTCACGAGAGCGGCCCCAGGCCCGAGAGGCGCGAGCGCAGCTTCGCCTTGGCGCGGTGCAGGAGCACACCCACCTGCTCGGGACGAATCGCCAGGGTGTCCGCGATCTCCCGATAGGAGAGCTCGGCATAGAAGCGGAGCACCAGGGGGGCGCGGTAGCGGGCGTCCAGGGCGTCGAGAGCACGGGAGAGCTCTTCGCGCCGCGCCTGGCCGAGCAGCGCCTGGAGCGGAGAGGGGCCACGCGCGGGCAGCTCGGAGGCGTCCAGGTCCGAGCTACGGAAGAGGCGACCTTCGAGGGCCCGGCGGCGCAGGCGGTCGATGCACAGATTCGCGGCGACGGCGAGCAGCCAGCTTCGGAAGGGACGGCCCGCGTCGTAGCTGGCGAGGGACTCGCGCGCGCGCAGGAACGCCTCGCTGCGAGCCTCCTCGGCCTCACTCGGATCCCCGAGCAGGCGCCGGCACAGGCGATCGAGGTCTCCCCGGAAGTGGCCGTGGAGCTCGGCCAACGCGTCGGCATCGCCGAGCTGGACCCGCCGCAGCAGGGCCGCGAGAGCCTCGGGGGCCAGGGATCCGTCGTCGGGAGAGGTGCTCACGACGATGGGAGCTTGGAGAAAGAGCCACGCCTCGGCCATGCTGCACGTTCTACGAACGGGCCCGGGCGGGTCTTTCAGGATTTTCTGGCCCCGGGGGGCAGACGGCCGGGATCAGCTGTAGCGGGCTTCCTTGCCGCGGGACGGACCGTGGTGCGCGACCGCGTCCCGGAGGTCGGCCAGGAAGGCGTCCGCCACCGTCAGGTGCTTCGGGCTCAGCATCAGGTGCAGGGCATCGGGCCCGTGCTGACGATCCAGGCACCACCCCTTGTCGTCCATGGCGTCTCCCACGGCGAAGGTGTCGACGCCGGAGCCCTCCCCGGCCCGGAAGGCGAACACGCTCATGACCGGATCGCCCACGACCTCGAGCTCGGGGATCGCCTCGATGCCGCCACGGAAGGCGCGCACCGCGTCGCGCACCTGGCCGGCCAGCTCCACGTAGCCCTCCTCTCCCAGGTAGTTGAGGATGGCCCAGGCCGCCGCGATGGGCGCGGCCGGTCGCGCACCGGCCATCGCGAAGGAGAGATAGAGCCCCCCGGGCCAGCGGTCGTAGAGGAAGCGCTGGTAGCTCTTGAGGTGATCCCCGTCGCGGTGCAGCACCACCGAGGCCCCCTTGGTCGCGTAGCCGTACTTGTGGACGTCGGCCGAGATCGTCGTCACGCCGGGCACCCGGAAGTCGAAGGGCGGCACCGGCTCGCCCAGCCGCTCGTAGAAGGGCAGCATGAAGCCACCCAGGCAGGCGTCGGTGTGGAAGGAGATGCCGCGGTCCGCCGCCAGGGCCGCCAGCTCGGGGATGGGGTCCGCGGTGCCGAAGGGGTAGTTCGGTGCCGAGCCCACGAGCAGCGCCGTGCGCTCGTCGAGCAGGCGGGCGGCGGCGGCGACGTCGGCGCGATAGTCGTCGCCGAGGGGCACCTGGATGTGCTCGAGACCCAGGTAGTGGGCGGCCTTTCCGAAGGCGGGGTGGGCGGAGACCGGCGCCACGAGAGTCGGCTCGGTCACGCCGCGCTCGGCACGGGCCCGCTCGCGGGCCGCCTTCACGGCCATGATGATGCTCTCGGTCCCGCCGGAGGTCATGCAGCCGTCGGCCTCCTCCGGACCGTGCAGGAGCCCCTTCGTGATCGAGACGACCTCGACCTCCATCTGCCGGAGGCTCGGGAAACGCAGCGGGTTGAGTGCGTTCTCGTAGAGGTACATCTCGTTCGCATCCGCAAGGATCGCGTCGACCTCGTCGTTGGCCGGATAGACCAGGCTGAAGGTGCGCGCGGCATGCCAGTCGGCGTCCTGTGCCTTGCGTTCGCACATCGTGGCGCGGAGGGTTTCCCGGTCGAGACCTCGCTTCGGTAGCTCCATGGCAAGGAGCGTACCGCGCTTTGGGTGGCGAGCGGGACACTCCGCGGGCCGAGCCGGATGCGCGACGGGCTGGCCGCCGCGATGGGATAGCCTCGCCTCCATGACGGACTTCGAGGACTCCTGGCTCTCCCTGGACCCGCTCCCCACCGACCCCATGGCGATCCTCGCGCGCTGGCTCGACGAGGCCTTCGCGGCGGGCGGCCAGGCGAACCCCCACGCGATCGCCCTGGCCACTGGTTCGCCGGACGGCCGCCCCGCGGTGCGGATGGTCCTGTGCAAGGCCGTCGAGGCGGAGGAGGGGAACCTCGTCTTCTACACGGACCACCAGAGCCGCAAGGGCCTCGCGCTCGCCGCCCTGCCCTACGCCTCGGCGTGCTTCCACTTCGCTCCCCAGAATCGCCAGGCCTGCCTGTCGGGGCCGGTCGAGCCGACGAGTGACGAGGAGTCCGATGCCTACTTCGCCAGCCGGCCCGTCGAGAGCCAGGTCGGCGCGTGGGCGAGTGCCCAGAGCCAGCCGCTCGGCTCCCGCGACGAGCTGGTGCAGCGCGTCGCGGCCGTGGCGGCGCGCCATGGCGTACCCGAGCGCGGAAGCGAGCCTTCGGACAGGGTCCCGCGGCCCCCGAACTGGGGCGGCTACCGCCTGCGTGCCCAGCGGGTCGAGCTGTGGCACAGCCGGCCGGGCCGGATCCACGACCGGGCGGAGTGGCAGCGGACCCTCGAGCCGGCGGCCGGGCCCTGGGCGGCCCAGCGGCTCCAACCTTGATCCTCCACCGGCCGGGTCGGCTGCCCTGGCAGGGTCCGCAAGGCGATAGGTGCCCAGACGGGGAAGGGCCCGAAGTCGCTGACGCGGCTCCGGGCCTCCCTGGGAAGGGGATATTGGGCTTTCACCCCCTATGTGGCGAGAAAGCACTCCGCGTGTCAGCCGATCTCAAGAAAAACCAAGATGGGTCAATTCTCCGTTTCCCCACGGGGAGACCCTATCTCGTCAGCTCCAGGACGACCACGAGCTGGCCCCCCTTCCAGCCGGAGCCCCCGAGGATCAGGGGCTTTCCCGCCGGGAGCCGGAAGTCGCCCTGGGTTTCGCCCATGTCGATCGCCACGAGGGCGCCAGGGCCGTCGGGATCGATGGGCCGGAACCGGAACCGGGTGCCATCGGGCAGCTCGACGCTGCCGATCCGGTTGGTGCCCACCGTCCGCTCCTGTGAGGTGACGATGCGCAGGCCCCGGTAGGAGACCCGCTTCCGCAGCAGCCGGTCGAAGCGCTGGGCGCCGTCGCGCACGGCACCTCCGGAGGTGGCGTGCAGCACGGTCACCCGGAAGTCGAAGCTCGTCTCCTGGGCCGAGGCGCTCACGGCCACGAGCCAGCCCAGCGCAAGCGCCAGTCGCGCCAAGCCGCCGGGGCAGCAGGCTCTAGATGAGCGCACGATCCCGTCCTCTGGAGGTCTGCTCCCCCTTCGCGTCCATGATCCAGATGATGGTGGCCTCCTGATCGTCCTGTAGGACGGACGCGGACCGGCTGCCGGCGTCGAGCCAGCGCAGGGAGCGGGCGTCGGAAGCATCGCCCTCACCGAGGCCCACGGCCAGCACGACGGCCAGTGCGGCGGCCGCCACGCCGGCGGGCACCCAACGCAACCACGGCGCCATCCCGCCCTCGGCGCCACCGGTGGCCGGGAGCGCCACCCCGTCCCGGTGGGGGAGCTGGGCGACGATCCCCGGCCAGAGGTCGGGCGTCTCGGCCGACGCTTCGCTCTCGCGCAGCAGATCACCCAGGGTGCCGAGCCGGGCGAGCTCCTCGCGCGACGCCGGGTCCCTGGCGAGCAGGCGGCGAACCCGCCAGCGACCCAGGGGCCCGAGCTCGTCGTCGTGATAGGCGTGCAGCAGCTCGCGTCGTCGTTGCTGATCGTTCATACGGTGTCTCCCGACGGTGCGGCGTTCGGTCCGGCTCCCACCTCGAGCAGCCAGCTCTGCAGCTGCTTGCGGGCGTAGTGGAGGCGGCTCATGACGGTGCCCTTGGGGATCTCGAGGGCCTTCGCGATCTCGGAATAGGAGAGACCCTCGACCTCGCGGAGCAGCAAGGTCTCGCGCGCGGCGTCGGGCAGGCGTTCGATGGCCTCGGCCAGCTGCTCGCGCAGCTCCTTGCGAGCGACCTCGGCAGCGGGGGCAAAGGAAACTCCCAGGGTCTCGGGTGAGGGATCGTCGCTGAGTTCGGCCTCCACGTGACCACCCTCTTCGAACTCGACGTGGCGGGTCGAGCGGTCGCGGCGTTTGTGGTCGAGGCATTGGTTCATGACGAGCCGGTACAGCCAGGTGAAGAAGCTGGAGCGCCCTTCGAACTTCGGGAGCGCCGACCAGGCCTTCAGGAAGGCATCCTGGACCGCATCCCTGGCCGCGTCCTCGTCGCGCAGCACCCGCAGGGCGAGCCGGAAGGCGCGCCCCTGGTAGCGCTCGACGAGCACCCGGTAGGCGTCGGGATCTCCGGCCTGGGCCTGGCGGATGGCGTCCCGATCGGACGGTTCGCCCCGTTCGGCGGTCACGATGTCCCCCTCGTTCTGGGTCTTTCCTGGGGGTGATGGTTCTGGGGGTTCGACGCCCCGGGGGCCGCCCCTATTCAGTGGGCTTCGCGCCAGTTGGCTCCGGTCCCCAGCTCCACGACCAGGGGCACCTCCAGAGCATAGACCCCCTCCATGAGGGCCTTGACCTTCTCTCCGAGAGCCGGGGCCGCGGCCGCGGGCACGTCGAAGACCAGCTCGTCATGGACCTGGAGGATCATGGGGCCGCCGAGGCCGTCGCTATCGAGCTCGGCGGCGATCTCGATCATGGCCTTCTTGATCAGGTCGGCCGCCGTCCCCTGGACCACCGTGTTCACGGCCATGCGCTCGGCCGCCGTGCGCAGGGCGCGGTTGCGCGAGGCCAGGTCGGGCAGGTAGCGGCGCCGGCCCAGGAGGGTGCGCACGTAGCCCTGCTCCCTGGCCGCCTCCTTCGTGTCCTCCAGGAAGCGCCGCACGCCGTCGTACTGGGCGAAGTAGCGGTCGATGGTTTCCTGGGCCTCGGCCTGGGCAATGCCCAGCTGGTTGGCGATCCCGAACGCACTCGAGCCGTAGAGGATCCCGAAGTTGATCGCCTTGGCGGCGGCCCGTTGCTCGCTGCTGACTTCCGCCTGGTCGATGCCGGCCACCTCGGCGGCCGTCCGCCGATGGATGTCGTCGCCGGAGTGGAAGGCCTCGATCAGGCTCTCGTCTCCGGAGAAGTGCGCCATCACGCGCAGCTCCACCTGGCTGTAGTCGGCCGAGAGCAAGAGGTTGCCCTCCGCGGGGACGAAGGCCTCGCGGATGCGGACCCCCTCGGCCGTGCGAATGGGGATGTTCTGGACGTTGGGGTGGGACGAAGAGAGCCGTCCCGTGGCCGCCCCGGTCTGGTGGAAGCTCGGGTGGATGCGCCCCGTCGCCTCGTTCACGAGCGGCGGCAACGCGTCGACATAGGTGCTCTTCAGCTTCGAGAGCCGGCGGAAGGCCAGGATCTCGAGGGGCAGGTCGTGGTGGGCGGCGAGCTGCTCGAGCACACCCTCGTCGGTGGAGTAGCCGGTCTTGGTCTTCTTGATCACCGGCAGCTTGAGCTTGTCGAAGAGGATGACCTGGAGCTGCTTGGGCGAGCCGATCGTGAACTCCTCGCCGGCCAGCTCGTAGATGCGGCCCTCGATGCGGGCCAGCTCGCTCTCGTACTCGCGGCTCAGCTCGGCGAGCTTCTCCTCGTCGACGCGAACGCCGGCCCGCTCCATCCCCGAGAGCACGCGGGTGAGCGGAAGCTCCACATCCTCGTAGAGCGCGTCGAGCTCGTCCCTGGCGAGCCGCTCACAGAGGGACGCGACGAGGTCGCGCAACGCCGCGGCCTCCTCACCCGCCCAGGGCGCCGCCTCCTCGACAGTGAGCTCGTGGGCCGGCGTGGCCTTGGCTCCGCGGCCAGCGACCTCCTCGAAGGCGCGATGGCTGCGGCCCAGCGCCTGTTGGACCAGACCCTGCGTGGTGCGTTGGGCCGCCGGATCCAGCAGGAAGCCGGCCAGCTCGGCGTCGAAGGCGGGAACCGGGAGGGGATGGCCGGCCTCGGCGAACAAGGTCTGCAGTCGCTTGGTGTCCCGGCCACCCCAGGAGTGCCCGGTGATGTGGGCCGCCAGGGCCGGGAGCGCTTCGTCCCAGCGGAGCTCGCAGGCCGGCAACAGGCTCCCGTGGCCAACGGGCAGATAGGCCGCGGCGCCCTCGCGGGCGAGGCCCAGGCCGGCCGGCTGGCCGACCAGGCCGCTCGTCGCATTCCCTCCGACCAGGACCACGGTGAGCGCTTCGCCCTCGGCTTGCTTCCCGAGCCAGGCGGCAAGGACCTTGGCGTCCCCGAGGACGTCGGTCTCGATCGGCTCCTGCGCCTCGGCCGGAGCGCTACCCCGGTCCTCGAGGAGGCGGGTGAACTCGAGACGGCGATAGAGGGCCTGAAGCGCATCCTCGTCCGGAGCCGGCGGCCCGACCTCGGCCGGCCCGACCGGCAGCGGGACGTCCGTGCGCAGGGTGGCGAGCTGCCTCGAGAGCTTCGCCTCGGCGGCCTGCCCCACGAGACCCTCTCGCGCCTTCTTCCCCTTCACCTGGTCGGCGTTCTCGAGCAGCGTCTCGAGGTCTCCCCATTCACCGATCAGCTTGGCGGCTCCCTTCTCACCGATCCCCTTCACACCGGGGATGTTGTCCGAGGGGTCGCCGACCAGCGCGCGCAGGTCGAGCAGCTTGTCGGGGAGGACGCCGAAGCGCTCCTCCACCTCGGCCGGACCGATGCGCTTGTCCTTCATCGTGTCCAGCAGCACCACGCGATCGCTCACGAGCTGCATCAGGTCCTTGTCGGTCGAGACGATCACGATCTCCAGATCCGCAGGGGCGCGCTCGACGAGCGTGGCGATCACGTCGTCGGCCTCGAAGCCCTTCGCTTCGAGGATGCGCAGACCGAGGTTCTCGACCAGCTCGCGTGCCACCGGGATCTGGACTCTCAGGTCCTCGGGCTGGGCGTCCCGATTCGCCTTGTAGTCGGCGTAGATCTCCTTGCGGAAGCTCCCGCCAGGCGGATCCATGGCGACGACGACCCCGTCCGGCTGCTCTTCGCGCAACACCTTGCGCACCATGTTCGCGAAGCCGAGCACCGCGTTCGTCGGGAGGCCCTCGGCATTGCGCAACGGGGGAATCGCGAAGAAGGCGCGGTACAGGAAGTTCGCCGCATCGATCACGACCAGACGGGGCACGGACGCACGGTAGCAGAGGGCTCGTGACGCCTTCGCTACCTTGGGCAGGGCATGACCCAGGCCACCCCGCCTCCCGAGCTTCCGCCGCGTCGCCCCCGCACCACCTTCCGGCCGAGCTTCACGCTGATGCTCCTCTACCTGGCCGGCTTCTTCGTGCTCTTCTCGTTGCTCTTCGCACTCCCCGACCTGATCGAGGGTGCGCAGCAGCTACCCCCCGGCCCCGACGAGCTGACCGACGAGGAGCTGGCCCAGGCACGGGAGATCTCCCGCCAGGCGCTCTCGGGCGGCAAGATCTTCGCCGCCATCGCCGCCTCGGTGATCGCCGTGGGCCTCGGCGCCTTCCGCGGCGTCCTCCCCGGCCTCGGCGAGCGGTAGGGTCCTCCCCGGTCCAGCCTCCTCTTGGAGGCCGCTTCGCTCCTCCTCTTGGGATCGCGGGGCGGCGGGCACCCTACGCTCATGGCTCGGCCGGGACACCCTGCTTCCGGCGTTGCGTGGACGCAGTGTCGCCTCCGCGGCTGCGCCGCA
>NYZB01000161.1 GCA_002687015.1 Deltaproteobacteria bacterium
GAGCGTACCTTGGTGCGGTACGGGGACTGGACCGATCTCTATCGCCAGCGGTGGACCTGGGACCGGGTGGTTCGGGGTAGTCACAACCGAGTCAACTGCATCTCGGCTTGCTCGTGGAACCTCTTCGTCAAGGAAAACGTCGTCTGGCGCGAGGAGCAGAACGCGATCTACGAAGCGTCGCGCCCGGACGTACCCGACTTCAACCCCCGCGGCTGCCAGAAGGGCTGCTCCTACAGCGATCGGATGTACGACGGATCCCGGCTCCGGCATCCGCTCAAGCGCGTGGGCGCACGCGGCGAGGGAAGGTGGAAGCGCGTCAGCTGGGAGGAGGCGATGGACGACATCGCCGACCACGTAATCGATACCCTGCGCAAGGAGGGCCCCCGGAGCGTCTACTGGGACATGGGGGGCGGCATGACCAACGGGGCGGCAATGGTCGGCCTGGTTCGCACGATCCGCCTGCTCGACATGACCCTGCTCGACATCGATTCGGAGGTGGGCGACCACCACCCGGGCGCGGCCGTGACCTGCGGCAAGATCACCTTCTCGAGTTCGGCGGACGATCTCTTCTACTCGGACCTGATCCTGATCTGGGGCGGCAACCCGGCCTACACGCAGATCCCCAACGCCCACTTCATCACCGAGGCCCGCTACAAGGGCGCGCGGATCGTTGCGATCACCCCCGACCTGAACGCCTCGGGGATCCACACGGATCTCTGGGTGCCGGTGAAGGTAGGCAGTGATGCTGCCCTGGGGCTGGGGATGGCTCGCGTGATTCTCGAAGAGGATCTCTACGACGCGGCCTTCGTCAGGGAGCAGACGGACCTTCCCCTCCTCGTGGACCCGATCACGCAGCGCTTCCTGCGCGCCAGCGATCTCGAGGAGGGTGGCGCCGAGGACCAGTTCTACGTCTTCGACCTGGAAGCCCGGGAGATCCGGCCGGCCTCCAGGACGAGCCTCGATCTCGGCGGGCGGCGGCCCGCCCTGGAGGGTCGCTACGAGGCCCGGACCCTCCGTGGCCCCGTGACGGTGACGCCCGTCTTCGAGCTGCTGCGCGAGCAGGTGGAGCCCTACACGGCGGAGACGACCGAGGAGCTCACCGGAACGCCGGCGAAGCTGGTCCGCTCCCTGGCCCGGCAGATCGCGAAGGCCCGCTCGGCCACGATCCTCACGCAATCGAACTTCTCGAAGTTCTATCACGGCATGGAGATGGAGCGCGCCCAGTTCCTGGTGATGGCGCTCTGCGGCCAGTTCGGCAAGAAGGGGAGCGGCTTGAACGGCTTTCCCATGCTCTCGATCGACGGGAACTTCCCCATCGGGGTCGCACCGCCGCCCCTGCCCGACCTCGGGACCTTCATCTCGATGCTGCGGGACGGCATGGGGCCCGAGGACGACGAGACCGAGGAGATGTTCTACCTGCGCACGATGCGCGAGCTGCACGAGGCCGGGAACTTCATCTCTTCGGCTCTCCTCTTCCACGTGCACGGAGGTCTGGCTCCGCTGACCGGCGCCTCGCGCCGCTGGGATCCGCAGCTGCCACGCGAGACCGAGGAGTATCTCCAGGAGGCCATCGACAAGGGCTGGCAGCTCGCGCCACCCGTCCCCAGGATCTTCTTCTCCGCCGGTGGCAACATCCTGCGGCGAGTTCGCGGCTACGACCGTCTCTACGAGGGCTTCCTTCCCAAGCTCGACCTGATGGTCACCTTCGACTGGCACATGAGCCAGACGGCGCTTCACAGCGACTACGTCCTGCCGGCGGCTGGGTGGTACGAGCGCGACGACATCGTCTGGGCGACGCCCCTGGCCCCCTTCACCCAGGCCACCACCAAGGCCGTCGAGCCCTACGCCGGATCCAAGACGGACTGGGAGTTCCACTACCGCCTGATGGAGGCGATCCAGAAGCGGGCCATCGCGCGCAGTGAGACCGACTTCGTCGACCATGCCGGAGACACCCGACCCCTCGACGACGTCTTCGACGACTTCAGCTACTGGGGCCAGATCTCGGCCGAGGACCCCGAGCCGCTGCTCAAGGCCTCGCTCTTCATCACGAGCAATCTCGGCGACACCAGCTGGGAGGAGCTCAAGGAGAAGGGCTGGGCACGCCATACCGGCCTGGGCCGCAACCCCATCGCCATCACCAATGCGACCGACATCGAGCCCGACGAGACGATCACGGCCAACACCTGGCACACCGACAAGAAAATGCCCTGGCCGACCCTGACCCGGCGCATGCAGTTCTTCATCGACCACGAGTTCTATCTCGAGCTCGGCGAGCAGCTCCCCACCCACAAGGGAGATCTGGCCATCGGGGGAGACTATCCCCTGCAGATGACGGGCGGGCACACCCGCTGGTCCATCCACGGCAGCTGGCGCGACCACAAGCTGATGCTCGACCTGCAACGGGGTGAACCGGCGATCTTCATCAATCGACGCGATGCCATGGAGCGCGAAATCGCCGACGGCGAGCGGGTCGAGGTCCGCAACGACCTGGGACGCTTCGAACTCGTCGCCAAGGTCTCGGCGACGGTCCGGCCCGGCCAGGTCATCGTCTACCACGCCTGGGAGCCCTTCCAGTTCGCCGGGCACAAGTCGCACCAGGTGGCGACTCCCACCCCCTTCAACCCGATCCAGATGGCCGGCGGCTACTACCACCTGCAGCAGTTCATGACGGTGGGACAGCCCGGGATGAACGATCGCGGAACGCGGGTCGAGGTGAGCAGGCTCGGCCACCCGAGCGGAGATCCGGCGACAGCTGGCCGGGAGTGACGGGGCTTGCCCACCAGCACCCATGGAGGAACCCGCCGTGACCGGGACGGAGCGACCCGGCGGCCCTGACCCCGGAGAGGGCCGCAAGTACATCTTCGTGACGGGCGCGGCCAGTGGAATCGGCCGCGCTACGGCCAGGCTCTTCGTCGAACGCGGCTGGTTCGCAGGCGCCTACGACGTCGACGAGGAGGGGCTCGCCTCACTCGAGCGCGAGCTCGGCAGCGACCGCTGCGTAACCCGCAGGCTCGACGTCGGCGACAAGGCCGACTTCGACCGCGCCGTGGCCGGGTTCGCTGAGGCCAGCGGCGGCCGCATGGACCTGCTCTTCAACAACGCGGGTATCGGCGCGGGCGGGTGGTTCGAGGAGGTTCCCTACGAGGTCGCCCTGCGCGTGCTCCAGGTGAACTTCGTCGGGGTGGTCAACGGCGTCTACGCCGCCCTCCCGCTCCTGAGGAAGACGCCGGACTTCCTCGTCTTCAGCACCGCGTCCTCGGCGGCGATCTACGGCATGCCCCGGACCGCCATGTACGCCGCCTCGAAGTTCGCGGTCAAGGGACTGACCGAGGCGCTGAGCGTGGAGCTCGCCCGCCTCGGCGGCCGCGCGGCCGACGTGCTTCCGGCCCTCGTCGACACCCCGATCCTCGACGCGACCCTCGACTACTCGAGCGGGGAGCGCCCCGGCGTCGCGATGCGCAATTCGGCGACGCCCGAGGGGGCCATGCGCTTGATGCAGCCCGAGGACGTCGCCGCCTGCGTGTGGAAGGCCTACGAGGGCGGGGATCGGGTCCACTGGTACGTGCCCGAGGAGATGGAGAAGGTCGAAGCCGCCCGGGCCGGCGGCGTCGAGATCCTCAGGGACCAGTTCAAGAAGACCGTGCTGGGCAGCACCTGAGCACGGTGGCCAGCAGGTCGGAGACCCGGGGCGGGAGAGGATGATGCCCGACGAGCTCGGCGTGCTCTCGCCCTATCGCGTACTCGACCTCACCCACGAGGGGGGTCTGCTCTGCGGACAGATCCTCGCCGATCTGGGTGCCGACGTGATCCAGGTCGAGCCCAGGACCGGCTCGTCGGCGCGCAAGGTCGGACCGTGGCGGGGGGGCGAGCCGGGGCGAGAGCGGTCGCTCTTCTTCTCGGCCTATGCGCGCGGCAAGCGGGGAATCGCATTGGACCTCGACGACGCGGCGGATCGCGAGGTGCTGCTGAGCCTCGTGGCCGGCTCCGACTTCCTGATCGAGTCGGAGCGCCCCGGCCGCATGGCGGAGCTCGGCCTGGGCTACGACGACCTCGCCGCCCTCCAGCCCGGGCTCGTCTACGTGTCGATCACGCCCTTCGGGCAGACGGGTCCCAAGGCGCAATGGCTCGGCACGGATCTGACCCAGACGGCCGCGAGCGGCTTCGCCTACCTCTCGGGCGAAGCCGACGACCCGCCGACCCGGGTCAGCGTTCCCCAGGCCCATGCCCACGCCGGAGCCGATGCGGCCGTCGGGGCCCTCATCGCGCACGCCGAGCGCAGGCGCACAGGCCTCGGGCAGCACGTCGACGTCTCCCAGCAGCAGTCGCTCACGCTCGCCAACATGTACCGGACCGTCGATGCGGCCGTCGGCATGGCGCCTGCCGAGCGCGTCGCCGGCGGCCTCCAGGCCGGTGGTGTGCTGGTGCCCCTGCGCCACCGCACCCGGGACGGCTGGGTGACGCTGGGGCCCTCGATCGTCCCCTCGACCGGCCACTTCATGAAGCGCTTGCTCGCCTGGGTGAGCGAGGAGGGGTTCGGCGATCCGGCGTGGGTCGACGAGGAATGGGGCACCTACGCGATCCGGCTCGGCGCGCGTCAACTGCCGGAGGACGCCTACCTTCCCGTGGCGGAAGCCCTGGACGCCTTCTTCGCGACCCGGTCCACCGGCGAGCTGATGGAGGTGGCGGTGGAGCGCAAGCTCCTCATCGCGCCGGTCCTGCGGCTGGACGAGCTGATCGAGAGCGAGCAGCTCGCGGGCCGGGGCTACACCGTCGCCGTGTCGCGCAAGGGCGAGACGGCGGTCCGACGCCCGGGGCCCTTCGCGAAGTTCGGCGCGGCCCCGATCCGCTACCGCCTTCCGCCGCCCCGACTCGACGAGCACGGCCCGCAGCTGCGCGCCGAGCCGGCCCGGCAGCCCGCGCCCAGCGGCTCGGAGAAGCCCGCCGCCCTCCCCCTCGCCGGCGTGAAGATCCTCGACCTCTTCTGGGTGATCGCAGGCCCCGCGGCCACGCGCATGTTGGCCGACTACGGCGCCACCGTGGTGCGGGTGGAATCCACGAAGCACCTCGACACCCTGCGCGTGAGCCCGCCCTGGCAGTTCACCCAGCCGCATCCCGAGGGCGCCGTGGGCTTCCAGTCCGCCAATGCCAACAAGCTCGGCATCACGATCGACTTCGCCAGCAAAGCCGGACGCGAGATCGTCCTGGATCTGGCGCGCTGGGCCGACGTCGTGACGGAGTCCTTCGCGCCCGGCGTGATGGAGTCGCGGGGACTGGGCTTCGAAGCGCTGCAGGCGGAGAACCCCGATCTCATCATGGTCTCGAGCTGCATCATGGGGCAGAGCGGTCCCTGGCGGAGCTTCGCCGGCTTCGGCCGGCTCGCGGCGAGCCTGATGGGCTTCCAGCAGCTCACGAGCTGGCCGGGCCGCCCGCCCGCCGGCCCCTTCGGCGCCTACACCGATGCCATCGCCGCCCGCTACAACGCCGTGGCGATCCTGGCGGCGCTCGAGCACCGCTCGCGCACGGGGGAAGGCCAGCACGTCGACCTCTCGCAGACCGAGGCGGCGCTCCACTTTCTGGCGCCGGCCTTCCTGGACTGGACCGTCAACGGTCGCGTCCCGGAGCCGGCCGGCAACGAGGACGGCGAGCTCTCTCCGCACGGGATCTTCCCGGCCGCGGGAGAAGACGCCTGGGTGGCGATCGCCGTGAACAGCGAGAGCGAATGGCGGACCTTGTGCAACGTCATCGGCAGGTCCGATCTCCTGGAGCAGCGCGGTGAACGCGACGCGGTGGCGGCAGCGATCTCGGCCTGGACCCGCGAGCGCGAGGCCGATGAGATCGCGGGCGAGCTCCAGGCGGTGGGCGTCCCAGCCCACGCGGCTCTCGACACACCCGGCCTCTTCGCCGATCCCCAGCTCCAGCATCGCGGCCACTTCATCGAGATCGCCCACGACCTCTATCCGACGACCACCGTGGAGAGCTCGCGGCTGCTGCTCTCGCGCACACCGGCTCGCAGACCCGAGCGGGCCCTCTCCCTAGGACGGGACAATGCCCACGTCCTGGAGACGCTCCTGGGCTACCCGCCGGAACGCGTCGCAGACCTCACCCTGCGCGGGGTGCTCAGCTAGTCGGCAGGGGTTGGATCGCGGGGACCTTCCTTCCGTATTCTTGCCTGTCCGACTCGTTCGGCCGTCGCCCGGGCCGCTTCGCTCCTTTCTTTGACGCGCGGCGGGGCGGGGTTCATTCCTCAGAATGGCTCGGCCGGGACAGGGTGGCCCGCGCAGCGGCGTGGACA
>NYZB01000162.1 GCA_002687015.1 Deltaproteobacteria bacterium
CCGACCGGAGCGAGGGCACCCCCGGCCGCACCTTCAGGGTGACGTGGCAGGGATGTCGGGAGGCCAGGGCCGCCCGGGAGAGGTGTCGCACGCGGGGGTTCACCCCGGGCTTCCGCCCGGCACCGGGCCGTTTTCCGCCCCAGCCGTAGTGCTTGAGCTCGAGCTGTTGAGGGCGCCGGCGACTCATGATGGTGTAGAATACGGCGATCTTTAACTTCAGTCAAGCACTTCCTGACAGTCGGGCAACAAACCCTCATCGAAGCCACTCCGTCTCGCGCCGGACGCTCGGCAGCCCGGGCCCGCCCGCATGCCCCGAGACGAGACCCCCAGCAACGCGAACCACTCCCCTCACCAACTTCCGGAACGCCGCTCGCGAGAGCACGACGCTCGGACTGCCCCCCGCATCCCGGCTTTCGGGTGGTCCGGGAGAGGTGCCTTGAAACTATACCGTCTGGACGGTATAGTCCGCCGATGCCCCGCCCGCCCGTCTCCCGCGAGCGCGTCCTGGACGCCGCCGAGCAACGGCTGCTCGACCACGGTCCGGCGGGGCTGGTCCTGGATGCCGTGGCCGAGCAGGCCGGGGTGTCCAAGGGGGGGCTCCTCTACCACTTTCCCTCGAAGGACGCGCTGGTCGCGGGGCTCACCGAACGCATGCTCTCGGGCTTCGACGAGGTCCAGGAGGTGGCCGCGGCGGCGGAGCCCTCGCCGGAGGGCGCCTGGACGCGGGCCTACCTGCGTTCCACCGTGACGGCGAAGGGAGAGCCCGCGGACGACTCGGCCCGTCTGATGGCGGGTCTGCTGGCTTGCATGGGCGGCGACGCGGCCCGTCTCGATTCGGTGCGGGAGCGCTTTCGCGAGTGGCATGGGCGCATCGAAAAGAAGGACGGGATCGACCCGGTCGCTGCGATCATCGTGAGGCTCGCGGCTGACGGCCTCTGGCTGAGCAGCCTGCTGGGGCTTCCGAGCCTCTCCAAGGGCCAGCGCAAGAAGGTGCTGGCCCGCCTCGATGCGATGACCCGCGAAGCCTGATGCCTCTGGGCCTCTCGATCCTCGCGCTTGCGATCGCCTCCGAGATCGCGGCCACCCTGGCCCTCAAGGCCTCGGTGGGCATGACCCGGCCGGGCTACACCGTGTTCGCCGGCCTCGGCTATCTCGCGGCGTTCTCGCTGCTGGCGCTCTGCCTGCGCACGGTTCCGGTCGGCACGGCCTACGGCATCTGGGCGGGAGTCGGAACCGTCGGTGTGGCCCTTGCCGCCTGGTGGATCTTCGACGAGTGGCCCACCGCTCCGACCTGGCTGGGCCTGGTGCTGGTCGCGGCCGGCGTCGTCCTTCTCGTCGTGTCCCCGTCCTCCAACCCCACGGAGCTGCCATGAGCGACGAAGGAACCTCCACCCTCTCCCTGGCCGAGGAGATCGAACGGCTCGAGGGGCGAGTGCGCGAGAGCGCGCGCGACCTCGCCAGCCTGCGCCGGCGCGCCCAGCGCGGGGCGCAGAGCGAGTGGGCGACGATCCGCGAAGAGTGGGACGGCCTCGACGGCCGTCTGCGAACCGCGGGTCTGGCCCTGGGCGTCGTGCTCTTCCTCGGGGCCTATCTCTTCTACATGAATCTGGGCTGGTACGCGGACCAGCGGGTGCTCCCGCGCAGCAGCGACTGGCTCCTCGACCAGCTGCCGAGCTGGAACCTGATCCCGCTCCTCTCCTGGGGCTGGCTCGCGCTGCACGCCTGGGCCGCCGTCACGGCCGCGCTCTACGAGCCGCGGCGCATGCCCTTCCTGCTCTTCCTGCTGAGCCTCTACCTCTGCGTGCGGACCCTGTACGTGTTCCTCTCACCGATCGGAGCCCCGGCTGCGATCCTGGACATGCGCGAGCTGGACAGTCTCTTCTCCTACGTTGCGGGCGAGTACACCTTCCAGAACGAGTTCATCTTCTCGGGCCACACGGCCGTGCCCTTCCTCTTCTTCCTCTTCTTCGAGCGCGCACGCCACAAGGCCGTGATGCTGGCCGGGTCCTTCGCGATGGCCGGAGCCGTCCTCGTCACCCGGAACCACTACACCGTGGACGTGCTCTCCGCCTACCTGGTCGGCTACGCGATCTACTCGCTGGCGCGGGTCTCGTTCACCGCCGTGAATCCCCAGTTGCGGGGAGCGGTCACGAGCGCGTCTCCCACGCTTCGCTGAAGAACCAGTCGAGCGCCTCGTCCTGGAAGGTGCTCGAAGGCCAGTGCCGCCCGCCCTGGTCGACGTGGAAGGAGACCTCGTAGCCGAGCTCCTCCAGGTTCGCCTGCATGGGCTTCGCGACCTGCTCCAGGGGGAAGAGCTCGTCGTGACTGCCGTACTCGAGGTAGATCGGCGGCTTGGGTGCCCCTTCCGGGATCGCGCCTCCGTCGAGGGCCAGGAAGCCCGCGGCCCAGGCCATGACGGCGCTGAAGATCTGCGGGTTCGAGAGCCCCACCGAGAGCCCGTAGCTGGCGCCGTCCGAGTAGCCGAGCAGCGCCTGTCGATCCCGGTCGACGGGGAAGCGGCGGTAGATCAGGTCGTAGGCGTACTCGAAGAAGTCGAGATCGGGGCGCGCGGAGGTGGTCTCGGTCACCGCCGGGTCGAGGGAGGCGCCGCCGCTCATGCCCATCGCGATCAGGTCCCAGGTCATGTGCAGCGAGCGCGGGATCAGGAAGAGGGCCTGGCGCCGCTCCGCCTCCCCCTTGCAGCCCTTCATGAGCAACTCGTCCTGACGCCCCGCCCCGTGCAGGACCGTGACCAGCGGGTACTCGCGGCCCTCTTCGATCTCGTCCGGGGTCAGCAGGGCCGCGCGGTGGGGGCCCTGCTCGATCCAGACCAACCCCATCGGCAGGTCGTCGACGGGCTCGGGGCGCTTGTGTTCGATGCGCAGCTTGAGGGTGTCCATCGGAGGGAGGATGCCAGATCCGGGTGCCCCCTCGCCGATGCCCGTTCGAGCGCCGTCAGGAGGTGATGCGGAACGAGGCCAGCCAGCGCTTGACGTCGCGGCCCTGGAGGGCCCGCAGTGCCGTGCCGGTCACCCGCAGGATGTAGCGATGCCCCGCGGCCTCGACCCAGTACTCGTCCAGGAGGAAGGTGCGGCCGGCTGCCCGACGCGACGCGCGGGCGCGCCGCGCGGGGAGCTTGCCCACCATGCTGTGCTCGACCCCCGCGACCTGCCAGCCCCGGGCAGCGAGGGCCCGGGTCTGGGGGTCTTCTTCGTCGCCGCTGGCAGCCACGGCGTTGCGCACGATCCACGCTTCCAGGGCCACGCCCTCGCGCGGGTTGTGACTCGCTCGCAGCAGCTCGCGCTCGGGGGTCGCTTCGGGAGCAGGCGCGACCCGCCAGCCGGCGTCCGGCCAGTGGCCGAAGGCGCACTGCGCGGGTGGGAAGGCGATTCCGCCGGCGAAGGCCGGGCTCGTGCCGATCCAGATCCAGAGAAGGCTCGCGCAGGCCATCCGTCCGACTCGCTTCATGGTCCACCCCCTGCCTGTGCATCGGTGTCCCAGGGTTGGGACCGGATCGGGCGAAGACCCCACCCGACTCAGGCGGAGCCCCGACGGAGCCGGTGGATCAGGTCGACGACGCGCCTCTCCAGGTCGTCCCGCACCTCGGCGAAGGCCAGCGGATCCATGTCGCGGGGGTCCGGGATGTCCCAGTCTTCGCGCAGCTGGGCGCGGACCGACGGGCAGGCATCGCCGCAGCCCATGGTGATGGCCGCGTCGAAGGGGCGGTCGTCCAGCTCGTCGAGGCCCGTCGAGTGGTGGATTGCGAGGTCGATGCCGCGCTCGGCCATCGAGGCCATGGCCCTGGGGTTGATCCGGCCCGAGGGGCGTGAGCCCGCGCTCCAGGCCTCGACGTCGTCCGCCCCATGGAGGCGCGCGAAGGCCTCCGCCATCTGGCTCCGGTTGGCGTTCTCGACGCAGACGAAGAGCAGGCGAAGCACGCTTCGATCCTAGGCCGTTCGGCCAGCCGCTCTCCACCCTCAGCCGGTCGACACCTCCTCGTCCGGTGGCTGGTCCGGGCCTTCCAGGAGGCGGGCCAGCCAGGCTCGGAAGCGCCGCGAGACGGCCGGGTCGTCCTCGAGCCCCGCGCTCGCGGTGAGCAGGGGGCCGATCAGGGCCTCGCCGAACAGCGCAGCCGCAATCAGGCGCACCGTGAAGGTGGTGTCCTCGGGGTCGACGTCCACCTCTCCGGCTTCCAGCCGCTCCTGGTGCACGGCGTCTCCCAGGGTTCGCAGCATGTGCCAGCTGCCCAGCTCCAGCCCGCCGCGCCGGGAGCTCAGCACCAGCCAGGCCAGGAGGCGGGCGTGGCCCTCCTCGGCCAGCACCTGGTGGACCCGCTCCAGGGCGTCGTCGGTCTCGCGGGGCCGCATCAGATCGGCCTGGAGGGAGGTCATCGTGCGCTCCTCCAGGGCCTCCATCAGGCCCTCGCGGCTGCCGAAGTGATGGAGGATGGCGGGATGGGAGATGCCCAGGTCCGAGGCCAGGTCCTGGAGACGGATCGCGTCGGGCCCGCCCTCCGCGAGGTGCTTCTGGGCCGCCTCGAGGATGCGGGCCTTGGCCTGGTCGGCCGGGAGCCGCCTGCGCTTCTCCTGCGTTTTCGGGGCCGAGCTCTTCGCCACTTGCCGTTCTCCACTATTTACAATATTGTAAGTAGCAAGTCGCGCCGGAGGTCACCAATGGGCAGCACCCAGAATCGACAGGGCTACCGCTTCCGAGACGCGTGGCAGGCGCTCCAACGCCTCCGCGCGGACCCCGACGAGACCCGCGCGGCCTTCGAGATCATCGAAGCCCTTTCGGGCCCAGGTGTGGACAAGATGTTCGAGCGCTTCCGCCGGACGGCCATGGGAAAGCAGGTGCTCGAGGAGAAGCGCGAACTGCTCGCAGTCCTCCAGGATCGCGAGACGCTCTCCGCTCTGCCCGAGGGCACCCTGGGCCACGAGTACGTCGCCTTCCTGGAGCGCGAGCAGATCTCCGCGGAGGGTCTGGTCGAAGCGAGCGAGACCGGAACCGACCGCTACGAAAACCTGGACGAGGACCGCGCGCGCTTCTCGTTGCGCCTGCGCGACAGTCACGACCTTGAGCACGTGGCCTGCGGCTACGGTCGCGATCTGCGCGGCGAGGCCGGAGTCCTGACGCTGGGTCTCGCCCAGGGGTGGAACCACGGTGTCGGCTTGATCATCGCGATGGCGTACGTCGAGGGCGATGCCGAAGAGCGACGGCTGATCCGCGAGGCCTGGCGCCGCGGACGGCGGGCTCGTTGGCTCGCCGCCGCCGATTGGGAAGCCCTGCTGTCGCTCCCCTTGGACGAGGTGCGGCAGAAGCTCGATCTCGGCGCCCCGCCCGTGTACGAGCCGCTCTGGTCGGCCGGAGCGCCCGCGGCCGCAGCCTGAGCTGGAGCCCAGGCGACACGGCCGGGGCCAGGGAGCCCGCCCTGCGAATCGTTCAAGGGTGGTGGTTCGTCTGCTGGCACTGGGGGGTCCGGGAAGTAGAGTCGGCCCCATGCGTGCGTTCATCGTCTTGCTCGTGGCTTCCCTCTGCCTCGGCGCCGCCCCATCGGGTGGCGCGACCCGGGACCTCGAAGACCGGAGGAGGCTCGCCAAGTTGTACGCGGAGCTGACGGCGAAGCGCTCCGAGCTGGCTGCACTGGTCGAAGGCTCTGGACACCCGCCCGAAGGCCCCGCGCGGGTCGCCGCCGACCAGGTCCTCGCCGCAGTGGATGACGTCCTGGGAACAGTCGGGCCGTCCGGGATCACGCGTCTCGGCCCCGCCCACCGCACCGCGGGTATCCCGCGCCCGGGTCCAACCCACGCCCGAAAGGAAGCGATGGCCGATGCAGCGGGCACCCCCCAGGACCGGTCGGCGATTGCCCCGAGAGACGGACATCGCGTCGCTCGGACCACCGCTCAAGCTTCGGCCGCGGTCATCACTGCTTCCGCCGCCGCGGCAGCAGCGATCCCCTACGTCGGACAGGTCATCGCGGCGATCCTGGCCGTGGTGGAGGCCATCATCCAGCTGGTGGCAGAGATCGCAGCGAAGGACCTCGAAAGCGCTGCAGCCCAGAGGGAGGCCGAAGCTGGCGGGGCGAAGTTGGCCCCCACCCCCACCGACCCGTCCGCCACCGCGGGGACCGCGGAGGACTCGACGGGCTCCAAGCGCATCCGGCGCGTGCCCCGGCCCTGAGGGGGCCTCGACGCTTCGACGAGGTCGCCTCAGGGCCGGCAACGCCCGCTCTTGAGCCATCATCGCCGACTGGACCGGCCGAGCTGCGCCACCACGCCGGCGTCGTGGGGCACAGAACGGAGCTGCGCGAGCGCTGGTAGACCGCGAGTCAGGGGCAGGTCTTCATGCCCGAGCGCCCGTAGCTCAGCTGGATAGAGCACCAGCTTGCGGAACTGGGGTCGCACCTTCGAGTCGTGCCGGGCGCGCCAGGGACCGCTTCTAATCCAATGACTTAGCTCGTTGGGCCGGACTCGCCGCTTGCTGGGTGTGGGTAGTGTGTGGGTAGTTCAGCTGCCCGGTACCCAGATTGCACTGCTCGGCTGGAGTGGCGGCGATCGCTTCATCCCGTTGCAGGGGGAAGAGCGCCCGTGCGAAAGTCTCGGGCCTCGACCTACGGCCTCATCAAACAAGGAGGGGTAGAAAGACCAATGGATACGCCATCGGCAGAACTGGATAGAGCGATTCGCGAATACCTGGCACCAGGCGCATTTGCGGTGGAAGGGGGTCGTGATCTGTTCATGGAAGTGAACGACACGG
>NYZB01000163.1 GCA_002687015.1 Deltaproteobacteria bacterium
AGCTCGACGCGCGCACCCGGCTCGCGCTGCTCTTCGATCGCGACAGCTTCGTGGAGCTGGGTCCGCTGGTCGGCGGGACCGAGGCGCCCGCCGATGCGCTGGTGGCGGGCTTCGGCAAGGTCGATGGCCGCGTCGCGCTGGCCGCAGCGGAGGACTTCACGGTGCTCGGCGGCTCCATCGGCTCGGGCTCGATGGCCAAGCGCAATCGGGTCTGCGAGCTGGCCCTGCAGGAGCGGGTGCCGCTGGTCTTCATGCTCGACGGCGCTGGACACCGGCTCACGGAGACCGACGCGCCGCCCGGGCGCGCACCCAACGATCTGCTCGCCCTCGCCGACCTCTCGGGCGAGGTGCCCATGGTGTGCCTGGTGCTCGGTGCGTCGGCCGGCCATGGAGCGCTCACCTCGCCGCTCAGCGACTTCACCGTCATGAGCGCTGGAGCCTCGATGTTCACCGGCGGCCCGCCCCTGGTGAAGGCGGCTCTCGGCGAGGAGGTGACGAAGGAAGAGCTCGGCGGCCCGCCCGTCTGCGAGGCGGCGGGGACGGTCCACAACATCGCCACCGACGACGCCGGGGCGATCGCCATGGCTCGTCGCTATCTCGGCTACCTGCCCTCCCACCGCGGAGCAGCGCCGCCGCGCCGCGAGGGGCCGGACACGGGGCCGAGGCTGCTCGAGGACCTGCTCGACGTGATCCCGCCGAGCGACCGCCGCCCCTACAAGATGAGGAAGGTGATCGACCGTCTGGTGGACGAGGGCAGCTTCTTCGAGGTCCAGCCCGGCTATGGAGCCTCGCTCATCACCGGCCTGGCCTTCCTGGGCGGCCGCGCCGCGGCCATCGTCGCCAACGATCCCTGGGTGCGCTCGGGCTCCGTCGACTCCGCCGCGGCGATCAAGGCCATGGACTTCCTCGACACCGTCGGAAACTTCGACCTGCCGGTGATCTTCCTGGCCGACAATCCGGGTGTCATGGCCGGTACGAAGGCCGAGCAGGCCGGCATCCTCAAGTGGGCCGGCAAGATGTTCAAGGCACAGCACCGGCTGCGCGTGCCGAAGATCTCCGTGACCTTCCGCAAGGCCTTCGGCTTCGGTTCGTCGACGATGGCGGCCAATCCCTTCGATCACCAGACCCTGATGCTCTCCTTCCCGGCCACGACGCTGAGCTCGATGCCGGCAGCTCCCGGCGGCCAATCGGCCAAGCTCGACGAGGAGGATCAGGCCCGGGTCGAGGAGGCCCAGGCGGCCGGCCCCTGGCGTTCGGCGGCGGGCATGGGCTACGACGACATCATCGACCCGAGGGAGCTGCGCAACGCCATTCTCGCAGGGCTCGAGCTCTCCGCCTCGCGTTCCGGGGCGTAGGCCGGCGATCGCTCGTCGGTGTCGCCGGGCCCGCTCCGGGGACCGATCCTCCCCGGCCAACCCCCGTGCGCCGGGTGTGCGAGGCTCGACCTACGCGGGTTGGGCGGGAGGCGAAGCGGCCTCCTTCGGGGCGGCCGCGCCGTTCGCCTTGCCGCTCGCGGAGGACGCCTGGGCTGCAGCGCGGGTCTCTCGCGTC
The DNA here is from genome assembly GCA_002687015.1 of Deltaproteobacteria bacterium. Classification (GTDB taxonomy): domain Bacteria; phylum Myxococcota_A; class UBA9160; order UBA9160; family UBA6930. The sequence goes on from NYZB01000163.1 coordinate 1,552, forward strand.
TTCGTGGCGCCCATCTCGACACGGCCGTTCAGGAGCGCTCCCTCATCGATGCGGAGGGCGGGCGTGCGCAGGTTGCCCTGGACCCGGGCGGTGTGGCCGAGCTCGATGGCCTCGGCGGCTTCGACGTTGCCCACGAGAACGCCATAGATGATCACGCGCCGGGCCGTGACATCCGCTTCGGCCCGGCCGGCCTCGCCGATCAGGAGCTGGTGCTGGCCGAGGGCGAGCGCGCCCTTCACCTCACCATCGAGGATCAGGTCCTCGGCTCCGCGAACCTCGCCTTCGACCTTGAGGCCCGGACCGATCAGGGCGGACTCGTTCGCCCGCGGCGCGCCGCTGGCGGGGTAGCGCGGCGCCTTCGGGTCACTGCGGGGCGGGCTTGCGGGATCCGCGGTCGCCGGGGCCGGCTGCGGGGCCGGGGTTTCGGGCTGCTTCGGGCTCGAGCGATCGGTTCGATCGAAGATGGCCACACCGATTCTCCTGGGGTTCGAGGGCGGCCCCACAGTGTAGCGGGCCCGGTCGCTGGTTCCGTGATCCCTGACACCTCTCTGCTAGCGTCCCCCCGATGAAGATCGGGATGTGTCTGCCCTACATGGAGCGCGAGTTCTCCCGGGCGGACATCCTGGCGTGGTGTCGGGCCATCGACGGCGGGGGCTTCTCCACCCTCGCCTGCGGTGAGCGGGTGACCGGCCATACCTACGACATGCGCGTGCTGCTCTCGGCGGCGGCCGCGGTCACCGAGCGCGTGACGATCATGCCCACCCTCTACGTGCTGCCGATGCACTCGGCTGCGCGGGTCGCCAAGGAGATGGCCACCCTGGACGTGCTGACCGAGGGGCGCAGCGCGCTCGCGGTCGGAGTCGGTGGCCGCGAGATGGACTACCGGGCCCTCGGTGCGTCCTTCGAGCGGCGCCATGAGCGCCTCGACGAGCAGGTGGCGGAGCTGAAGCGCCTGTGGGCCGGGGGGCGACCCTTCGAGGGTGCCGACGAGCTCGGCCCCGCGCCGATCCAGGCCGGCGGGCCGCCGATCTTCGCCGGCGCGATGGGACCGAAGGCGATACGCCGCGCGGCCGCCTGGGCGGAGGGCCTCTATAGCTGGAGCGGCAACGGCGAGGCGGCCGAGATCGAGGGCCAGCTCGCCTTGGCGCGCGCGGCCTGGCAGGAGGCCGGACGCGAGGAGGCGCCGCGCCGCCTGGTCGGCTTCTGGCTGTCGTTGGCGGACGACGCTTCGGCTCGTCTCCAGCGCTACGTGTACGAGTACCTGAGGGTATTCGGCGAGGCGCCCGCCCGGGCCGCGGCCAAGACCATGACGCGCAGCACGCCCGCCGCCGTGGGCGAGGCCCTCGACGCCATGGAGGCCCTCGGCGCCGAGGAATGCCTGCTGGTGCCCGCCACGGCGGATCTCTCGGAGGTCGATCGGGCGGCCGAGATCATCGCGAGTCGATGAGTACCTGGCTGTGGTGGAGCAGCGGGAAGGACAGCGCCTGGGCCCTCCACACGCTGCAGGAGACCGGCTTGCCGGTGACGGCCCTGGTGACGACCGTGAACCGCAGCTTCGACCGGGTGGCGATGCACGGGGTTCGCGAGGAGCTGCTGAGGGCGCAGGCGAGTGCGGCCGGGCTCCCCCTCGAGACGGTGCAGATCCCGCACCCCTGCAGCAACGAGATCTATGAGCGGGCCGTGGGCGGCCTCCTGGCGCGCGCCCGCGCGGCCGCGGTGACGCACATGGCCTTCGGCGATCTGTTCCTGGAGGAGGTCCGCACCTACCGGATCCGGTTGCTCGAGGGCACCGGCATCGAGCCCGTCTTTCCGATCTGGGGGCGGGACACAGCGGAGCTCGCCGCGGAGATGCAGGGCGGTGGGCTCGAGGCCCAGGTGACCTGCATCGATCCGAAGGTGCTGGCCAGGAGCTTCGCCGGTCGCAGCTGGGACGCCGGGTTCCTGCGCGACCTGCCCGTGGGCGTGGACCCTTGCGGTGAGAACGGCGAGTTCCACAGCTTCGCGACGGCCGGTCCCATGTTCGCGAGCCCGATCGCCGTCCGCTCCGGAGAGGTGGTCGAACGCGACGGTTTCGTATTCGCCGACCTCCTCCCCCAGGAACGCTGACAACAGGGCAGCCGCTTTGTCGGCGCGGGTCGGGGACGGGGCTTCGTTTCGGCGCTTTGCACCTCGGTGCTGAAGGGGATCCGCCAGGCTGCGCTAGCGTGCCGCTGTGCCCACCGAGATCGTGTTCTCTGGAAGTCCTCTCGATCGCGTCGACTTCCGTCGCCGCGACGAGCCCTGGTTGACCGCGCGGCGCGTCGACGAAGCGACCCGCTTCCTGCCCGTCTGGCGCCTCTCGGTCCTGGTGCGCGAGGACGAGCCGCGGCTCGCCTGGGCCACTCCCGAGGTGTGCGAATCGATGTCCGAGGGGGTGGACCCCGTGTTCCTGGGGGTCCAGGACGACGTCGCCCATTTCGCCGTCGACCTCTCGAACCTCGAGGATCCGATCGAGGAGCTGGGCCTGGCTGGTGCCGCCGGCTTTCCCGACCTGCGCGCCGTCGCGAGCCAGCTGCCCGCGGGCGACGCTGCGATCGCCGCACAGGCACGTCACCTGGTGGACTGGCACTCCCGACATCGCTTCTGCCCCGGCTGTGGCCAGAGCACGAAGGCCGAGAACGGGGGCTACTCCCGCGTCTGCCTCAGCTGCGCCACCGAGCACTTCCCGCGCACGGACCCGGTCGTGATCATGCTCGTCACCCGCGGCGACCGTTGCCTGCTGGGCCGCCAGGCCAGCTGGCCGCATCCCTTCTTTTCGGCCCTCGCCGGCTTCGTCGAGGGCGGCGAAACCCTGGAGGAGGCCGTTCGGCGTGAGGCCCACGAGGAGACCGGCATCCGCGTCGGGGCCGTGCGCTACCTCGCCTCTCAACCGTGGCCCTTCCCCGCCTCCCTGATGATGGGCTGCCTGGCCGAGGGCCTGAACGAGGACATCAAGGTCGACGGCACCGAGATCGCCGAGGCCTGCTGGTTCACCAGGGCCCAGGTGAAGGCGGCCTTTGCCGGCCAGAGCAAGGAGCTGGGCGTGCCGCCGCCGATGGCGATTGCCCACCAGCTGCTCAAGGCCTGGGTGGAGGACGGTGAGACCGTCGGCTGACACGGCGGACTGAGGAGGATGGCCATGGCCTGGGATCAGCTCGGCGTACCGAAGTGGACCTTCGAGAAGGGCCTGGTCGACGTCGGCAACGGCATCTACGCCTACCTCCAGCCCGACGGCTCCTGGGGTTGGAGCAACGCCGGCCTGGTGGTCGACGGCGACCAGTCGCTGTTGGTCGACACCCTTTTCGACGTTCCGTTGACCCGCGAGATGCTGGACGCGATGCAGGCTGCGGCGCCCGCCGCGGCCCACATCGACCGCGTCGTGAACACCCATTCCAACGGTGACCACTGCCACGGCAACCAGCTCGTGGCCGATGCCGAGATCATCGCCTCGAAGGCGGCCGCCGAGGAGATGGAGGAGCTGCCTCCGGCGGCGCTGGCCGCCATCGTGGCCGGGACCAGGGGCCAGGACACGCCGTTGGCCCGGTTCATCGAGAAGGCCTTCGGCCCCTTTCAATTCGAGGGCATCGAGCACACGCCGCCGAACCGGACCTTCGAAAAGGAGCTCTCCCTCGAGGTCGGTGACAAGCGGGTCGAGCTCTACGAGGTGGGGCCGGCACATACACGGGGCGACGTGCTCGTCCACGTGCCCGACGACCGCATCATCTTCACCGGGGACATCCTCTTCGTCGAGGGTACGCCGATCATCTGGGCAGGGCCGGTCGGGAACTGGATCGCCGCATGCGATCGCATCCTCGCTCTCTCGCCCGAGGCCATCGTCCCCGGGCACGGGCCGATCACCGACGCCCGCGGTGTCGAGGCGGTGAAGGCCTATCTCGAGTTCGTCAGCGTCGAGGCCCGAAAGCGCTACGACGCCGGCTTGAGTGCCCAGGAGGCCGCCAGGGACATCGCACTCGGCGACTTCTCCCACTGGAGCGACGCGGAGCGCATCGCCGTGAACGTGGACACGCTCTACCGGGAGTTCTCCGGAGGGGATGGTGATGGCGACAGGCCGAACCTGCTCGCCGCCATGGCCGAGCTGGCCGATCTCTAGCGCGGCAAGCGCGGCAGGGAGAGAAGGACATGAAGTACCTCCACACGATGGTCCGGGTGACCGACCTGGACGCATCGATCGACTTCTACTGCAACAAGCTCGGATTGGAACTGGGGCGACGCATCGATGTGGAGGCGGGCCGCTTCAGCCTGGTCTTCCTGCATGCGCCCGGACAGCCAGAGGCCCAGGTCGAGCTGACCCACAACTGGGACCCTGAGAAGTTCGAAGGCGGCCGCAACTTCGGCCACCTGGCCTACGCGGTCGACGACATCTACGCCGCCTGTCAGAAACTGATGGACGGTGGCGTCACGATCCATCGCCCTCCGCGCGACGGACACATGGCCTTCGTGCGCTCCCCCGACGGGATCTCGGTCGAGCTTCTCCAGGAGGGCTCGCCGCTACCGCCCCAGGAGCCCTGGGTCTCGATGCCGAACGTCGGGGAGTGGTAGAGGTCCGCGGAGCCTCCCTGGGAGGAGCATCGGCGGGAGCTCCGGCGCGGTGGCCGCTTCGGCACCGGCTCGATCTCGATCTTGCGCGTTGGCTGCCAGCGCACGCGACGAGCTGATCTGCGCGGGCTGCGGCATCGGAGCGATGTTCGCCGGTGAAGGGACCGGAACCGGGCCCGGGTGGGGTAGAGTCCCGGCGCAGCCCGCAACGAGGTAGAGAGTCCATGTCCGCGACCCGCGACGCCGCCATCGTCGGCATTCACGAGCATCCCTCCCGGGACGTCGAGGGGGCGCTGAGCCCGCTCCAGATCAAGGCCGAGTGCGCTGCAAAGGCCCTGGCCGACGCGGGTCTCTCGTGGAAGGACGTCGATGCCATCTACGATGCCGGCGAAGGCGGCACGATGTCCGGTCTCACGATCAGTGAGTACCTGGGCCTCCGGCCCGGCGTGATCGACACGACCATGGTGGGCGGCAGCTCCTACGAATATCACGCGGCCCATGCCAAGAGGGCGATCGCCGCAGGCAAGGCGAAGGTGGCCCTGCTCACCTACGGCTCGACCGCCCACAGCAACGCCTTCGCGATCGGCGTCGGCGGCCGTGGCGGGGCGGGCACACCCTCCGACAACATGGAGGGCTTCTCCGGCTCCACCCTGGTCGCCAACTACGCGATGGTCGCGCGCCGACACATGCACCAGTACGGCACGACCAGTGAGCAGCTCGCCGAGATCTCGATCGCCACGCGGGCTCACGCGATGCGCAACCCCGAAGCGGTGCAGGCGATGAAGGACCTGGAGTTCCTGGACATCCGTGAGACCACCATCGAGGACGTCGTCGGATCCCGGATGATCGCGGATCCGCTGCACCTGCTCGAGTGCTGCATGATTTCGGATGGCGGCGGCGCCGTCGTGATCGCCTCGGCCGAGGTGGCGCGGGACTGCGCGAAGGCGCCGGTCTGGGTGCTGGGCGGCGGCGAGGCCACCAAGTACCCCGAGAACGGCGGCGACCTCACCGTGAGTGCCGCCGCGCAGTCGGGACCGGCCGCCTTCGGCGAGGCGGGTGTCACGCCCTCGCAGATCGACATCGCGATGATCTACGACTCCTTCAGCATCACCGTGCTGGCGATCCTCGAGGACCTGGGATTCTGCAAGAAGGGAGAGGGCGGCAGCTGGGTCGAAGGGGGGCGCTTGCGCTTCGACCGCCCGACGGACGGCCCCGCTCTCAACACGGACGGCGGCGGACTCTCCTCCAACCACCCCGGCATGCGCGGGATCTTCCTTCTGATCGAGGCGGCCCGTCAGCTGCGCGGCGAGTCCTGCTCCCAGGTCGACGGCGCGCAGCTCGCCATCGCCCACGGCAACGGCGGCATGCTGGGCAGCCGCCACTGCGCCGGCACCGTGATCCTGGGGAGGGATTGAGCGTGAGCGACCCGAAGCGACCCCTGCCGACCCTGCGCGAGCCCGACACCGCGCCCTTCTGGCAGGCCACGAAGAGCCACGAGCTGCGTTACCAACGCTGCGACGATTGCGAGACGCTGGTCTTCCACCCCCGCCGCCACTGCACCGGCTGCCTCGGAGGCCATCTCAGCTGGCACACCTCCAAGGGCGCCGGCACGATCTACACCTTCAGCGTCGTCCGACAGAGCTACCACCCCTTCTTCCGCAGCCGAGCGCCCTACGCCGTCGCCTGGATCGACCTCGACGAGGGCCCCCGCCTCCTCTCGAACATCGTCGGCGCCGACGACCCCGGCACCCAGCTCTCCATCGGCCAACGCGTGGAGGTCGAGTGGGAAGACCACGAGGAGCTCGCGATCCCCCTCTTCCGCCCGGCCTAGGAAGGCCACCCGAGTCCGAACCCATCCCGCCTCTCGAGATGCGCGGCCGCGCGAGCAGGGTGGTGCCGGAAGGTTGGTGAGGGCAGGGGTCGTGGGGTGTCAAGAGCGCCGACGGTAGGGGCCCATGGCTCCGGGCCTGCGGGGTCGCCCAACGCAGCTCCCCTGGTCAGCCCGGGCACTCCGCCGGGTCGAGCAACCCCCCACCTTTGCGCCACCCCTCCTGGAGCAGCCAGGTATGCGGCCACGCCACCGCATGCACCCGCCCCCCAGGCCGCTCCCGCGCCTCCGACACCA
>NYZB01000164.1 GCA_002687015.1 Deltaproteobacteria bacterium
AGGGGCCGCAACGGAGCGGTCCACAGCCGACGGCCAGGGTCGCGACGAGTGCGGCCAGGAGGACGGGGCGCGTCAGCATCGCCTCCGATGGGTAGCTCAACCCGGCGGGGCTAGCCTCGGGGTGGAGGGAGAGTCGTGACCGGCCTGTTGATCGCGGTGAGCGCCGCCGTCGCCCTTGCGCTCTTCCTGGCCACCCGGGCAGGCGAAGGTCTCGCGGAGCGGGTCGGGCTCCCGCCGCTGCGAGGCCGCGCGCCACGACAGGACCGCGAATTCCTGCGCGAACGCATCTGCGGGGGCGATCGCAGCGCAGCCCGCGCCCGCCTGGCCGCCGAGCGAAGCCGCGCCCCCGAGGCCAACGACGCCGAGCTCCACCGCAGGGCGATCCGCACCTGGTTTCGCGAGCAGGAGGAGCGCGGCGCCTGAGCCGGACGAACGCGGCGCCTCCGCAGGTGTCTCGCGGCGGGCGCGGTAGGATGGATCGCCCAGGAAGGCGTCGCCCCGCCGCGCGCGCCGCGACGAAGAGGAGCTTCGACGACGATGTGGTTCCAGGACGACCCCTCCCGAATCGATCTCGACCAGGCCATTCACACCCTCTCCTTCGAGAACCCCACGGGCGCCGCCGCTGCCGCCGGCGCGAGCCACGGCGGCCGCAAGGGCGCGCCCATGAAGATCGTCGAGCCCGGCGAGCGGATCCTGCTCGGCGATGTCGAGGGGCCCGGAACCGTTCGACATCTCTGGATGACCTTCCCGCCCATGCCACCGGAGGCCATGCGTGCCCTCGTCCTGGAGGTCACCTGGGACGATGCGCCGGGGCCGAGCCTCTCCGTGCCCTGCCTGGACTTCTTCGGGCTGCCCCACGGACGCCCCACGCGGCTCTCTTCGGCCCTCGTCGCAGCCCAGGAGGCGCGTGGCTTCAACTCCTGGATTCCCATGCCCTTCCACCGGCGGGCCCGCTTCGAGATCACGAACCACTCGTCGCGGCGCTTCCCGCTCTACTACCAGATCGCCTTCACGCGCGGCCCGGTCGCGCCCGAGGCCGGCCTGCTCCACGCCACCTTCCGCCGCGAGAACCCGACCGCCCTCGGCCAGGACTTCGTGATCAGTGAGGGCTTCGCCGGACCGGGGCGCTTCCTCGGCTGCAACGTCGGGATCCGCATCCTCCACGAGGAGGGCTTCTCCTGGTACGGCGAAGGCGAGGTGAAGATGTTCCTGGACGGAGACGAAGAGCTGCCGACCTGGTGCGGCACCGGTCTCGAGGACTACGTCGGGACCGCCTGGGGTATGGGCGCCCACCAGGTGCCCCTGCAGGGTGTTCCCCACGACCTGCACGACCCCGAGGCGGGCCGGCCCATGCCGGACCTGGTCAGCTTCTACCGTTGGCACCTTCCGGACCCGATCGTGTTCCGCGAGCGGATCCGGGTGACCCTCCAACAGATCGGTGCGGTGCCGGTCCCGCGCGGCCAGGGAGCCCTGCGGGAGTGGATCGAGCGCGAGAGCCGCCTCGCCGGCAGCGGATGGATGGAGCTCGGCGAGAAGAGCCCCCTCGAGGCCTTCGGCATCTGCGAGCGCCGGGACGACGTGTGTGCCACCGCCTATCTCTATTCGCGCGAGCCGCAGCCGGTGCCGGCGCTCGACCTGTCTTCCGCCCTGGCCGACATCGAGCGCCGCCCGTGGGAGACCGCCAGCCCGGCCGAGGCTGCGTTGGGGGTCATCAACGACACCTGAAGACTCCCACGCCCCCGCCTCCGGTCCTCGAGTGCGTCCGAACCCCGCGGGGTGCCGAGCACTCCCTTGCGGCAGTCCCCCTGCCCATTCCGGGGTCGGGTGGTAGCATCAGCCCCGTCTTGAATTGCGGGGGCCCTCTCGGGGGTCTTGCCCATGCGAGTCCACTCTTCTTCACCGTCCCGCTCCACCATCCCAGGAGGATGAAATGACCCGGCTCCTCAGCATCCTAGTGGTGCTCCTGTGCATGGCGGCTCCGGCCGTTTCGCAGGAGGACACCTCGTCTGCGCCCACCTTCAGTGAAGGCGACATCATCACCGTCGACCAGATCGACAAGCTCAAGCCCTTCCTGCCGCCGGAGTTCTGGGCCAATCGCGACTTCTTCTTCTACGAGGGCATGCAGCTCGAGGTCGGCTCCTCCTACGTCGACTACAGCCCGCCGTCCGTCTACAAGGAGGCGACCAAGAAGTTCGCCGGCCAGCCGCGGCTCGGACCCGGGGCGAGCCTCGAGAACTACACGGCCGGTCAGCCCTTCCCGATGGAGGAGATCGACTGCAAGGGCGACCCGGATGCCGGCGCGAAGATCGCGTGGAACTTCGTCAGGCGCTGGGAAGGCGCAGGCGGCACGGCGCGCTTCTACTACAGCTACTGGGATCGCGGCGAGGAGCTGCCCCTCTACTACGAGGGCAACAGCCGGGGCGTGAGCCTGGCCTTCCGGCCCGAGCCCGAGTACGCGGCCGAGAACGGCGACATCTTCCGCGGCGAGAAGCGCTACACGGCGGGCGGCCCGAACGTCGAGGCGCCCTTCGATGCCCGCGGCATCATGCTGCTCACCTACCGCTACAAGTCCTCCTACAAGCAGGAGTCCGAGGCCAAGAACGACGACACCTGGGTGTACGTTCCCACCCTGCGCCGGGTGCGCCGCATCTCCACCGCCCAGCGGACGGACGCGGTGTCGGGCACGGACTTCACCTTCGACGACCTGTTCAGCTTCAACGGCATCGTGCCCCAGTACAGCTGGACCTGCCTCGGCGAGATGGACCTGATCGCCCCCGTGAACACGAAGGTGAGCGCCTTCCCCTACGAGCGGGACCACAACTTCGGCCCCTATGGCCTCTCCTTCGCCGACGACCGGTGGGAGCTGCGCCACGCGCTCAAGTTCCGCTTCACACCGAGAAGTGCGGACCATCCCTACAAGCACAAGGACATCTACATCGACAAGAACTCGATGGAGCCCCTGTTCAGCTTCGCCTACGACCGCAAGGGCGAGCTCTGGAAGATCCTCTGGCACAACCATCGCTGGAGTGGGGAGTATCCCGAGGGCGACTACGCGGGCTGGGAGAGCGTCCCCGAGCCCCGGGACCTGGGGGTGGTGTCCGACATCATCGTCAACGTCCAGACCGGCACCGGCAACCGGATCGAGTTCTGGGACCGCAACGGCACGCCGCTCAAGAGCAAGGGCAAGATCCGGCGCTACATCGACGTCGGCCGCTTGACCAAGGGCCGCTAGCGGAGGGATCCCGGGCGAGAGCCCGACACGACGGGCCGGGGAGCCGCTGCTCCCCGGCCCGTCCTCGTCTGGGCGGCCTAGGGATCGGCCGTCAGGATCGTGCCGGGCGACTCCTCGAGCAGCGACGCCCAGCGCCGATCGGCCGCGACGTAGCGCCCGAGGAACCCGAAGCCGTACTGGCGGACCAGATCCGGCTGGCAGGCGGTGCCGGAGCAGAAGTCCGAGAAGGTCCCGTGGTCGCCCTGCAGGATCTCGACCAGGAAGCGGGGCGCCAGCATCAGCGGAAAGAGCGGCGCCTGGTCCTCCAGGAAGGGCGTCGTGGCATCCAGGCTGCCTCCCTGGACCAGGCTCGGAATCGGGAGCGGAAGCCCCGCGTCCACGAGGTCCTCGACCGAGCTGTACTCCGGGGCGAGGGGCATCGTCGCTCGGATGCGGGCGTCCAGCCCGGGGGCGATCAGCGAGGTCATGCCTCCGAAGGAATGGCCGCTGAGCCCGACCCGGGTCGCGTCGACGAGCCCGAAGAGGGCCGAGCCGGGGTCGGTGTTCTCGGCGAGCAGCCAGTCGAGGGCACGCGACACGTCGTAGGGTCGCTCGGTGAAGGCGATGAAGAGCGACACGGGGTCTGCGCAGCCCGGCCCGAGCACATTGGGCGGGTGGCTCATGGCAAGCGTCACCCAACCGGCCCTGGCCAGCTCTGCGGTCAGGAGGGTGGACTGGTTCGGGATGCCGCAGGAGCCGTGGGAGAAGAGGAGCACGGGCAGCTCCGCGGCGCCCGTCGCGACGGGTGCGCCCGGTGTGGCGCCGAGCAGCGGTGTGATCGGCCCCTGCGTATCGGTGGGGTACCAGACGAAGAGATCGAGGGTACGCGGCTGGCCGTTCAGGTCGGGCACGGTGACCTGGTCCGTGAGCACCCCGGCACCGTAGGGCCCGAGGGCGCCCGGGAAGAAGCCGCCGCGATCCACCGTGACGGTGTCGAAGCCCACAGCCGGCCCCCCACCCGGTGCGTAGCGCTTGATCGAGATCGTGCTGCGCCCGGGCGGCAGGCCCTGGAGCACGAGCTGCGCCGTCGCTCCCGAGGGATCGACCTGGAGATCCGGGCTCAGGTCGAGGAGCTGGGGAGTCGCATCGGTGAAGTCCAGGCCCGCGAGCAGGGTGGCCTCGAGGGTGTCCCCGATCGCGAGGGGCGGGACGAGCTGAACCTGGGCCGTCACCTGGGGCGCGAGCAGGAGCGCGCCTTCGGCCGGCGACGTGATCAGGACGGGCACCGGACCACAGGAGAGGAGCAGCAGGCTGCCCACCACGGCGGCGCCCGGCCTTCGCAAGGAGCGGCCGCCCAACGCGAAGACCACGACGGCCAGCAGCAGCGCGAGACGGGGCTCGGGCACGACGGCCAGGTCGTCGAGGAAGAAGCTCGTCGCCTCACTGCCCGCCTGGACCCGCAGGCCGACGATGCCGGACGCAGCGAGCTGGATCTGCGCCTGCGGGAAGCCGCTGGCGCCGACGGGCGGAAGACCGGTGAAGCTGGCGATCACCTGGTCGAGGGCGTCGAGGGCCTCCACCTGCAGATCCTCGCCGCGCAGGCTCACCAGGGAGAGCGAGACCTGGTGGGTCGCCTGGGCGAAGCCCACGGAAAGGACCGGAGCGAAGAGGTTGACCAGGCCCTGGCTGCCAGAGCTCGCCAGGCTGCCCGCCGGCACGTCCCCCGGCACCGAGAAGCCGACCAGGGCCCCCAGGGTCGTCTCGTCGACCACGGCCGCGGTCCCGAAGCTGAACGGGAGGAGGGCCTCGAGGGACGGGTCGGCGAAGAGCGCCAGCGCTTCGAAGTCCTGGACCGTGGCGGCGCGGCCTGCCGTGGGGAGCGTGCCCAGGACGAGCCAGCAGCCGGTCAGGAGCAGCGCCCAGGGGCGCGTGGAGCAGCGCAGCATGAAGCCTCCGCAACCGGACCCGTGGAGATGTGGTCCAGCGGAGGCCTTTGTGTCAGGCGAAGTCGGGGCGGAGGGCGGAGGAGCGCCCGACCCTACTTTCCGAAGTCCTTCAGGCGCTCGATCATGTCCGGTCCCGCCCCCGGGCTCTCTCTGCGCTCGTAGAGCAGGGCGTCCCGGAGCGGGAGGTCGCGGCCGCCCGCAATGAGCTCCTTGGTCGTCCGCAGGGTGAACCTGGAGCTCTTGGCGATCTGGGCGGCCCACCCGGCCGTCTCGGTATCCAGCTCGGAGTCGGGCACCGAGCGGTTCGCGAGGCCGATCCGCACGGCCTCTTCCGAACCGATCGGGCGGGTGCTCCACATCATGTCCTTCGCCGCCAGCTCACCGACCCGTCGCGGCAGGCGCTGGCTCATCCCCCAGAGTGGCGCCATCCCCCAGCGCCCGTGGGTGTCGGCAAAGCGGGCCGTATCCGAGCAGATCAGGAGGTCGCAGCCGAGGACCAGCTCCAGGGCCCCGGTGAAGCAGTGGCCCCGAACCGATGCGATCACGGGTTGAGGCAGGTTCTCGAGCGCCTCGATGGTCTCGGCATTGAAGTCGGGCGAAGGCGAGACCTCTCCGGCCTGCAGCGCCTTCAGGTCGTTGCCCGCCGAGAAGGATCGGCCCTCCCCGCGCAGCACGACGCAGCCGATCGCCTCCTCTTCGCCGGCGATCGCGTCGATCTGCTCCCGGAGCTCCACGAAGAGGGTCGGCGAGAGCGCATTCAGGACCTTCGGCCGGTTCAAGGTGAGGGTGGCGACCCCCTCCACGTCCGCTCGCAGGATCAGGTCCCCCACGGCTAGGCCTCGAGTTCGGGCGGGAAGCTGGAACCGGTGGGCATGGCGGGCGATCTCCTCGGTAGACCCGTGAAGCCCGCAGGGTAGGTCGACCCACTGCGGTGTGCTGCCCTCGGGTTTCTCATCGAGATCGACCGGTTCTTTCCCCGATGCGAGACCCCGATACCTGGGGGTTTGGCCCGAGCCCCGCGGGTGTCCGATCAAGAAACCCGGAGCTGGCGACGAACCGGGTGGGGAAGCCAGGAGCCCCCCCATGCATCGCATCGTGTCCTTGATCACCGTCCTCGTCGTCGCGCTCGCCCTCCTCGCCCCCGGCGCCGCCTTCGCAAAGAAGAAGAAGAAGAAGAAGACGGTGTACTGGTACCAGTACGCGGTGCCCTTCACCTGCGGCGACAACGCGACCGACCCCGGGCGCACCTTGATGGGCGACCACGCGACCGCGGTGAACCTGTTCAACCCGGGCACGGGCAGCGCCACGCTCTACTCGGGCCTGGCCCTCACCTTTCCGGCCGGCATGATGGTCCCGGGCTGGGCGTCCGATCGAATCGCGACGGCCCTGCCCTCCAGGACGGGCACCCAGGCAAGCTGCCAGGACGTCCTCGATCTCCAGGCCGTGTTGCCGCCGCCTCCGATCCCCCTGCCGACCTACGCCCAGGGCTTCGCGATGATCCAGAGCAGCAGGCCCCTGGACGTGCACGTCACCCATGCGGTCGAGATGCCGGGGGGCCAGGTCACGATGACCTCCCAGAAGATCCCCCACGTCGCGATCCCGGTGCCCACGGCCCCCTAGCCGCTATCCCCCAGGCCGGGAAAGCCGAAGCGCGGGGGCTCAGACAGCTCCCCCGACCGTGTCCTTGCGGGCGATCTGCACCGGCGGAGCGCTGCGCCAGTCCGGCACGCCGTCCTCGGACGACGCGGCCCAGCGCGTCCCCTTGGACACGCTCGCCCAGTGCGAGTGGTTGAGCTGGTGCATCGTGAAGCACGAGTGCAGCGCATTGGTGAAGCCCATGTGGTCCTGGGTCTGGTTCACGGCCTCCTTGATCATGGTGGCGGCCATCGTGGGCACCTGGGCGATCCGGCGGGCGAACTCCAGGGTTCGCTCGCCGAGCTCGTCGGGCGGGAAGATCTTGCTGACCATGCCGAGCTGGTGGGCCTCGGTCGCGTCGATCGAATCGCCCGTGAGCAGCAGCTCCTTGGTCTTGCGGGGACCGAACTCCCAGGGATGGGCGAAGTACTCGGTACCCATCATGCCGAGGCGTGCGCCGACCACGTCGGCGAAGGTCGTGTTGTCGGCCGCGACGATCAGGTCGCAGGCCCACATCAGCATCAGGCCGGCGGCGTAGACCGGACCGTGCACCTGGCAGACGGTGATCTTGCGCAGGTTCCGCCAGCGCAGGGTGTTCTGGAAGAAGTAGTGCCACTCCTGGAGCATCAGGTTCTCGGAGCCCTTGCGATCGCCGCCGTTGATCGTGCGCGTCTCGTGGATTCCGGGGCCGGGCCCGTACTCGGCCATGGCGACCTTCGAGCCCAGATCGTGGCCCGAGGAGAACATCTTGCCGTTGCCTCCGAGGATCACCACCCGGACCGCGTCGTCGGCCTCGGCGCGCAGGAAGGCCTCGTTGAGCTCGACGAGCATTCCGCGGTTCTGGGCGTTCCGGGCTTCGGGCCGATCCAGCATGATGCGGGCGATGCGGCCCTCGTCCAGGGTCTCGTAGGTAATGAACTCGTAGTCGCTCATCGGGATGTCCTTCTCGTGGATCGGATTCCGGGGATTCGGTGAAACGGGGACGCCATAGTATCCTGCCTGCGGGTCAGGTGCTGACCCCGCCGCGACGCCGCACGAGATGCCCGCCATGGAACCCCACCCACCCCGATGATCGACGCGGCACCGGACCTGCCCGCCCTGGCCGAGAAGCTCGAAGCCTGGCTCGAGGAGCGGAGGGAAGCCCACGACGCGCTCCGTCGGCCGCGCGAGGCCTTCGAGGAGCGCGCCAACGCGGTGCGCGCCCTGCAGCGGGAGCTCTTCGATGCGGGCTTCGCCCGGGTCGGCTGGCCGGAGGCGCTGGGTGGTCTGGGCGGCAGCGTGCTGCACCGGGCCCTGGTGCTCGACCGGCTCTCCCGCGCGGGCTACCCGGGCCGCTTCCTTCTCGAGCACCTGGAGATCCTGCCCCCCGCCCTCGCGGCCCACGCACGGCCCGAGCTGACCGAGGAGCTCTTCCTCCCCACGCTTCGCGGCGACATCTTGTGGTGTCAGGGCTTCTCGGAGCCCTCGGCGGGTTCGGACCTGGCCGCACTCCGAACCCGGGCCGAGGAGACGCGCGAGGGCTTCCGCATCGACGGGCACAAGATCTGGACGAGCTGGGCCGGGTGGGCGAGCCATTGCCTCCTGCTCGCACGCACGGGTGCGCCCGAAGATCGACATCGCGGCCTCTCGGCCTTCGTGGTCGAGCTCGACACGCCGGGAGTCACCGTGTCGGCGATCCGCCAGGCGAACGGGACGGACGAGCTGGCCGAGGTGTTCTTCGAAGACGTGCAGGTGCCCGCGCGCAACCTGGTCGGGCCCCTGAACGGGGGCTGGGCCGTCGCCATGCACATCCTCGCCGGCGAGCGGGGCAGCTACGCGTGGCTCCGGCAGGCCCATCTCCTGCCCGTGCTCGCGCGGTTGGCGGAGCAACCGGCAGCAGCCGGGGGCGAGCAGGCGTTGGGCGGTGCCCTGGTGCGTCTGCTCGCGGTGCGCTGCCGTGCGCGGGAGGTGCTCGAGATCCTGGCGAGGGGAGAGCAGCCCGGACCGGAGTCGTCGGTCTCGAAGATCCTGATCATGGACGCCGAGCAGGCGCTCTACGACACGGTGCAGGAGCTGCTCGATGCGGACCTGGCCCTCGGCTCCGCGGACTCGGCCTGGGAGTGGCAGGAGGGGTACCTGTACTCGCGGGCCGCTTCGATCTATGGCGGCGCCAGGCAGATCCAGCTGAACGTGATCGGCAAGCTGATGGTGCGCTCGGGGGAGTCGGTGGACAGCCGCGTGCGCGGCGACGAGGAGGCCCAGCAG
>NYZB01000165.1 GCA_002687015.1 Deltaproteobacteria bacterium
GGAGGTTCGAAGCCAGCGCGGCGGCCCGTCATGCCCTCCCAGCACCGCAAGCCCCGTGCCATCCACATTCGTCGGGACACAACCGAAGGGATAGACTCCGGATCGATGGCCACCTTCTTCGCCACCTTCGTCGTCATGGGCCTCGTCGTCCTGGCCATGTCGCTCGGCGTGCTCATCCAGGGCAAGCGCCTTCAAGGCAGCTGCGGCGGGACCGGCAAGGCCTGCACCTGCAGTCCGCTCGCCGCGCGCCACTGCAGGCAGCGCGAGCAGACCGACGCTTCCGGCTAGTCGTTGCGCCTGGCTAGTCGCGCCTAGCGGCGGTGGCGGCGGCCGAGGCCCCGCACCTCGCGGAAGTGTCCACCCCGACGGTTCTCCCGGAAGTGCCCGCCCCGATGGCTGTGCTTGCCTCGATGCCGGAAGTAGGCGCCGCGGTGGCTACGCCCGAGCCGGTGGTGCCAGCCGCGATCGAAGCGACCGTACGGCCGGGCGTACCTGTAGCGATGGCCGTAGTGGTGGTGGCGGCCGCGGTAGCCCGTGTCGTAGCGGGGCCGATACGAGACGTAGGGGGTCCCGTAGTAGACGAAGGTCGGCGCTCCATGGTGGACCTCGCTGCCGGTCCAATCGTGGCTCCGCCGGGTGACGACGACGGGAGTCCGGGAGGTGGCCACCCGGCTGAAGCTCCGCTGGACGCCCTCGTGCGGGCCGTCCTGGATCCGCAGCTCCTCGCCCTGGCCCACCAGCCAGAGATCCTCGGCTGCCGCCGGCATCGCGAGCATGGCGAGGACGCATCCCGCCAGGAGTCAGGATCGGTGCGGTGCCATGGGGAAGAGCCTACACCAATGCGGGTAGCCCTACCTCCCCGCGGGACGTCGCCGCAGCACGCGCACCTCGCCCTTGCGCATGGTCAGGTGCTCCGAGTCGAAGAGCTCCATCAATGGGACGGCATACTTCCGGCTGGTGCCGATCATGTCCTTGTAGGTGGCGGTGGGGAGTTCGCCCTCTTCGGTGAGATGCGCGATGACCCGCTCTCGCAGCTCGTCGATCGCGCCCTTGTCGAACCAGAGCTCCCCGGGAGCGCGGACCAGTGAGCCATCCCGCTCCAGATGTCCGAGGATCGGCCGCAGCACCCGCTCCGGCAGATCCAGCTCTGCCGACCAGTCGGCCACGGTGGGTGGCTCGAGGCCCGCGCCCTTCGCCGCGGACCGCAGCCGGGCGGCGATGCTCTCTTCGCGTTCTGACAGCCGCGGTGCGAAATCGGCGGCGCGCAGAACCTTCTCCTCGACCTCGATGCGGCCCTCGCCGGCGAGCCCCTCGATCAGTTGCTCGAAGGCCGCGACCGGGACGTTCTCCGGCAGCGCGCCGCGCAAGGTGGCCCGCGGCATGCCCGGCTCGAGGGGATGCTCGTCGTGGAAGGCGCGGAGCGCGCTGAGGAGGCGGCCCTCGAGCTCACGGGCGCTGGCCTTGCCGAGCCACAGCTCCCGGCCCAGCGGGAGGACCTCCTCCCCCGAATCGGTCAGGAGCGCCCGCACCCGCTCTTGCGGAAGACCGGTCTCCAACGCCAACCGCGCCACGGGGGCACCGGCGAAGCCGGCTCGCAGCACGCGGGCTCGGAGCCCAGAGGCCGGATCGTTGCCGGCGAGCAGCTGCAGCTCGCGGGCGAGCTCTGCATCCTGGCGACGGCGCTGCGGTGGTGCGACGTCGAGGACGCGGCCACCGCCCAGGGTCGCGCCGCCCGTGTCTCCGCGTTGGAAGCCGCGCAGCACGAAGCGATCGCCGGGCAGCAGGGCCAGTGGCTCCCCGTCCACGTGGACTCGCGCCAGCCCCGTGGCTCCGGGTGCGATCGACTCAGTGCCGATCGGCGCGACGCGTGCCCGTCGCTCGGCGGTCCCACACAAGAGCTCCACCGAGCTCGGGTCGTTTCCGAAGGCAGGCGCGCTGGGCAGCCAGGAGAGCTCGGCGTCGAACCGATCGGTGCGCAGCAGGGCGCCTTCGGCCGTGATCAGGAGCCCGCGGTTCAGCTCGGCCAGCGGGACGTTCTGGACGTTCACCGCGCAGCGCGCTCCCGCACGCACCTCGCTGCAGGTCTCACCGAAGCTCTGCAGCCCCCGGATCCGTCCGGTCCTTCCGCTGGGCTGGAGCTCCACCGTGTCTCCCACCCGCAGGGGCGAGCCGATCAGGGTTCCGGTCACGACGCTGCCGAAGCCGCGCATCTCGAAGCGGCGATCCACCCAGAGGCGCGGCGGGCCCTCCCGCGGCGTGCGCGCCCGGGCTTCGGCGGCGGCGCTCTCGAGTGCGCTTCGCAGCTCCGGAATGCCCGTGCCCGTCTGCGCGGAGACCTGGATCACGGCGGCACCCGCGAGGCAGGTCTCCTCGACCAGCTCGCGTACCTCCTCCCCGGCCAGCTCCCGGGTCTCGTCATCCGCCAGGTCGGTCTTGGTGAGAGCGACCACTCCGATCTCCAACCCGAGCAGGTCGCAGATCGCCAGGTGCTCCCGGGTCTGGGGCATCACGCCCTCGTCGGCGGCGACCACCAGCAGCACCAGGTCGATTCCGGTGGCGCCCGCGACCATGGTGCGTACCAGGCCCTCGTGGCCCGGCACGTCGACGACGCCCAGCCGCAGCCCCTCTCCCAGATCGAGGGGGGCGAAACCCAGCTCGATCGTGATGCCGCGCTTCTTCTCCTCGGGCAGCCGGTCGGTGTCGACCCCGGTCAACGCCTGGATCAGCGTCGTCTTCCCGTGGTCGATGTGTCCCGCCGTTCCGAGGATGAGCGGGGGCCGCTGGTGTTCGGCAGGCATCGGAGCGGAAGGTACTACGAGCCCGCCCCGCCGATCACCTCGCGACCCACGTAGGGCTGGAGGGCCTTGGGAATCCCGACGCTGCCGTCGTCCCGCTGGTGATTCTCGAGCAGGGCGAGGATCCCGCGCGAGTTCGCGATCGCGGTGCCGTTCAGCATGTGGACCAGCTCGTTCTTCTTCGAGCCCTGGCGGCGGAATCGGGTCTTGAGACGGCGGGCCTGGTAGTCGGTGCAGTTCGAGGCGCTCGAGACCTCTCCATAGGAGCCACCCTCACCACGGCCCGGCATCCAGGCTTCGATGTCGAACTTGCGGTAGGCGGGCGCCCCCAGGTCGCCACTGGCGATGTCGACGACCCGGTAGGGCAGCTCGAGGCCCTGGAAGATCTTCTCTTCGAGGCTCAGGAGGTGCTCGTGCATGGCCTCGGAGTCCTCGGGCCGGGTGATCGCGAACATCTCGACCTTGGTGAACTGGTGCACCCGGTAGAGCCCCTTGCTCTCGCGGCCCGCCGAGCCCGCCTCGGTGCGGAAGCAATGGGAGATGCCGGCCAGCTTGAGAGGAAGCTGCTGCTCGTCGAGGATCTGGTCCGCGTAGAGGCCGCCCAGCGTGATCTCCGCCGTCCCCACCAGGCAGAGGTCGGCGTTGGCGATCGAGTAGATCTGGGTCTCCTCGCCGCGCGGGTTGTAGCCGATGCCGTCGACGATCTCGGGACGGGCCAGGTCGGGGGTCACGTAGGGCGTGAACCCGTCCTCGAGCAGGATGTCGAGGGCGTAGCGCTGCAGGGCCAGCTCGAGGAGCACGGCGCCGTTCTTCAGGTAGTAGAACTTGTTCCCCGCGACCCGTGCGCCCGCCTCGAAATCGAGAAGGTCGTTGCGCCGGCCGATCTCGAGGTGGTCGACGGCCTCGAAGCCGAAGGCGGTCGGCTCGCCCACCCGCCGCAGCTCCGCGAAGTCCTCCTCCCCGCCGACGGGCACGTCGGGGTGGATGAAGTTCGGTAGCGCCAGCAGCGCGTCGTCGAAGCGAGCCCGCGCCGCATCGAGCTCGCTCTCGATGCGCGCGACCGCCTCCTTCAGGGCGCGCCCCTCGGCGGTGTGGGCTTCGCGCTCCTCGGCCTCGAGCTTGCGCTTGCCCGCTTTCTGGTGCTCGTTGCGCCGCCGGTTTGCCTCGTTGAGCTCGGTCTGCCGGTTGGTCACCTCGGCGTAGAGCGCGACCGCACGGTCCACGTCCGCCTCCACGCCACGAGAGCGACAGCTCTCGGCGATCTCGTCGCGACGCTCGGCCAGACTACGCGGATCCAACATGAATCAATCCTCGAAGCCAACAAGGGGGTCTGCCCCCTCTGTCAGCGCTTGAGCTCCTGGGCGAAGAGGGTCGTCACGCGGCGCCAGGCGTCGGCAGCGGAGTCGGCGTGGTAGGTGTCGCGCCGGTCGCAGAAGAAGCCGTGCTCGGCGGGCTCGTAGACGACGATCTCGTGGTCGGTTCCCGCCGCCTCGAGCGAGCTCCGGATCGCCGCCACGTGGCCCTCCGGGATCAGCAGATCCTTGCCGCCGAACAGGCACAGGATGCGGCCGCGGATCCCGCCGGTGCGCGAGAGCGTCGCCTCCTTGCCGCCCGGCCCTTCGGGTGCGGCGATGCCTCCTCCGTAGAAGGAGGCGGCCGCTGTGACGCCGGTCTCGCACGCCGTCAGGTAGGTCATGTGGCCGCCGATGCAGAAGCCGATCACGCCGACCTCCCCGGTGGTATCGCTGCAGTCGAGGAGGGCGGCCAGGGCGGCCCTCGCATCGGCGATCATCTCGTCGGCATCGAGGGCATGCAGCCCCTCCATCCCCTTCGCCATACCCTCGTCGTCGTAGCCGAGCTCGATGCCCGGCAGGCTGCGGTGGAAGAAGTCGGGCGCGAGGGCCACGTAGCCCTCGGCGGCCACGCGGTCGGCGATGTCCCGGATGTGGCCGTTCACCCCGAAGATCTCCATCCACACGATCACACCGGGGAAGGGCCCATCGCCAGCCGGACGGGCCAGGTAGGCGCCCATCGTGGCGTCGCCGACGGCGATCTCGAGCCTCTCGGTCTGCACGGCCATGGGCGCGGTCCCTCCCCGTTTCGATGCGGCGACGCGGGCGGGGACCATAGCCCTTCCCCCTACCGGGAGTCCCACGATCGAAGGGGAGGCGACCGGTTCCGGCGGCCACGGGCTGATTCCCCGTGGGGGCGAGCCGCCCGAACGAGGGTCGCGGTACGCTGCCGCATTCTCCACGCAAGCGAGGATCCGATGCCTGCCTACCTGATCGTGAACTATGCCGTCGAGAATCCCGAGCTCTATGCCGAGTACACCGCTGCCGCGGGCCCGGCGTTGAAGTTCGGAGAGGGGTGCGAGCTCATCGCCTTCGATCCCGCCAGCGAACAGCTCGAAGGGGAGGGCGCCGGGCACCAGACCGTCGTCTTGAGGTTCGACTCCAGGGAGAGGGCGAAGGAGATCTACGAGTCCGGCGAGTACCAGGCCGTCGTGGGCAAGCGTCTGCAGGCCACCTCGAAGCACTTCGCCGTCCTCATCGACGGGATGGCTTGACCGCGCGCCGCCCACGAGCGAAGGCCCGCCGGGCACTCGCCCGACGGGCCTCGCAGGGGCCACCCACCGGGTGCTAGTGGGTGGGCTCGGCTGCGCCGTTCCCGCTCGAGACCGCGAGATCCAGCTCCGGCTCGCTCACGGCCCCGGTCAGACCGTTCAGGTCGCCGCCGTCGATCCCGACTTCTTTGAGCAGGGAGTCGAGGAGCGGCGCCTGCGCGCGGTAGCGCAGGGCGGCGTTGACGGCCTGGTCCGCCAGGTTGCCATCGCCGGCGGCGCCGGCCGCGTCGGCGCTGGGGCTCGCACCCCTTCCGCCGCCCGCGGCTCCGGCCAGACCGTCGACCTGCACGATCTTGATGCCCTCGATCGCCTCCATCGGCTTCACGCTCTCCGCGATGATCCGGTCCAGGTTCTCGATCAGCGCCAGCTTGATGCGCATGGCGATCTGCTCGTTCGAGAGCAGGTTCTCCGCCTGGTGGAGGTTGCTCTTGCCCTCGGCCTCCACCTCGTAGCGAACCCGCGCCGCCTCGGCCCGCGCACGCTCGGCATCGGCCTCCGCCTGGGCCCCGATGCGCTGCTCGTTGGCGTTGCCCTCGGCGAGCAGGCGCAGGGCCTCGGCCTGGTCCACCGCGGCCAGCTTCTCTGCGTCCGCCGCGACGGTCACCGAGATCGCCTCGCGTTCGGCCTGCTTGCGCGCCTCGACCAGCTCGATCCGCTTCTGGCGCTCGGCCTTGGCGTTCTCCCGCACCGTGACCACGGCCTCCTCGGCATCCACGGCCTCGGCTCGTGCCCGGTCGGCCTCGGCCACCGATTGGTCGCGGCTCTTTTCCGCGATCGCGATGTGTCGATCCTGGTCGGTGAGCTCGATGCTCTTGCGCTTGTCGACCTCGGCGGTCTCGACCCGCCGCAGCCTCTCGATGTCGGCCTCGCGGATCTGGCGCTCCTTGTCGATGCGCTGCTCCTCGATGGCCCGCTCCGAGGCGATGCGGGTCTGCTCGACCTGCTGCTCCGCCGTGATGCGCGCCTCGTCGGCGAGACGCCCCTGATCGGCCTGCTCCCGCGCGATGTCCGCCGTCTGGCGGGCCCGCTCGGTCTCGACGGCCTGCTGCTGAGCCAGCTCTGCGTACTCCTCCTGCTTGCGGATCTCCAGGCTCTCGCGCTCCGTATCCAGGTTCTTCTGTTGGACGGCCACCTCGGTGTCGCGTTCGATGTCGTTGCGCTGCTTGCGCCGCGCTTCGATCTCCTCGGTGAGCCTCGTCAGGCCCTGGGCGTCGAAGGCGTTGTTCGGGTTGAAGAAGTCCCGGTCCGTCTGGTCCAGCGAGGTCAGCGAGACGGTCTCCAGCTCGAGCCCGTTCTTCAGGAGATCCTCGGAGACGGCGCTCTGCACCTTCTGGACGAAATCGACCCGCTGCTCGTGGAGATCCTCCATGGCCATTTCGGCCGCGACGGCGCGCAGTGCGTCGACGAACTTGCCCTCGACCAGCTCCTTCAGGGCCTCGGGATCCAAGGTGCGCCTTCCCAGGGTCTGGGCGGCGTCGGCAATCGCCTCTTCGGTGGGCTTCACGCGAACGTAGAATTCGGCCGCGACGTCCACGCGCATGCGATCGTGGGTGATCAAGGCACCGCTCTGGCTGCGCCGCACTTCGAGCCGGATGGTGTTCATGTTGACGGGGATGACCTCGTGCAACACGGGGAAGACCAGTGCGCCGCCGTCCATGATGACGCGCTGCCCGCCGAAGCCGGTTCGCACGTAGGCAGTCTCCTTCGTCGCGCGGCGGTAGAGCCGCGCCACGATCATCCCGATCGTGGCCAGGGCCAGCAGGGCGACCAGGGCTGCGACCAACACGGGGATTCCATCGATCATCTCTTCCTCCTCTTTCCTTCGTTCTTCTCTCTACTCGTTCGATTCCAGCAGGGCGTCGCTGGGCGGGGCGATCACCCGGAAGCGGGGGCCCACTTCGCGCACAAGGAGCACGGGGCATCCGGCGGCGAAGCTCTGGTCCGGCAAGTCGGGCTCGACCATGACGTAGTGACTGCGCCCGTGCTCGTCGCGCAGGCGCGCCTGGGTCGGCTCCCCGGAACGCGCGGTGCCGATCACGATCGTGGCGACCCGCCCGACGAAGCTGTGCCGGGATACCGCACTGGTCTCTTCCCTGGGGATGATCCGTGCTACCGCGGCACCGCCCACGCGCACGATCGGGAGGGCGCCCAGGAAGGCGGGTACCGATACGAGCCAACCGGGCAGGGGCGCGCCCAGGAGCTCTCGGGCCAGGGCCTGCAGCGCCAGCCCGAGCAGGCCGAAGCCGGTCAGCAGGATCACGAGGAGCACCAGCACCGGGACACGGCCGATGTGCAGCCACCCGAGCAGGCCCGTGAAGAAGCCGGCGCCCGGAGCCGCATCTCCGTCGGCGTCCACTTCCATGTCCACGTCGAGGTCGAAGTCGGGAAACACCGCTTCGATCAAGCCCGAGAGACCTGCCCCCACGAGAGTGGCGACACCCTCCATCACCGCGATGCCCAGCATCACCGTCAGGGCGACGGCGAAGGGGAAGTTCTGCGGAAGGAACAGGAAGTCGATCATCGTCGGGGGGCTCCGGGCGTTCGGAAGTGGGTAGGGGGCGGGCTCGGGTTCAGCCCTGATCGATGCGGGCCTTGGCCTCCTCGATGCGCTCGCGGATGCGGTTCCTTCGGGCCAGGCTCTCCAGCTCCGCGAGCCGTGCGGCATTGGAGAGGGCGGCCTTGCCGCCGGGCATGCCGGCCTTGTGCTCGAGCACGCGGTCGAAGGCCGAGCTGGCCCTCTCGGCGCGGCGGCTCGGCTCGCCGACGGCAGCTCCCTCTTCGGAGCTCGCCGTCTCGCTCGCGCAGCACTCGCGGAAGCTCTGGAGCTCTTCCTCCATCTCCCTGCGTCGTGCCTGCAGGGCCGCGACGAAGCCCTCGAGCTCCTTCTCGCGGTCTCCGCACTCGGCGAGGGTGCGCTCGAGCACGGGGATCTGTGCCTCGATGTCGAGCTGGCGTGCCGCTGCGGCCTCGGCGAGGTCCTCGCGTCCTTCCCTCAATGCGATCTCGATCTTCTCGATCAGGTCCTCGTGCCGACGGCCCTCCTCGGCCAGGCGCGTGCTCGCCAGGTGTTTCTTCGCGATCTCGCGGCCGAGCTCTGCGCGCACGTCGTCGGCTGCGGCCTCGACCTCCCGGATGGCCTGCTCGAGGATCAGGTCCGGTGACGCGTTCTCCATCGCGCTCACGAGGGCATGCACACTGCCGCTCACGATGCGTCCTACGCGGGATGCCAGGGTCTCTGCCATGGGGGTTCTCCTTGTCTCTCTCATTGGGTCTTTCGAATCACGTCCGTCAGCTCCAGGATGGGTTCGAGCCGATCGGTGACGACGTCGGGGTCGTAGGCGGGGGCCTTTCGCGTGACGCCGAGGCGGATCATCGTCTCCACGAAGCGGAACACCCGGTCGGCGAGCTGCTGCTCGAGCCGCTCGAGGCCGCGTCGCTCCTCCTCGACGTCGGCCATCGCGGTGAGCAGGTAGGCCATCAGGTCCGGCAGGGCCTCGGCCACCGAGTGCACCAGCTCCGAGTGCACGCGCTCGTTGTTCTCCGCGGTGAGGATCCGCTCGAGGGTCGGACCGAGGGTCTCGCGGGTGAGGGCGAGGACCCGACCGTAGTCGCGGTAGCCCTCGCGGCGCCGACGCTCGGCTCCCACGAGAGCCCGGAGTTTCTCGCTCGGCGTGGTGGCCTGATCGATGCGGAGCCGGGCCAGGAACTCCGCGTCGTCGGGGGTGATACGGACGCTCAGGGGGACGCTCTTGGCGGACATGCGGTGCCTCGATGTGAAGATTACGAATGTATACGGTCAACTTCAGATCAAGTCAATTGCATTCATTCCTTCGATACGCAACTCCGCCCATAACCTCTCGATATCGAATAAGAAAGTTCCTTTGCAGCCAGGGGGCCGTTTTGACCCCAAACCGGGCCCGGCGGCCGAATTCGGTCTCCAGCGGCGGTCTAGCTGTCGGCGGACCCGTCTCCGGACGACGACCCACCGAACAGGGACCGGAGGGCCACGCGTCGCCGCCGGCCACCGTCGAGCCCCTCCTGGAGTCGACCGAGCTCGAGCTCGACCGGCCCCACCGTCCAGCAGGCCTCTTCGTCCAGGCCGCCGAGGGGCGGCCCTTCGCGGTTGAGCTCGCAGATGCCGCGGCTCTCGACGATCTCGTCCCGATCCTCGGAGAGCCAGCGAAGCGGCAGACCCTGGGTCCGGCAGACGTAGGGCCGCTCCCCGTAGATCCGGCAGCCGCCGTCCTCGTCGAGGAAGGCGCAGCCACCCGTGGGGTGCAGCCGGCCCGTGGCGAGGAGAGCGCCGTGGGCTCGGCGGATCCGCTCCGCCTCCACCTCGAAGACCGTCAGGTCGTCGACGCAGCAGGCGTGGCAGCCCCGGCGGCATTGGAGGCGGCCGCGGTGCCGGCGGGCCAGAGCCCGTGCCCGGGCGTCCACCCTGGAGTGGATCGCCTCGACGGTTCGCAATGCGCGGTCCAGGTCGTCCATCGTCCAGGAGCTTGCCGAAGGGTCCGTCCCGCCAGCAAGCCGTCCTTCCTCCAGCGCCTTCGTCTACGGCGACACGGCCCCCTGGAACCAATCCTCCGGAAGCGGGTCGTAGCCCCAGCCCTCCGTTCCGCGGATCGGGCGCTCACCCGAGAGATGCTCGTAGATGGCCATGGGCATCGAGCCGTTGACCGCACTGCGCAGGGCCGAGCGGCCTGCCGCCCGCGCCAGGGGCTGGCCCCAGATCGCGACGAAGGCGTTCTTCTCGTGGAAGGACTCCCCGGCGTGGCGACCCGGGACCACCGAGTTGTAGCCCACGCCGGTGCGCGGGAAGAGGTTGATCGTGCCGGCCCGAGGGGTGTCGTAGAGGTGGCCGAGCTGCACGACCGAATCGGGCCGGGCCGTGAACGAGGTGAGGTCTCGCCACTCCGCCTCGTGGCACCAGGCCGACGGGTCTTCGACGGGCGTCTCCAGACAGCGGGCTCGCAAGCGGGCGTGGCTCTGCTCCGCCGACTCGTCGAAGCGCTCGTAGGGGCTCAGCTGGTCGAGGCCGAGCAGGTCGACACCTGTCGACGCGTAGTGCAATCGCTCGCCCTCCCGCCGGATCACGGCCTCGCCGCGCTCGCTGTCGCGTCGACCGATCAGGCGAACCACACCGCCGTCCGGGCCACAGGGCACCTCGCGGACCACGAGATAGTCGAGGGAGTCGGAGAGGCGCAGGGCGATCTCCTCGAGCAGATCGATTCCCTTCCCATCGGGGGCCGCGATGGGTCGCAGGTCTCGAAGCTCTCCGGCCACGGGCTGGCGCGTGAAGCCCTCGCGCTGGTCGGCGAAGAGGTCGAGCATGTAGTTGCCGCCGGCCGTCGAGGCCACGACGACGTCGATCCCCTTCATCGAGGGTGGATCGAAGGGGTTCGTGAGCTTCGGCCCCTCCCCTTCGTCGGAAGAGATCTTCACGACGCGGAAGTCCAACCCCTCCTCGCGCAGGGCGTCGAAGACCTCGACCTCCGGGTTGAGGAGGTGGAAGACCGGCGCCAGCCCGTGGTCGCCGGCCATTCCGAACAGGGTCCGATCGAGGACCCCGGCCTCCTCGTAGGCGCGGGTCCAGCGACCCAGCCAGTAGTCGAGACGGTTGAGCTCGCCCGAGGGCGCCAGGATCTCGTCCGCGAAGGGTCCTTCGAAGTGGGCGAAGTGGTCCGGCCAGGGGTTGTAGACGACCAGGAGCTCGGGCAGGCTGCGCTGCTCCTTCTCGGCGATCTGGCGGATCCAGCTCTGCGCGAGCCCCCTGTCCGGAAGCCCACCCAGCTGCTCCCAGAACCGGTACCAGGGGACCTGCTGGCCCAGGCTGTCGCGTCGTTCGAGCAGCCGCCGCTTCAGGGCCGCCACCTCTCGCTCACTCCGGGCGCGGCGCCAGAGCTCCGCGGCGCACAGCCGATCGCCGAAGTCCCGGAGCCTCTCGCCGAGGCCCAGGTTGAGAAGGGCGTCGATGCCGAACTGCGCCCGCTCGTCGTACTGGGCCGTGCAGCTCAGGCTGCTCTGCTGGGGTAGCCGCTCGAAGAGGCTGCGCATTCCTGCCTGGTCGGCCATCGAGACCAGCTCGACCGCATCGCTCCCGAAGAAGTAGTACGCACGTCCTCGCGGCTCACCGTCCTTTCGAAAGCTCCGGTCGACGAAATGGAAGTTCGGCAGGCCCGTTGCGCCCTCGCCGGCGACCGGCGCACCCGAGAGGGCAATCGGGATGTTCCGGACGCTGATCGTCGGTGTGGTCGACACGCCGACCGGCAGCCAGCGGGTCCCGGGCGCAGCGAGCATCCGCCTGAAGAAGGGAAGGTAGTGGGGGTGCTGGAAGCCACGCCGACCCAGGGCCTCGAGGAAGCGGACTCGCTGCTCGGGTGCGGCCCGCCAGGACCTTCCCGAGGGCCTGGGTCCGCCCGCGGCGTCCTGCTCCGAGACGATCCGCCGGATGAAGACATCGCTCGCCTGTCCGCGGGCCAGTGCTTCGACGAGACGTCCCTGGAGGCCGTCGACGACGATGGCTACGCCGTAGCGGCGCCGGTGTAGGGACCGATCGAGCCACTCCCACAGGTCTCCGCCCCCCGGCGAATCGAGCTGCTCCTCCAGCCAGCCCTGCAACTGACGGATGCGGAAGGCGCGAGCGGCGAAGAAGCGGTAGTTCCGGCACACGGTCTGGTCGACGAAGCGGATCAGCGCTGCGGTGGCCGCGTCGAGGCGCGAGTCGTCATCCAGCACGGCGCGCACGGCCGCGGCGACCTCGGCTTGATCCGCCAGCGTGTCTCCGAGTGCACGAAGCAAGCCGCGAATCGCGGGAGCGGCGGCGCGTGTCGCCTCCTCGAGGCCCAGCTCGAGGGTGCGGGTCTCGCAGGCCAGGCGCTCGCCCACGTGCGCGGCGCCTGTCTGGCCCTGCAGGTAGAGCACGTCGTAGAAGGCGAGCAGCTCGCGGACCACCTCGGGTGGCAGGGTCGGCAGGCCCGCCCGCTCTTCGCTCTCGACCTGCCAGCTGAACATGTCGTGGACCATCCCCGGGATCGCCTCGTCGGGGCGGAAGCGGGCCCGCACGTGGTCGTCGAAGGTCTCGGCACTCTCTCCCTCGGGCTCGACGTACATGTCCCGGAGGAAGAGAAGGAAGGGGACCAGTTCGTCCACGAAGTCCCTCGCGTGCACGCGCTCGAGCAGACGCCGCTCCAGTGGCTCCGGCAGCTCGAGGTCGTCGAGGAAGCGCTCCACTAGGCCCGGAGCGACCAGGGAAGTCGCCAGCTCCACCGGGACGCGCCGGAGCCACTCGCGAGCGTCATAGATCCTGCGGAGCCGCAGCTCGACTGCGCTCTCGACGGGCTGGGTCAGCTCACGGCAGGCGAGCGGCGCCAGCAGGGCGAGTACCACGAGGGCCGCAGCCCGGAGCGAAGCTCTCCTTCCCGTCACTCGTCCCCCCACCCGAGAAGCCCACGGGCCCCGTGCAGCCTACCCCACGGGCGCTCCGCTGCTTGACGCCATGCCCCGGGCAGCCCAGGATGAAGGGAGTAGGCGCCGAGGGGAGGCATGCCATCCGGGATGGGTCCATGGTCGATTCGCGAGCGCGGCAAGGGCGCGTTCAGCAGCCACTCGGAGCCGGGACGGATGCCCTTCTCGGTCTCGCCCAGGATCTGGGATCGGTCTGGGGGGATCTCCGCGGCAGCCTCCAGAAGATCACCGAGGCGGCCAGCCGCGCCGTGGGCTGTGAGCGAGTCAGCGTCTGGCTCTACGACGAGGGACGGACGGCGATCCAATGCGAGGATCTCTTCGAGCGCTCCACCGGCGAGCACGACTGCGGGGCCGTGCTGCCCCGGGCCGACGTTCCCCGCTACTTCGAGGCGCTGGAGGACGAGCGCGTCCTGGCGGTCCACGATGCGCGCCGCGACCGGCGCACGGATGCGTTTCACGACGACTACCTCGTCCCCAACGACATCTACTCGATGCTGGATGCGCCGATCCGTCGCGGCGGCGTGACCGTCGGTGTGATCTGTCACGAGCATACCGGGAGCGAACGCACCTGGACCGACGCGGAGGAGCTGTTGGCGGGCTCCTTCGCGGACTTCGCCTCCCTCGTGCTCGAAGCCTCCGCGGCGCCGACCGGCCTGGCCCAGGCCACCGATCCGCGTTCCTACACCCCGAAGCACCTGGTCGATCGCATCCTCACCCAGAAGACCGCGATCGAGGGAGAGCGCAAGCACGTGACCGTGCTCTTCGCCGACCTCGCAGATTCCACCGCGCTCGCCGAGCGGCTCGGGGACCCTGAGGAGATGCACCAGCTCCTCGACCGGGCCTTCCAGCTGATGCTCGAAGAGATCCACGGGGTCGAGGGCACGATCAACCAGTTCACCGGCGACGGCGTGATGGCGCTCTTCGGAGCTCCCCTGGCCCTGGAGGACGGACCCCAGCGGGCTATCTCGGCGGCGCTCGAGATCCAGCGGGCGCTCGCGCCCCTCGACGCCGAGGTCCAGGAAGCGCATGGGGGCCGGTTCCGGATGCGAATCGGCATTCACACGGGCCCGGTCGTGGTGGGCCGCATCGGTGACGACCTGCGGATGGACTACACCGCCGTAGGCGACACGACCAACCTGGCGGCGCGGCTCGAAGAGATGGCGGCGCCGGGCTCGGTCGTCGTGTCCGAGGCGGTCCAGCGTCTGGTCGAGGGCTACTTCGACGTCCGGCCGCTGGCGCCGGCACAGGTCAAGGGGAAGGCCGGTCCCATCCAGGCCTACGAGGTCGTCGCCGCCCACCAGGTCGCGGGTCGCATCGACGTGGCCTCGGGGTCCGCCGGGGGGCTGACCGACTACGTCGAGCGGGAGCGGGAGCTCGACGCGCTCATGGCGGCCCACGAACAGGCCAAGGCCGGGCACGGGCAGGTCGCCTTCGTCGTGGGAGAGGCCGGCCTCGGCAAGTCCCGCCTGCTCCACGAGTTCCGCCGGAGGCTCGGCACCGAGCAGCACATCTGGATCGAGGGGCGCTGCGCCTCCTACGCGCAGAGCACGCCCTTCCACGCGATCGCCGACTCCGTTCGCCGCCTGCACCGCATCGACGACCGGGACGACGAGAGCCGAGCCCAGGCCAAGCTCGTGGCCCGGGAAGACCTGATGGGCGACGAGTTCGCCTGGACCCTGCCCTATCTGAGGGTCCTGCTCTCGCTGCCCTCGGGTGACGCCGAGGTCGACGCGCTCGATGCCATGAGCCGCCGCGCCGAGATGTGCCGCGCGCTCCACGCACGCATGCTGCGCATCGCGGAGCAGATGCCCGTGGTGCTCGTGATGGAAGACCTGCACTGAGTGGACGCGGCCACCGAGGAGTTCATGGCCTTCGTGTCCGACACGATCCCGGCCCTTCCCATCCTCGTGGTGCTCACCCATCGGCCCGGCTACACGCACCCCTTCGGCGATCGCAGCTACCACGCGCGGGTCCCCTTGCAGCCGCTCTCCGAGGTCGCCATGGCCTCCATGGTGGGCTCGGTGCTGGATTCGAAGGAGCTTCCCAGCGCCCTTCGCCTGCTGATCGCCGAGAAGGCCGAGGGGAACCCCCTCTTCGTGGAGGAGGTCACGACCTCGCTCCTGGAAGAGGGAGTGCTCGCCCTCAAGGAAGGGCGAGTTCGCTTGACGCGGGACCTGGCGGAGGTCGCGGTTCCGGATCGCATCCAGGACGTCCTGATGGCGCGCCTCGACCGTCTGCCCGAAGAGCCGAAGCGGGCCATCCAGCTCGCCTCGGTCATCGGGCGGGAGTTTGCCATGCGCCTCCTCTCGCGCATCCACGAGGCCGGAGCCCAGCTCGACGAGATCGTCGGTGAGCTGCGCTCCCTGGAGCTGATCTACGAGAAGTCCTCCCATCCCGAGCTGGCCTACATGTTCAAGCACGCCCTCACCCACGAGGTGGCCTACGAGAGCGTGCTCGTCGCCAGGCGCAAGGCACTCCACCGGGTGGTGGGCACGGCGATCGAGGAGCTCTACCAGGATCGCATCGTCGAGCACTACGAGGCGCTCGCCCACCACTTCGGAGAGAGCGAGGACGACGAGCGAGCGTTTCGCTACCACGAGCTCGCCTCGGAGAAGTCGGCGGCGGCCTACGCGAACCACGCGGCCATCGACCACTGTCGGAAGGCGCTGGCGCTGGCGGCCCGGCTCGGCGACGTGGAGGAGGCTCG
Organism: Deltaproteobacteria bacterium; assembly: GCA_002687015.1. Lineage (GTDB taxonomy): Bacteria > Myxococcota_A > UBA9160 > UBA9160 > UBA6930. The sequence continues at coordinate 15,590 of NYZB01000165.1, forward strand.
CATCCTCGCGCTGCAGGTCCGGGTCGCCGAATGCTGCTGGATGACCAGCGACTTCGGCGCCTCAGGCGAGGCCTACCGGGCGGCCGCCGAGGTCTGTCCCGATCCCGGCGAGGCTTCCCTGCTGCACGGGTTCGCGGGGATGTCCTACCTCTGGGACCACGACTACGCCGCCAGCGAACGGAGCGTGGAGAGGGCCGTCGATCTGTCCTCGAAGAGCGGTGCGAAGGCGGGCCGCGCGTTCGCGCGCATCGTCCAGGACGAGTGCCAGATCGTGCACGGCCGAGCCCTCGACGACGACACGCTCCCCCTGGAGACGCTGGCGCTGGCCGAGCAAGCCGGCAACCCGGCCGTCCACGCCTGGGCCCTGGCCCAGTGTGCCCAGCGGGCCGAGTGGCGCAGCGAGTACCGCCGGTGCATCCAGCTCGGTTCCCAGGCCGTCGAGGTCGCGACGCGAAACGGGGCCCCGGGCGATGCCCTATTCGCGTCCTGGTTCCTGGCCATCGCGTGCGTCTGCATCGGTGACTACGCCCGCGGTCTCGGACTCCTGGGCAGCGGGCTCGAGCTGTGCGACCGCATCGGGGATCGCGCGATCCAGGCGCGGCTGCTCAACACCATGGGCTGGGCCCACGCTGAGCTCGGCTGCCACGAGCGCGCGGCGGAGTTCAACCGGGCGGGCACGGTGCTGGCCCGCGAGGCCGTGGAGCTGGGGTTGGTGGCCGGGGCACCCGAGCTCTACGCCAACGGAGCGATCAATCTCGCGGGCAACCTGATGGCCCTCGGCCGCTTCGACGAGGCGGCCGAGCAGCTCGCGCCGATCCAGGAGCAGTTCGACGACGACCCGGACCCGTGGATGCGCTGGCGCTGGTCGGTGCGCCTGCGTCACCACCAGGCACGTCTCGCCTTCGGTCGCGGCGACCCGGAGGGGGCCCTCGAGCTCGCGCGCGACGAGGTCGAGCGCCTCGCCAGGGTCCCGGCGCCCAAGCTGGAATGCCGCGCGCTCGAACAGATCGGCCGGATCCACCTCGCCCTGGGCGAGCACGAGCGGGCGGCTCCCGAGCTGGCCCGTGCCGTCGAGATCGCCGACGAGATCGAGCACCCGTCCGTGGCATGGCGGGCGCGCAGTCTCCGTGCCGAGCTGGCGAGCCGCCGCGGAGAGCGAGCCGAGGCCGACCGCGAGCGCGCGATCGTGGCCGCCCACTTCGAGCGCCTGGCGCCCGGGATCCCCGACCAGAGCCTGCGCCGCGGGTTTCGCGAGCTCGAGCAGGGCATCCTGAGCGATCCGCTCGGCGCCCACCGCTGAGTCGCCCCCGCGGGAGCTGATCCCCAAGGAGCATTCGCTAGGATCAGCTCCAAGGGAGACCGGCAGGGTCATGGGGTCTTTTCACCCACTTCAGTCGCCCAGCCGGCATTCACGGGAGTGTGGGATCGCGCGAGGGCCACGAGGCCCACCCCGCCGATCGGTTCCCTTCGACCCAGAAACGGAGACGACGATGGCCCGTTCCAATCGCATGTCCGTCCAGAAGCGACTTCGAGAGAAGAAGAAGGCCGAGGCGGCCGCGCTGAAGCGCGAAGAGCGCTCCCGCAAGGACCCGGCCGAGTCCGGTGGCGGCGGGGGTGGCGTGGCCGAGCGCGACGACCTCGAAGGTTACGGAGTCATCGTTCCCCCGGCCGACGAGTCCCCGGAGTCGTAGAGGCAGGCGCAGGCACCCGGGTCTCCGCTTCCACCTCCGCAAGCGGATCCTTGGCGCCGTCCACCAGGAGCTCGCCACAATGGGGGCAGGCCTGGAGCTGCCTTCCCGCCATTTCGAGCAGGCCGAGCGACGACACCTCCATGTCCGCCGTCGTCTCCGCGCTGAGACTGAGCGACTCGCGTAGCTCGTCCAGCCGGGCGCGCTCGTCACTGCCGATCACTCCGTCTTCGAGCGCGGCGGCGAGCTCTTCCCGGTACTGCTCGCGGCGCTTGCGGAGCTCGAGGGCGAAGCCCGTCGCGAGGATGCCCGTCGGAACGGCGACGACGCCGACGCCGAGCATCATGACGAAGGTACCGAACATCTTGCCGCCGAGTGTGATCGGTGTGACGTCGCCATAGCCGACGGTGGTGAGGGTGGCGACCGCCCACCAGAGGGAAGCGGGAATGGAGCCGAAGGCCTCGGGCTGCGCCTCGTGCTCGAAGAGGTAGACCCCGCTTCCGGCCATCAGCAGCCCCAGGACCACCACGAAGTAGGCCGCGCCGAAGGCGTGGCGCTCGATCCGGATCACGTCGAGCAGGATGTTCAGGGCCGAGAAATAGTGGGCGAGCTTGAAGATGCGAATGAGGCGCAAGACCCGCAGCATTCGCAGGTCGATTCCGATGACGGCGCTGAGGTAGAAGGGCAGGAAGGCGAGCAGGTCGGTCATCGCGAGGGGGGTCGCCATGTAGCGCAGCCTTCCCGCGATCGGGCTGTGGAAGCGCGGGTCCTGCCCCTCGACGATGGTGGCGACGCGCAGGACGTACTCGGTCGAGAACACGGCCACCGAGAACAGCTCGAAGGCGGCGAAGAGGTCGGCGTAGGAGCTGCCCCATGAAGGCACGGACTCGGCGATCGCGGACGCCACGTTGAGGACGATCAACGCCATGATCGCCAGGTCGCAGACCAGACTGGTGCGGTCCCCGTTGCTTCCCACCTCGAGGATCTCGAAGACCCGGCGCCGATCCAGCCCCCTCATGGCTCACTCTTCGGCACACGCGCTCGGGGGCGGGACCGGGTGAAAGCCCGATGGGATCCAGTCTTCGCCGGGGTCCGGAACCCGGCTCGTCGGCTAGTTCGAGAGGGCCTCGCGCTTCGCCTCTAGCTCTTCCCATCGCGAGGTCAGGGTCGTGACCCGCCGCCGCGCGGCCTCGAGCGCCTGCTGCAGCTGGGTCAGGGCTTCGCGCTCCCCCTGGTAGATCGCGGGGTCGGCGAGCTGCGCTTCGATGCGGCTCGCCTCGCGCTCGGCCTCGTCGATCTGGTCGATCAGGCCCTCGATCTCGCGCTGCTCCAGGTAGCCGAGCTTCTGGGGGCGGGACCGCGGGGCCGCGTTCTCGCTCGCCGGTGCAGGCGTGGTACCGGGCTCTGCTTCGGCCTCGCGCTCCCCGCGCGAGGCGGTCCTCTCCCGGTAGTCCGAGTAGTGGCCGGGGTGCAGCTCGACCCGTCCGTCTCCCTCGAAGGACAGGATGCTCGTGGCGATCCGATCCAGGAACCAACGGTCGTGGCTCACGACGAGGGCACTTCCCCGGTAGTCGAGGAGCATCGCCTCGAGCGCCCCGAGGGTCGAGACGTCGAGATCGTTCGTCGGCTCGTCGAGCAGGAGCAGGTTCGTCGACTGGCAGAGCAGCTTCGCCAGACAGACCCGCGCTCGCTCTCCGCCCGAGAGCTCGCCGACGCGCACGCGCGCAGCGCCCGCGTCGAAGAGGAAGCGCTCCAGATAGGCGCCCACCCTCAGGCTCTCTCCGGCGCTCTCGACCTCGCTGCGATCCCCCGCCACGGCCTCGCGCACCGTCACGGCGTCGTCGAGCCCGCTGCGCGCCTGGTCGAGGTGGCCGATGCGCGTGTTCCGACCGCGCACCACCTCACCGGAGCTCGGCTCGAGCTCGCCCAGGATCGCCAGGAGGAGGGAGGTCTTGCCCGTGCCGTTGGGTCCGATCACTCCGACGCGTTGGCCGGGAGTCAGTGCCAGGTCGAGGGACTCGATCAGGAGCTGCCCCGCACGCTCCAGCCGCAAGCCCACGAGCTCGAGAACCTGCTTGCCCTGGCGCTCGGCCCGCGTGCGCAAGTCGGCTCGCTTCTCCTTCTCGGGCGCCTTCTGGTCGAGAGCCTGGTGGGCGCGGGCGATGCGCGCCTTCTGCTTGGTTCCCCGTGCCTTGGGCTGCCCTCTCAACCATTCGAGCTCGCGCCGCAGGAAGTTCTGCCGGTTTCGTTCGGTGCGCTGGGCCTGGGCCGTGCGCTCCGCCTTCGCCTCCAGGTAGGAGGCGTAGCCGCCCGCGTAGCTCGTCAGGAGGCCCGCGTGGAGCTCGAAGGTCCGCGAGGTCACGCGGTCGAGAATGCTCCGATCGTGGGTGATGAGCAGCAGCGCGCCGCGAAAGCGGCTCAGGAGGAAGTCCTCGAGCCACTCGATGGTGCCGATGTCGAGGTGGTTGGTGGGCTCGTCCAGGATCGCGAGGTCCGGCGCATCGACGAGCACCCGGGCGAGGGCGAGCCGGCGGCGCTCGCCACCGCTCAGGGTCTCGACCGGACGGCTCGGGTCGTCGAGGCCCAGGTGGTCGACGATCGCCTCGGCCTCGTGGAGCCGCTCCCAGCCGCCCAGCCTCTCCAGCTCCTCGGCCGCCCGCGCCTGCTCCGCGACGGCCCGCTCCAGCTCGGTTCCTCCCGACTCGATGGCCCGGGTGGCGTCCCGATGCCGCCGGTGCGCCTCGCTCCACGCCCGCAGGCTCTCCAGGACCACATCGCGGATCGATCGGCCTTCCGGGAAGGTGGGCTCCTGGGGCAGGTAGTCGATCCGTGCCCCGCGCCGCATGGCGAGCGTCCCGGAATCGGGGGCGAGGCTCCCCGCGAGGATCCGACCCAGCGTGCTCTTGCCGCTGCCGTTGTTGCCGACCAGGCCCACCCGCTCCGCCGAGCCGATGGTGAGCCTGCAGTGAGCCAGGATGGTGCGTGCCCCGTAGCTCTTGCAGAGGTCGCGGCCGTCGATCACGGACATGGCGGCGGAGGGTAACGACTGCCGGTGAGGCTTCTCGGGCTCCGCCCGGCGGCCCGGGTCAGGGTGCCAACGCCTCCAGGAGCTTCCAATCGGGCTTCCCGCCTTCGGGGTTCAGCGGGCTGAGGGCGATGTGAGAGGCGCCGGCCGCGCGGAGCGCTCGGAGGCGCACCCGAATCTCGGCCGCACTTCCCCACGCGACGAGGCTGTCGATCAAGTGATCGCTTCCGCCGTCCTCGAAGTCGGCTTCCCCGAAGCCCCATTGCGTCCACTGCTGCCGGTAGGCGGGCAGGGGCAGGTACATGCCGAGCGCCTTCCGGCCGACGCGGCGGGCGATCGCGGCATCCTCACAAAGGCAAGAGGGGACGACGACGTTCAGCCGCTTGCCGGGGCCCAGGATCTCTCTGGCCCGTGTCGTGTGGGCGAGGGGCATCAGGTACGTATTCGCACCCTCCGTGCGGGCGGCTGCCAGTGCCAGCAGCCCGGGCCCGTGGGCTGCAATCCAGATGGGCGCGGGCTCCGGCGCCGCCGGCGAGGGCACCTTCGTGTTCTCGATCGTCTCCAGGTAGGAACGCATCTTCCGGACGGGTGCGATCCACTCCTCTCCGTGCGCCTCCGCCATCGGCGGGTGCGAGACCCCGAGGCCCAGGAAGAAGCGCCCCCCCGAGAGCTCGGCGAGGGTGTGGCGGGCCTGGGCGGTGATCAGCGCGTCCCGCGCGTACACGTTGGCGATGCCCGTGGCGACCTTGAGCCGCGTCGTGCGAGCGAGCACGAAGGAGGCCGTCGCGAAGGGCTCTCGACCGAAGAGCTCGGGCACCCAGAGCGACTCGTAGCCGAGGTCCTCGAGGCGAAGCGAGAAGCGCTCGAGCGCGTCCGCGGCCATGCCGTCGGTGTAGGTGACGACACTGGGGTTCAGATCCAAGGTCGCTCCCTCCCACCACACGCTCCGGGGTCTTCGGGATGGCCGCAGACACCCCGGTAGCTGCCCTATCATGGCGCAGCCGCGCAACGACAGGGAGGGGTTCGATGCCCGGTCCGCAAGGAATCCGCAGCGCCATGCAGAGCTACGTGAAGTTCCTGACCGGGACCGACATCGACGGAATCATGGGTCTCTTCGCCGATGACGCGACGGTCGAAGACTCGGTCGGCAGCGAGGTGCTGACGGGAAGGGATGCGCTGGGCGCCTTCTATGGCGTCGCGGACTCACGAGCTGCTCCCTGACGTCGAAGAGCTGGGCCTTGTCCCAGCCTTGTCCGGCCCCGGGCTGGCCTTCGCAGCCCTCCTTGGCCGGTGGCGGCCCACCGCGAGGGCTCGCACACTCGGGGGATGCGCAGGTTCCGACAGGTCGACGTGTTCACGCAGACCGCGGGCTTCGGCAACCCGGTGGCCGTCGTTCTCGACGGCGAGGGCCTGACCGATGACGAGATGGCCCGCTTCGCGCGCTGGACCCATCTCTCGGAGACCACCTTCGTGCTCCCCGTCTCGCGGCCGGAGGCCGACTACCGGGTGCGGATCTTCAGCCCGACCCAGGAGCTGCCTTTCGCGGGCCACCCCACCCTCGGCACCTGTCATGCCCTGCTCGAGGCGGGAGCCATCGAGAGCGCGGAGACCCTGACGCAGGAATGCCAGGCGGGGCTGATCCCGCTCCGCGCTTCGCCCGGCGGAATGCGGGTCTTCGCGGCTCCCCCGGCGAAGGTATCGCGGCCGACGGAGATGCTCGAGGCGATCGGCTCCCAGCTTGGCGGGATCCGCGTGGAGGATCCGCTGATCGTGGACGTCGGCCCCCGCTGGCTCACGGCGCGCCTGGTCGAAGCCGACGACATGGAACGGATCGAGCCCGACTTCCGCGCCATCGCGGCGGCGACCCGGGCCGGTGGCTGGACGGGACTCACCGTGTACGCCGTTTCGCCGCAGGGCGGCGTGGAGCTGCGATCCTTCGCGCCCGCCGACGGCATCGACGAGGATCCGGTGTGCGGCAGCGGCAACGCCGCCGTGGGCCACCACCTCCGCGCCACGGGCGCCGAGCGGCTTACGGGCGAGCGCTACGAGGCTCGCCAGGGCCGCTTCCTGGGCCGCGACGGCCGCATCCACGTCCGCATCGCCGACCGGGTCGAGGTCGGAGGCCACTGCGTGAGCGTCATCGAGGGCAGCGTCGAGATCTGACCCCACCTATGGCGGGGACGTTCCTTCCGTATTTCCATTGTCTGCTCAACGCCGGCGCAGTGCCAAGATCCCCCACAATGGAACTACGGAACGTGCTTGTCCGTCTTGCTAGTGAGGGCCGCTTCGCTCCTCCTCTTGAGATCGCGGGACGGCGGGCACCCTACGCTCATGGCTCGGCCGGGACGCTCTACTTCCGGCGTTGCGTGGACGCAGTGTCGCC
>NYZB01000166.1 GCA_002687015.1 Deltaproteobacteria bacterium
ACGACTTCATCGAGCGCATCCACAACAATGCCCTCGAGGGGACTCCCCCGGATGGGATCGTCCGAGACCTCGGCACGGGCCCCGGGGGCGCCTTCGTATGGGTCTCCCGCTTCCACCACTTCCCGGACGAGCCGGGCGAGGACGTCATCAGTCGGCCGATCGAGGGCTTCTCCGACATCTGGACGGAGGGGTACGCCCGTGACGTCCCCGGACTCGAAGACGTGCGGGGCTCGCGGGTCGGCAGGTTCTTCGCAATCGGCGAGGTCTTCACGGAGGAAGAGGTGCGCGCCACGCGCTACTTCAAGGAGTGGATGGAGCCCCGGGGCTTCGCCCCCCTCGCGTTGATGGGCAGCTTCACCCCCAGCACTCGAGGGCGCCCGGGCTTCGGCCATGCCTTCTACGGGAGCCGGGACTTCACGGCCGACGAAGTGGCCTTCTGTCGCGTGATCGATCGCCACCTCACCCAGGCGGGCCAGACGGCCTGGGCCCTGCGGACCGCGCAGGGCACCTTCAACACGGCCCTCGAGATCCTCGACGCGGGCCTCGAGGGTATCCTCTTCATCACTCGCGAGGGCCTCGTTTCCTGGAAGAACCGCCGCGCGGCCGAGCTGTTGGAAAACGAGCCGGAGCTTCGTCTCGAGAGAGGCCGCCTCCGTGCCACGGGCGCCGCTGCGGGGGCCCTACTCGATGAGTCCATTGCTTCCGCCACGGCCCTCGACGAGCTCGGCTATCCCGCCGGACGACCCAGCGTCGTTTCCCTCCGGCTTGCGGGGAGCCGGTTTCCGCTCGGAATCGGAGTCGTGCCGATCGCCGAGAAGATCCCGAACATCGGGGTTGACCAACCGGCGGCGGCCGTCTTCCTGATCGACCCGAACGCCGTCCGGCGCCCCCCAGTCGGCATCCTCGAAGCGCTCTACGAGCTGACGCCCGGCGAAGCGAAGCTCGCGCGCACCATCGCCGAAGGCCAGAGCCCTGCCGAGTTCGCCGACGCCACCGGTCGCTCCCTGGAGACCGTCCGCACCCAGCTCAAGTTCCTGTTCCGCAAGCTGGGCGTGCGACGCCAGGCGGAGCTCGTGAGCCTGCTCGCCTCCACGCCGGTTTCCCTCGATGACCAGTGAAGAACTGGACCGGAGCGCGCCGGGGCTCGGAGGGGCCCTGGAGAAGAAGGCGAATGCGCGCGCCGGCTCGGAGGAAGGTCCTTCCGAAGACCCGATGGCCAGCTGAGCTCGGAGCCCCGTGTCACTCGCCGATACCCACCTACTCGATTTCATCCAGCGCATCTACGCCAACGTGCACGAGGAGACCGCCCAGTTCCAGGAGATCATCCAGGACCTCTCGGACCTGCTTCAGGGTGCCTTCGTCGCGGTCTTGCGCTTCAACCGCCTGCGGGAGGAGATGCGACCCGGCCACGCGGAGCAGCGGGAGCTGACCTCCAGCCGCTTGGCGGACGACTTCCTCACGAGTTGGGCGGAGGAATTCCACCAGGACATCCCCTGGTTCGAGCTCTTCGTCCACGAGCAACCGGGCCAGTTCATCGAGATCCGGAACTCCTTCGCCGAAGCCGAGATTCGGGCCAGCCGCTACTACCAGGAGTGGATGAAGCCAGCGGGCTTCGCTCCCCTCGCGGTGATGGGCAGCACCACCCCACCCACTGGGGAGTCTCTGGGCTGGGCCTGGTTCCTGTACCGCGACAGCGATTTCGAGCCCGAGGAGGTGGAGTTCTGCCGCGTCCTCGATGGCCATCTCGGCCGGGCTACGCGGGCGACCGGGAGGCTCCGAAGCCTGGAGGGAGATCGGGATGCGGCCCTCGCCCTGCTGGACGTCGGGGTGGAGGCCGTCGTCTTCCTCAGTAGCCGGGGCGAAGTCACGTGGTTCAACCGACGGGCCGAAGAAGTGATGGATGGCGAGCCGGCCCTCCGTCTCGAGAAGGGCCGATTGCGCGGGGCCGTGGGCGCCGTGGACGAGGCCCCGCGGGCTGCGATTGCGGGGGCGACTGCGCGGGACGAAGACGGCGCGCGGACCGGCCGGCCGGCGATCGTCTCGGTCGCCAGGGGAGCCAAGGAGCTTCCCCTGGGCGTCGCCGTCGTGCCCGTTGCCAGGCCGGTGCCGGATCTGCGAGGCGCCGAGTGCGCGGCTGTCGCCTTCTTGATCGACTCGAAGGCCGTCCGCCGTCCTCCGATTGCCGTGCTCGAAGCCCTCTACGAGCTGACTCCCGCCGAAGCCCGCCTGGCCCGCGCGCTGGCCGCGGGTCAGAGCCCGGCCGAGTTCGCCACTGCGACGGGCCGCTCTCGAGAGACCGTGCGCACCCAGTTGAAGTTCCTCTTCCGCAAGCTCGGCGTGAACCGACAGACCGATCTCGTTCGGATGCTGACCTCCGCCCCGGCGGGGCTCGACGAGGGCTGATCCGGAAGCCCCGGGGCCCGGCTCGCCCTCGACGTCACCCGGAGCCCCTGGGCCCCGGGCGTCGCCGGGCCAGCGCGGCGGCCATGCGCTCCAGGATCTCCTGCAGGATGGGGCGGGAGGTTGCGAAGTTGAGGCGGACGAAACCCTCACCCCCGGGACCGAACTCCGGACCCGGAGAGACCGCGACTCGAGCCTCCTCGAAGAAGAAGCGGTGAGGCGCCTCGTCCAGCCCGAGGGCCCGGCAGTCGAGCCAGGCCAGGTAGGTGGCCTCGGGCGCCGCGTAGCGGATCTCGGGCATGTGCTCCGCCAGGAACGAGCCGAGCTGCTCGCGGTTGGCGTGGAGCTGGGCCAGCACGGCATCGAGCCAGGGCTGGCCCTCGCGAAAGGCCGCCAGGGAGCCGGCCATCCCGAGGCTGCTGACCACCCCGCGTGCCCGCGCGGGAAAGCACTCGAAGCGCTCCTGCACGGCGTCGCCCCCGAAGACGACCATCCCGCAGTGCAGGCCCGCCACATTGAACGCCTTCGAGGCCGACATGAGTGTCAGCGTGCGCTCGGCGATCTCGGGTGAGAGCGAGGCCAGGGGCAGGTGGCCGCGGCCGTCGTAGACCAGGTCCGCGTGGATCTCGTCCGAGACCACGATGAGGTCGCGTTCGATGGCGACCTCCGCCAGCGCCTCGAGCTCGACCCGGTCGTAGACGTGGCCCGTCGGATTGTGGGGATGGCAGAGAATCAGGATGCGGGTCTCCGGGTCGATCGCGGCCCGCAGGCCCTCGAGATCGAGCTGGTAGCGATCGTCCCGCCAGACCAGGGGGTTCACGACCCTCCGGCGCCCCGTCTTGTCGACCGCGTCCAGGATCCGGGGATAGATGGGCGTCTGGATCACGACACCCTCCCCTCTTTGCGAGAAGAGCTCGGCTCCCAGGTAGAGCCCCTGGACGATGTCGGTCAGCAGGGCGACCCGCGAAGGCTCGATGGCCCATCCGAAGCGCTCGGCGACGCGGTCGCAGAATGCCGGAACCAGCTCGTGGCGGTCGCCCGCAAGTCCGTAGCCCAGGTCGCTGGTGCGGGCGGCCTCCTCGATCGCCCCGCGGATCGGCTCCGCCACCGGGAAGTCCATGTCGGCGACCCAGGCGGGCAGCACGTCGTCGGGCACGACCGACCACTTGGCGCCCCCGCGGCGGCGGAGGGCCTCGGGGTCGAGGGAGTCGAAGTCCATGGCCATTCGGCTAGCTCACGGCGTTTCCAGGTGAATCGCAGGGATCAGCAATCGGGGTTCACCCTCTTCCCAAGCCGATCAGGAGCTCGGCCAGCTCGCGCGGCCGCGACGCGAACGCACTGTGGCCCGAGTCGAAGGGGATGATCTCCGCAGCCCCCGCATTGCGCGCCTGCTCGCGCTGGAGTTCCGGCGGCAGCGCCTCGTCGTGCTCGCAGAGGATGTAGACGGTGGGCTCTGCCAGCTCGACCTCGACGGGGCCGATGGACTCGATCATGGGCCCCGGCGGCTCGCTGCCGATGTTTCCGAGCAGCCAGGCGCTGCGCTCTTCGTCGAGATCGTTGCAGAACATGGTCTCCGGTCCGATTCCACGCGAGACGGGAGAGAGGGGATGCTGCATCAGATCCATCACGCTCTCACCCGGCGCGGGGTGGGCCGAAGCGAGATGGACGAGGCGCCGTACCCGATCCGGCAGTCGCGCCGCCACCCCGGGAATCGTGATGCCGGCCAGGGAATGCCCAACGAGGACGATGTCTCGAAGATCGGCGGCCTCGATGTCTTCGGCGACGGCGGCGACGTAGTCGTCGATTCCGATCTCTTCGAAGGGCTGGAGGTCGAGGCGCCGGCCATGACCCGGGAGATCCACGGCCAGGACACCACGAGTCGTCGGCCTCGCATCCAGGTAGGGGATCAGCGGCTCCCAACACCATGCCCCGTGGACCGCACCGTGGACCAGTACGAAGCTCGCCAATCCGGGCCTCCCTTCGCCGTCGACCGCGCACAGCGTAGCGTCCGAGCTATCGCTCGTGGTCTCGAAGGCGCGGCGTAGGGCCCCGATTCCCTCCGCGGGCTCGCTTGGGTCACGCACCCGGATCGGCGCCCACGAGCTCGCCGAGCGCCGCGCGCGCGCCTCCGATCCAGGGTCGACCGTGGGCGAGCAGGAGATGATCGAAGGGGAGGTCGAGCTCGAGAATCCGGCGGTACGCGGCCTTCAGCCCTCGCTTCACGGCTTCGGGGTCGTCTCCCAGCAGCACATCGGGAACGAAGACCAACGGGCCTTCTCCATCGCGCACCACGCCGTCCGCGATGGCGAGGGCGGGCTCGGGGCCGGGTACGAGAAAGGCTGTCTCGTCCGGACACAGGGCGCCCACCTCGTAGCTCCGTATCCCGCCCGGAAGAGTGGAGCCGGCCTCGAAACCGCGGGGCACGAAGTCGCGGATCTCCCCCTCCGGACCAAAATGGTGAAGCCCCTCCCGATTGGTCCAGACCTCGCATCCGAAGGCGTCGACGAACTTCGCGGTGTGACGCGTGTGCAGACGATTCGTGAGGAGCACGTACTCGGGGGCCGCTTGGGCATCGAACCACCCGAGCCCCTCGGGCTCCGGGACGAGGGGATCCAGGAGGGCCCGCGCCGAGACGACGAAGTAGGAGCTGACCTCGATCTGGATCGCGGGGTGTACTGTGGTCCAGTGGTGAACTCCGGGCAGGATCTCCTGGATGGTCATGCTCTGGCTCCTCCTGGCTGCGAAGGTCGAATCGGGGCAGTCGGCGGCTGCGGTAGGGCGCTCGCGAACGATGCGGGCTAGGAGCCCGCCGCGAAGAAGGCCCCGACCCTCCGCGCCACAGAGGGGTCTCCGGCTTCTTCGGCTCCGGCTGCGCCGCGGATCTCGATCATGCGAGCGAGCCGCTCGCACTCATTCGCAATCGCAGTCCCGTCGAGCCGCCGCGGCCTGTCACCGGCCAGGCGCTCGAAGTTCCGCGCGTAGATCTTCGCCAGCACATCGCGGGGCAGTGCGATGCCACGGAAAGGGGCCTCGGATGCACCGAACAGGAACCCGCCCTCCCCGGCCAGGTCGAACTCCCCGTCCGACTCGAGGAACTGCCGCACCAGGCTCACCCGCTGTCGGCTCTCTTCGAGCTCGATTCCCGCCTCGGGGGTCGCCAGCAGGGCCTTCGCGCCAATATCGGTGCCGAACAGGATTCGATCCTGATAGCGCAGGAAGAACTCCCGCGCCGCGTCCGGATCCCCCGCGAAGCTGTGGTACATCTCGACGCCGGGCGTGAGGTCGACACAGACGTTGGCGAAGCGATCGAGGATGTCGGCCAACCGGGGCAACTGGTCCGCCAGGAAGAAGAAATGGGCGAAAACCACTCGTAGCTCCGGGTGACGCCCCAGGACCCTCTCGATCTCCGCGTACTGCTGCTCGTTCGATACGAAGTCGCCGCCGCCGTAGTACCAGCCCCGCTCCCGCGCCCAATCCGGAATCCGTGCGGCGTCCCAGAACTCCGCCGGATCGTTGACGTGGAAGATCAGCGGAGCCCCGCATTCGGCCAGCTTCGCCCAGTACGGCGCCCAGACCTCCGCGTCGAAAGGAGGGATGGGCAGCATCTTTCGCATCTCCGGCTTTCCCTCGATCATCTTGATGCCGTCACAGCCCATCGCGAGCAGGGTGTCGACGTAGCTCGCGAAGTGCACACCGGCCTCCTCGGGAGCGATGAGCAGAGGCGAGGGGTCGAGCCCTCCGAAGACATACACGCGCTCGGGAAACCGGGCTTTCAGGTGCAGGGCGTCGGGCACGAGGCTGAGCCTGCTGCGATCCGGGGTACAGACCACATTGAGCCGGGAGATGCCGAGCTGGTCCATGACCCGCATGAGCCCGTCTCCGAGCTCCAGATGTCCGAAGTGCACGTGGCTGTCGGTGACGGGAAGGTCCGAGAGTTCCTCTCTGCTAGCCCGCATCGCTCACCGGGTCGAGCAGGAAGGCAGTGCCATTTCGAGCTCCGAAGGGAGGGGGAGAGGGCAACATGCTCGACGATCGTACCAGCCGAGGTGGGAAATGCTGGCAAGGGAATCCCGGGCTCGGGGATTCCCGGGCGCAAGACCCACCTCCGAAGCGCGTCAGCACGATGCGCCGCGAAGCCGGCGAACTCTCGCACTGTGGTAGCGTCTGCTTCCGAACACGGGGGGATCATGGCGTCCGAGCTGATCGCCGACACCTCGAGGTCGCTCCGCGACAAGTACGCGATCATCGGGGTGGGCGAGACGGAGTACAGTCGCAATTCCGGCCGAACGACCCGCCACATGGGCGTCGAGGCGGTCCGCAATGCGATGGCGGATTGTGGGATCCGCGCCGACCAGGTCGACGGCATGATGTCCTATCAGATCATGGACTCCACGCCCTCACCCGTGATCGCGGGAGACCTGGGCATCCGCCTCGACTTCCACTGCGACATCCTCGGCGGAGGTGGCAGCATCGAGGCCCTGATCGGATTGGCGATCGGGGTGATCGAGGCGGGCATGTGCGAGACCGTCGCGATCTTCCGCTCGATGAACGGGGCCACCGGGCGCCGCATGGGAGGCACGGGCGGGGGCGGCGGCCGGCGGGTCGGCCCCGGTTCGCTATTCGGCCCGATCTACGGACAGGTGAGCCCGGCCGAGATGTTCGCGCACAGCTTCATGCGGCACATGTACGAGTACGGAACGACTCCCGAGCAGGTGGCCCACGTGAAGATGTTCCACTCCTGGGGGGCCTCGAACAACCCGCGCGCCTACTACCCCAAGCGCGTGACGGTCGAGGAGGTCCTCGCCAGCCGTGTGATCTGCTACCCGCTCCACATGCTCGACTGCTGCGTCGAGACCGACAACGCCAACTGCCTGATCGTGACCTCCGCCGAGCGAGCCCGGGACTTCAGGCATACCCCCGCCCGCATCCTCGGCGTCATCGGCCGCATGACCAAGCCGCGCAGCGACATGCACTACCAGCACGGGCCCATCACGCGCGTGGCGGGCTTCTACGGACAAGAGCGGCTCTGGAGCAACGCCGGGCTGGGGCCCGAAGACGTGGACCTGACCGGCTCCTACGACGCCTTCAGCTTCACCACCCTGCTGCAGCTCGAGGCCTACGGCTTCTGCCCGGTGGGCGAAGGCGGTCGCTACGTGTCCGACGGCACCATCGCCCTCGGCGGCCGCCGCCCCAACAACACCGCCGGCGGGCACCTCTGCGAGGGATACACCCACGGCATCAACATGGTGATCGAGAACGTGCGGCAGCTGCGCCATGAGGTGGACGACTATTGCCCGGTGGGCCCCGACGGCCACCGCCAGCACAGCTACGACTACCGTGAGGGCGGCTGCCGGCAGGTTCGCGATGCCGAGATCACGGCCAACCTGGGCTGGGCGACCGTCAACATGGGCTCGGCGCTGGTCATGCGGCGGGGCTGACGGAGGCACGATGGCAGTCGAAGGGCAGTACCTGGGGATGCAGCTCGGTGTCCCGGACACGGACCCGGAGAACCTGGCCTTCTTCGAGTGGTGTGGAAGGCACGAGCTTCGGCTGCAGCGCTGGCAGAGCAACGGCCTGCTCTCCTACCCCCCCGGCACGGCCAACCCCTGGGACGGGACCCCGGAGCACGCCTGGGAGCCGGTCGAGGGCCGCGGCACGATCGTCTCGTACTGCGAGGTCCACCATGCGATCCATCCGGCGTTCCGGGGCAAGACGCCCTACCTGACCTTGCTGGTCGAGCTCGATACGCAGCGCAGCGAGCCGAGCGAGCACGAGGCCCTCCGGATCGTCGGCAACCTGGTCACGCCGGAGGGAGAGCTTGCCCCACCGGAGCTCGTGGAGCGCACGGGCATCGGCAGCCGCGTCCGCATCGTCTACCTCGACGTCGGAGAGGGCTTCGCCCTGCCCCAATGGACCCTGGATGGAGAGGTCGAGCAGCCCACGCCGTGGCGCTATCCGGACACCCGCGCCGGACACGAAGCCGCGAACGGGTCCGGCTGAGGGACCGGACGCCCCGCAGCCAGGTGTGGGGGGGCTGGCAAGGCCCTGCTCAGGCGCCGGCCGGCTGGTTGATCTCGACGAGGTTTCCCGAGGGATCTCTCAGGAAGGCCTGGCGCGCCCCGCCGGGCAGCGGCATGGGGTCGCTGACCTCGACGCCCTTGCCTCGCAGCTCCTCGATCGTCCCCTCGATGTCGTCGACGCGGAAGGCGAAGTGCTGGCCCTCGGGCGCTTCGTGGGTCTCGACGCCCATCAGGTGGATCTCCTGGGCCTCGGAGCGCAGCCACATCCCCGGGAAGCCGAAGTCGGGGCGCGGCAGCACCTCGAGCCCCAGGACCTCCACGTAGAACCTGCCCGCCTCCTCGACGTCGGCGACGTTGAGCGACACGTGATGAACACCCTTCAGCTTCATCGTCTCTCCTCCTGCCTTGCACGAGGGCCATCGACCTGCCCGGGCCAGGGAATACCGGCCGAGGGCGGGCCCCATCGACGTGGCCCACGAGTTCTCCAATGACGAGTGTACCACCCGGCGCGAAGGGACACTCGGCGGCGCCGACCCGAACGCATCCGTACGCGTCGCCTTGGATATACTCCTCGGCGGCTCCCGGGAGGGTTCGGCATGGAATGGATCGGAGATCCGGCTTCCGAGAGAGGCGTTCGCGAGCAGCGCTTCGACGTCCTGTGTGAGGGACGCCGTGTACCGGGAATCCTGTGGCGGCCGTCCGATGCCACCGAGCTCGGGCCCCTGGTGCTGCTCGGACATGGGGGAAGCCTGCACAAGCGCGCCGACTACATCCTGGCGACGGCCCGCCGGCTGGCCCGTCACCACGGGATCGCGTCGATCGCCATCGACGGGCCCGGACACGGCGACCGCAGGGCCGATGGCGGCCTGGATCCCGAGCGGGTCGGCGCCGAGTTCGAGAGCTCGTGGCAGGAGCCGGAGGCGACGAAGAAGATCGTGGCCGACTGGAAGGCCGCCCTGGACGCCGTGCAGTCCGAGCTCGGGAGCGGACCGGTCGGCTACTTCGGGCTCTCGATGGGGACCATGATGGGAGTCCCCGTGATCGCCTCCGAAACTCGGGTTCAGGTCGCCGTCCTCGGCCTGATGGGTGTCTGGGGTCCGAACCGCACACGCCTCGCGGACGATGCGGCCCGCGTGCGCTGCCCCGTTCGCTTCCTGGCCCAGTGGGACGACGAGGTCGTGCCCCGTGACCGGGCCCTCGACCTCTTCGACCGGCTCGGCACGCAGCAGAAGAGCCTGAGAGCGCATCCCGGCAAGCACGTCGAGGTCCCGGCCGACGAGATGCGGGCCGTGGCCGACTTCCTGGCCCTGCACCTGGGCTGAGCGCGGCGGGGATCCCAGGGCGCAAGGGAAGGGCTTTTCCGCCCGCGCGGAACCCGTTTCCCCATCCGCTCCCGCGGAGCCGCGTAACTGCCCGAAATCACTAGGGCGGAAGAACGGCACGGGTCTTGCTGTGCTGGGGTCCAGGGAAGGGGATCCGCCCAACGGGCGGCTCCCCTTCCCATTTTTTTGGCCTCGATCCACGGGGCTCGGGATGGGAGAAGCTGGTGAGACGTCTTGCAGTGCTGTGGGTCGCCCTTCTGGGCGTCTTCGGGGGAGCCGTCCAGGCGGGTGCGGCTCCCATCTCGTTGAATCCAAACCCGCTCACGATCCACGACTACGACCTGAGCCTCGCGCCAGCCGACACCGCCGACGCGACCCTCGTCTGGACCCTCACCTACAACGGCGCGACCCTGCTGGATCCCGCCTATGCCTTCTTCGTCGGAGGCCTCTTCGTCGCGGGGTCCCAGACCTGCGTGCTGGACTGCGCCTTCGTGGTCAATCCCGGCACCAGCTTCACCATCGTGACCATCGGGCCCCAGCCGACCCTCACGTATGAGACCCAGAACCCCTTCCTCGATGGCTCCACGAGTCCGATCGTGTTCGAGATCGCGGAGCGCAACGGGAGCTACGTCCCGGCCGAGTACGTCCTGACCGTGCCGGAGCCCGGAACCCTCGCGTTGGCGATGGTGGGCGCGGCCTACGCGTTCGCGAGACGGAGAAGCGATCGGGCATCCTGAGACCGGCTCTAGTCGTGCCAGCGACCCTCGCTCCATCGCCAGCGGTACGGGTAGTCATGGTACCAGTGTCGGTAGAAGACCGACCTCCACTGCGTGCTCCACTCGACGTACTCCGCTTCCGACTCCAGCGCGGCGGTCGCCTCCTCGAGCAGCGTCTGTGACTCCCGATCTCCGCGACTGGCCGCGACGCTGAGCCACTTCTGGGCCTCCCGCGGGTCCGACCCCATCTCCTCGAGCCCGGTCAGGTAGAAGCGCCCGACGGCCTTCTGCGCCTCGAAATCACCGCGCCCGGCGGCGTCGCGCATCCACTGCAGCGCTCGATAGCCGTCGCGCGGGACCCCATCGCCGCGGAAGTAGCGGAGCCCCAGGTCGTAGGCGGCTCGCGGGTCTTCGCGAGCGAGCTCTTCGAGCGCCACGATGCGGGCGTCGCGGCCGCTATCAGGCGCCGCAGTGGAGGAATCGGCGCTCGTCGAGGCCCCCGGCGGGTCCGCACACCCGGCCCCTTCGCAGACCGGCGCGGCCGCAGGGCGGGGGGCCCGCGCGCAGCCGGAAATCGCCAGGAGGCACAGGAAGAAGAGAGGAACGAAGAGCGATCGCATACTGCGCTCCAGTTCGGAATCCGTGACGATGGATGCCCTTCTAGCATAGGCTAGCCTTGAGGGGTTCGGTGGCGATCGCCCGCCACTCGGCATCGCCAGCGCAGGAGGAAGAACCCGTGCTGATCAAGGTCAGGTTCCCGCATCTGCTTGCCCTCGCGTACCTGCTCCTGCCCGCGGGCTGCGTCAGTCAGGGCAGCCAGGGCACGGCCGTTTCCGGCGCGGCCGCCGGCCGCACGAGCGAGGGCGCCGACGCCGGATTGGAGCGTTGCGCCGAGACGCTGGGCACGCTCGCCGTCGACGATGGCCGCGAGTCCGCGTGGTTCTCGGAATTCGGTCGGCGCACCAAGGTCACGACCATCGAGCCCATGATCCGCCTCGCGGTCCAACAATCGAACTGCTTCATCATCACCTCGATCGGGAACCTCCGCACCGACAGCCGTCTCTCCCGCATCACGGACAAGCAGCGCAATTCCGGGGAGTACCGCGCCGGCTCCAACCAGCAGAAGGGGCAGCGAGTCGCGGCGGACTACTTCCTGGAGCCGAGCATCATCATCGACGAGTCCTCACTGGGCGGCGTCGGTGGAGTGGTCGGCGGCTTGCTGGGTCCCGGTGCCGGTGCCATAGCGGGTGGTCTCGAAGGCAAGAGCTCGGTGGTCACTCTCGTCCTCTTCGACATCCGCTCGTCCGTCCAGATCTCCGCCTCGGAGGGCAGTGCCACCTCGACGAACTTCGGTGCGGCGCTCGGAGCCTTTGGTGGTGGAGGAGGGGCCGCCTTCGGCGGTCTCTCCAGGACACCCGAAGGCAAGGCAACCGTGGCGGCCTTCGTCGATGCCTACAACGGCCTGGTGCGGGCACTCAGGAACTACGAAGCCCAGGACGTCGAAGGGGGGCTGGGGCGCGGAGGCAAGCTGAAGGTCAACTGACCTCTCCGGGCTCCTCTCGTTTTGAGGCGGCATCTCCGGGAGCCGGCACCGCTTCGCTCCTCCTCTTGGGATCGCGGGGCGGCGGGCACCCTACGCTCATGGCTCGGCCGGGACGCCCTGCTTCCGGCGTTGCGTGGACGCAGTGTC
>NYZB01000167.1 GCA_002687015.1 Deltaproteobacteria bacterium
CGGAGGTCCCGGGAGGGGGGGGTACGGCTCGATCCGGCGTCTTCGGGGCGGTGGTTCCAGGGGTGGCGGCGGTCGGCGGCCTCGCTCGTAAGGCAGGCTCGGGAGCGGCCTGGGGGGCGGGTGCATGCCGTGGCGGGGCCGCATACTTGGCTGCTCCAGAAGGGGTGGCGCAAAGGTGGGGGGCTACTCGATCCAGCGGAGTGCCCGGGCTGACCAGGCGAGCCGCGTCCGGCGACCTCGCAGGCCCAGGACGAAAGACACCCACCGTCGGTGCCTTTGACACCCCACGACCCCTGCCCTCACCAACCTTCCGGCCACCACCCCGCTCATGTCGCCACGCCGCCTCGCGTGCACCGAGCACTCGGCTCTTCTTCTCGACGACCTTCCAGCGGCGTCGGCGTCCGGGGGAGGGTTACGGTGCGGAGGCGGCGCTTTCGATCAGGGTCTCGTAGAAGCGGATGGCCTCGCGGTAGGAGTCGAGGGAGATGCGTTCGTTGACGCCGTGGATGCGGCTGCGGTCCTCGGTGCGGAGGCGGATGGGTGTGAAGCGGTAGGCGTCGTCCGCGATCTGGCCGTAGTGCTTGCTGTCGGTGCCGCCCACGACCAGGGCGGGGATCACGGGTGCGGCGGGGGCGATCTCGGCGATCGCTCCGGCCAGGAGCTGGTAGGCCTCGGAGCGCGCGCTCGCGGAGGCCGAGGGCTCGGAGGCCGACATCACCTCGATCTCGATTTCCGGATCGTCGATGATGTCTCGGACCCGCTCGACGACGGCACCGGTGTCGTCGCCGGGGACCACGCGGAAGTTGACGACTGCCCAGGCCTCCCGCGGCAGGATGTTCACCTTCGTGCCGGCGCCGGCCATGGTCACGGCGGTGGTCGTGCGCACCACCGCGTTGGCGGCCGGGTCGGCGCTGAGCCGCCCCCGGGCCATCCACGAGAAGGGCGGCGTGGTCAGGAAGAGGCGGGTGCGGAAGGGCAGGTGGGGCGAGAGGGCCCGCACCGTCTCCTCCCACACCCCGCCCATGCGCAGCGGCATCGGGTTCGACTCGAGCGCGGTGATCGCCCGGGCCAGGCGGCCGATCGCACCGGTGGGCGGAGGCATCGAGGAGTGCCCCCCCTTGGCGCGCGCAGTCAGCCGCAGCGACAGGGAGCCCTTCTCGGCGATTCCGATCAGGGCGATCGGTCCGGCGACGCCGAAGAGGCCGTCCTCGACGATCAGCATGCCCTCGTCCAGGCTGAACCAGAGCCGCACGCCCCGTTCGGCAAGGGTGCGCGTGATCGCACCTGCGCCTGCCGGGCCACCGACCTCCTCGTCGTGTCCGAAGGCCAGGTAGACCGTGCGCTCGGGCTCGAAGCCGGCCACGACCAGGGCCTCCACGGCCTCCAGGGTGGCGAGCACACCGACCTTGTCGTCCACGGCGCCCCGCCCCCAGACGTAGCCGTCCGCGATCGCGCCTGCGAAGGGGGGATGCTCCCAGGATCCCCGGCTCGCCTCCGAGACGGGCACGACGTCCAGGTGGGAGGTCAAGAGCATCGGGGCCAGCGAGCCATCCCTACCGGGCCACGTGTAGAGGAGGCTGTAACCGGCGATGACCTCGCGCTTCAACGTCGCGTGGGTCTGCGGGAAGCTCTGCTCGAGGTAGCGGTGCAGGCCCAGGAAGGCGGTCTCGTCCAGATCCGCAGTCTGGTGGGAGACGGTCGGGTACTGCAGGGCCGCAGCAAGGCGCTCTGCGGGTGTGGTCGCCCCGCTGGCGCTGCCGAGCACGGCCGTGCAGGCCAGGGCGAACGCGGCGAAGCGGGTCATCGTGTTCCGAAATGACATCAACCCTTGATCCTCTTCTCGTAGCCCGCCCATTCCTTCTCCCGCAGCCGGAACTTCTGGATCTTCCCGGTCGAGGTCTTGGGCAGGTCGGTGATCTCGATGGCCTTCGGGCACTTGAAGTGGGCCAGGCGCTCCCGGCAGAAGTCGATCAACTCCTGCTCGCGGGCACTCTCGCCGGGCTTCAGTGACACGAAGGCCTTGGGCACCTCTCCCCACTTCTCGTGGGGCATGGCGACGACGGCACACTCGAGCACGCTCGGGTGCTTCACGACCGTGTGCTCTACCTCGATGGTCGAGATGTTCTCGCCACCGCTGATGATGATGTCCTTCTTGCGGTCGCGAAGCTCGATGTAGCCGTCGCCATGAAGGACGCCCAGATCACCCGAGTGGAACCAACCCCCCGCAAAGGCCGTACGGGTGGCCTCGGGATCCCGGAAGTAGCCGCGCATCACGTTGTTGCCGCGCATCACCACCTCCCCCATGGTCTCGCCGTCAGCCGGCACGTCGGCCATCTGCTCGTCGACGACGCGCAGGTGGATGGCATGGTGGTAGGGCACACCCTGGCGGGCCATCACCCGCGCCTTGCCCGCCGGGTCGTAGCCCTCCCAGGAGGCCTGCATCTCGCAGTAGACGTGGGGCCCGTAGGTCTCGGTGAGCCCATAGAGATGGGTCACTCGAATGCCGAGCTCCTCCATGCGCGCGAGCAGGGTGGGCGAAGGGGGCGAGCCGCCCGTGGCCACCCGGATGGGCGGATCGAAGTGCAGCCCTTGCGCCTCGGGGGTTTCGGCGAGCATGAGCAGCACCGTGGGTGCCCCATTGAAGTGGGTGACGCCCTCCTCCTGGATGCGCACCAGGATCTCACGGGGTTCCACGCCGCGCAGCATGACGTGGGTACCGCCGGCGCCTGTCACGGCCCAGGGGAAGCACCAGCCGTTGCAGTGGAACATCGGCAGCGTCCACAGGAACACGCTGTCGCGACCGAGGTGGTGGACGTACATCTCGCCCAGCCCGTTCAGGAAGGCACCGCGATGGGTGTACATGACGCCCTTCGGGCGACCGGTGGTGCCGGAGGTGTAGTTGATCGAGGTGAGATCGTTCTCGTCGGCGGGCGCCCCCCCGATCTCGAGAACGGGCGCTCCCGCGACGAACTCCTGATAGCTGGGCCCGTCGAGCGGCGTGTCGGTGAGCCCGGCGACCGGGTCCTGCACGTTGACGAGGAGGGGCCCGTGGGCGAGCCCGCCCGGGGCTTCGGCGACCTGGTGCGCGAGCTCGGGGTCGCAGAAGACGACCTTGGCGCCGGAGTGGTCGAGGATGTAGCCGACCTCCTCCGCATGCAGTCGCGTGTTGATCGCTACCAGGGCCGCTCCAGCGCGGAGCACCGCAAAGTGGGCCACGAGAAGCTCGGGAAGGTTCGGCGTGAGAAAGGCCACCCGGTCCCCGGGCTCGATACCAGCCCGCGTGAGCGCGCCGGCCAGACGCCCCACCTCCTGGGCGAGACGCGCGTAGCTCCAGCGCGTCTCTCCGTACACGAGGGCCGTCTTCTCCGGAAAGACGCGCAGGGTGCGCTCGAGGAGGGCGACCGGGGTCATCGGCTCCAGGTGGACGGCGGTCTCGGGGGCCATGGCGGCCGATTCTACCGCGCCGCGCGGGATCCGGGCACGAGCCCTGTGACTGCGCGCACATCGGGAACCGGAAGCGCATGCGAGGGTTCGGTCGTACGAGATTCCGCCCACGCGGTGCCCCGCCTCGCAGGAGGCCGGAGGTTCCGGGCTCCATCCCCGTCCGGGCGAAGCGGGGCGCTGCGTGGGCAACGCCCAGCCTGCGCCTGCGCTCGCGTCGTGGCCGACCTCCCGCCGATCGGCGAAGGATCGGTGTCCAGAAACACGACCCCCCGGAAGCAGGCCATGGACCCGTGGGTCCGACCCTACTGCGGCTACGGCGTCCGCGCTTCCGGGGGCGGTGGCCTGGGACTGGCGTCCCGACTACCGAGAAAGAATCAATCTTCGGCTCGTAGTGGCTAGAACGCCGCCACCTCACTCGCCGTAGGTTGAGATTGGTCCAAGTTGTTGCACCTCCTTCTCGGCGTTGAACGACCCCGCGAGACCCAGTTCTCGCTTCTGTCCCGGTAAGCCTTGGCAGGCGCCGATCCCACCGCCCCGGGTCGCCCCCTCCTCTCACCTGGTGCCGAAGCGTCGGGCTCGCGGAAGGGACTCGGGAATGAGTGATTTCCCTGACCATCCACCCTATCAGACCCCCAAGGACGTGGCTAGCAGGAGCAGCGCGGGGCCCGAGCGGCCCGCGCCACCCCCTTGGACCCACCCCATCGTCGAGGGTGCAGTAGAATCGGCCCGCCATGGCTCCCGCGGACCCTCAGTGCGCAACACTCCTCGTCACCTGCCCGGACCGCCGCGGCCTGGTGGCCGCGCTGGCGCAGGGACTGCACGGCCACGGTGGCAACATCCTCGACGCGGACCAGCATACGGACACGGGCGCCGGCCAGTTCTTCCAGCGCATCCGGGTGGACCTCGGCGAGCTGCACAGCGATCGGCGCAGCCTGGAGGGGGCCATCGGCGAGGTGGCCGAGCGCTTCGACATGCGCTGGCGCGTGGCCTACGCGGACGAAGTCAAACGCGTGGCCCTCTTCGTCTCGAAGGTCGACCACTGTCTGTGGGACCTGCTGCTGCGGATCCGGTCGGGTGAGATGTCCTGCACGCCGGTCGCGATCCTGAGCAACCATCCCGACCTGGAGCCGGTCGCAGAGTTCTTCGATGTGCCTTTTCACGTCTTCCCGATCACGAAGGAGACGAAGGCTGCGCAGGAGACCCGCGAACGGGAGCTGCTCGAAGCCCTGGACGTCGACCTGATCGTCCTCGCGCGCTACATGCAGGTGCTGAGCGGCGACTTCGTGGCCGCCTACCCGAACCGGATCATCAACATCCACCACTCCTTCCTACCGGCGTTCATGGGCGGGCGTCCCTACCACCAGGCCTTCGAGCGCGGCGTCAAGCTGGTGGGGGCGACGGCGCACTACGCGACCACCGATCTCGACGAGGGGCCGATCATCGAGCAGGACGTCGTGCGCTGCTCCCACCGTGATTCGGTCCCCGACCTGTTGCGCAAGGGGCGGGACCTGGAGCGCACCGTGCTCGCGCGAGCCGTGCGCTGGCATCTGGAAGACCGGATCCTCGCCTATGCCAACAAGACCGTGGTCTTCTCGTGAACGCCGCGGAGAGCCCCTCGCCGTGAGCGGAAACCTGCGCATGATCGTGCTGGCCCTGATGGCGATCATCGTCGCGGTCATGTGGGGCATGGCGTGGATGTCGAAGCGCTTCGACGCCGTCGCCTCGGGCATCGCTGCCCTCGACGCGCGGCACTTCGACCAGCTCTCGGGTGTCGCCGTCGGAACGGGCGGCACCTTCGAGAACCACCACCGCTCGGGCCCGGCCATCGGAGTGGGACTCGGCGACGACCTCATCCTGGTCGATGCCGGCCGCGGTGTCGCCGAGGCCCTTCGCGCCGCCGGCATTCCGGCCTGGCAGCCGAGCCACGTCGTGCTCACCCAGCTCCTCCCGGAGAACACCAACGGGCTCGACGACCTGTGGCTGACGGGCTGGCTGGGCCCCCGCGAAACGCCTCTCCAGATCCTGGGGCCTCCGGGCACCGAGGCCTTTCTCGAGGGCCTGCGCGGCGCCCACGCGGACCAGGCGGCCGCCCTGGCCGAGCGTTGGAGCTTGCCCGCAGCCGGTGGCGAGCTGGTTGCCCACGACATCGACGCGCCCCACGAGCTCCTGGTCGGTGGCATGAAGCTGCTCCTGCATCCCCTCCCGGGAGGCCACCCCCCCGCATTGGGCGTGCGCGTCGAGGCGGGGAAGCAGAGCCTCGCCATTGCCACGACCGGGCACGACCCCGACGCCGTCGTCGCGCTCGCCGAGGGTGTCGATTGGCTGTGGTCGGGGGCCCTCTACGGCGCCTCCCTGGAGGCTGCCGCGGAGGCGGGCGCCGACCCGACGGAGGTCCTGCAGCGCGAGGCCGAGGCCCACCTGCGCCTCGAAGACGTCGGTGGGATCGCGGGCCGAGCACGCGCCCGGGGCCTCGTCCTCATTCGCCTGCGTCCGCCGCCGGTCTTCACGAGCCAGTATCGCAACCTGGTCGGCGAAACCTACCGGGGCGCCGTCGTCATCGCCGAGGACGGCGAGCTCGTCACACCCTGAGCCGCCCGCTATACGACCAGCGCGTCTTCGTCCCTGGGAATCGGAGAGGGCGCTTCGGGAGCGGGAGCCGGCCGGCTGCCGGGGGGCTCCGGACGGTCATCGGGATCGCGTTCGCCGAGGAAGCGGCGGCGCTGCTCCCGGAAGTAGGGCTCGGCCGGTGAGAGCAGGATCGCCTCGTCGATCAGGTCCACGGCCTCGAAATCGTCGCCGAGCTGGAAGAGGATCTCGGCCAGGGTGTCCAGCAGGTTGGGGTTGCGCCGGCGGGTCTTCTCGACCGCACGCACGGCCAGGCGCTCCGCCAGCTGCAAGAGGTCGCGGCTCGGCTCCTCGGAGGTCGCAATGGTCCAGGCCTCGTCGTTCAGCACGACGGGCGAGATCTCGCGATCCTCGAGCAAGAGACCGGCACGCCGCGAGAGGGCCTGCTCGGGCGCCAGCACGGCCCAACCCAGCGCCAGGAAGCAAAGGGCACTCCCAGCGAGGCTCGCGATGGCCAGACCCCGGAGGGCGGGACCCGGGGATGCACCGACGGGGCCACCTCGGGTGACCCAGGTGGCTCCCGCGGCGCCGAACAGGAGGCCCCCGAAGTGGGCGGCCGCGGCGATTCCCGGCAGGCCTGCGGTGAAGAGCAGGTCGCCGGCGATGACGGCCACCAGGATCACGCGGGGCAGCCGCCACGGTGCGGGAACCCGCTCGGGCCGAAGGAACTCCATGACCAGGAGTGCCCCCGCCAGGCCCATGACCAGACCGGATGCGCCCACCACCCAGGGATAGGCGGCCAGGGCCGAGCACCAGGCCGCACCGAGGCCCGAGGCGGCCAGGACGAG
This sequence comes from Deltaproteobacteria bacterium, assembly GCA_002687015.1. Taxonomy (GTDB): domain Bacteria; phylum Myxococcota_A; class UBA9160; order UBA9160; family UBA6930. The sequence continues at coordinate 6,858 of NYZB01000167.1, forward strand.
TGTCGTACGGGCCGGCCGGAGCTGGCGTTCGATGAAGCCCCCCAGGGCCCAGAGCCCAATCCCATTGAGGAGCAGGTGGGGCGAGAGGAAGGCCGGGATGCCTTCGAAGGGTGCGTGCAGGAACTGCCCCGTGACGGCCCGCCAGGGCTCGAGCTCGAGCAGGCCGGTGCGGAGGGCTCCCGCCTGGGTGACCGCATCGTCCCAGAGCTGGAGAGCGAAGAGGGCGGCGCACACGAGGAGCAGCGCCTGGGTCAGGCGGGGTGGGCCGGCCTCCGCATACAGGCGATCGAGCGCCTCCATCCTCCGGAGCCGTTCCTCCCCGTCGGGTAGCTCCCCGATCCGTCCGCGCAGGGCGGCGAGGAGCTGGAGCTGGACGGGCAGGTCTCCCAGCCTCCTGCGCGACAGGGTGTGGATGGCGCTCGTCGTCGCCAGGCGCAGGCCGCGGCCGGTGACCGCGACGTGGAGGAGATCCCGGTACGCCACGTAGGCGGAGCGGCCCCGGCGGCCGGGCCAGCGCAGGCCGGTGGCGAGGAGCTCGATCGGAAGTCCGCCGGGAAACAGAGCGCCCTGGAACGGCCCATGGGCGCCAGGTCCGGGTTCTGCAGGTCCGCCAGCGATTCCGGGGGGCTCGAAGGCCATCGAGCCAGTGTAGCGGGCCCGACCTGGGGGGATGGGAGCGCTACTCCTCCCCGCCCGGCACGAGCAGCGTCGGGAAGAGCCGCTGGTAGGCCATCACCGTCATGGCGAAGAGGCCCAGGAAGCCGAGAGCGATGCCGACCTGGATGTTGCCGAGGAAGGCGTAGCTGTCCTCGGGCACGAGCGAGGGCCACACCAGGACGTTCCGCTCGACCCAGAAGCCGAGCAGCGAGATCAAGGCGATCGAGCCGAGGAAGCCCGGTGTCTTCTTCGCCTTCTGGCCCAGCAGGCACCAGAAGGGGATCACCCAGATGCACACCCAGGCGAAGAGCGTGGGGATCACCCAGGGCTCACTCGTGACGCGCTCGCCCCATCCGCTGAAGTACCAGGTGCCCTGCAGGAACTCGCTGCCCAGGCGGGCCTGGAAGAACTGCGTCTCCTCGGGGAGGTTGCCGTACCAGATCACCAGGTACTGGGAGAAGAAGAGGTACATCCAGAAGATCGAGAAGGCGAAGATCATCTTGCCGAGATCGTGGAAACGGGCGGTCGTGAGCGCCCCCTCGAGACCGGGGGAACCGCGCAGCAGCACGGCGATCAGCGTGGTCGCCGAGACCGCGGAGAGGAAGCCGCCCCAGGCGAAGAAGCCACCGAAGAGGTTGGAGAACCAGGTCGGCGTGAGCGACATGATCTGGTCGAAGCCGATCAGGCTGTAGCCCATCGCATAGGTGAGGACGACGATCGGCGCGAGCACCCGCAGGCGATCGGCGGAAGCCGCCTTCTCTTCCTCGTCGCCTCGCCATCCCGAGGTCCAGCGCTCGAACATCGTCTTGGCGAAGCCCTGCGCGCCTTCCGCGGCACCCTTCAGGTAGGGGCGATTCGAGGCCCGGAGGAAGACGAGGGTCAAGAGGGTGAGGAGGCCGAGGACGAAGAGGTTGCTGCCGGCGAGCCTGGGCATGTTGAGCCACGGCTCCTTGCCAGGAGGCGGCCCGTGCAGCCACGGCTCGTAGATGTACTCGCGGCCGAATGCCAGACTGATCACCACGAGGATGAAGGTGACGGGCACCCAGGCGGCGAGGGATTCGGTGATGCGGCGCACCGGCCCGGGCCAGCGGGCGCCGACGATGACGAAGATCGCGGCCAGCAGCCCGCCACCCTGGGCGAGGCTGCCGAAGTAGAGGGTATTCGTGTGGAAGGCGATCCAGGCCGCGGCGGGATCGCGCGCGAGGCCCGCCGCGAAGGCAAGCACCCCGACCACTGCCAGGAAGGCGGCGATGAAGAAGGGCCCGACCGGCAGGGGTCGGGGATTGGCTCGTTCGGACACGCCGCTCACGGCTGTCCTCCCTTCTGCAGGTAGCGGACGTAGTTCACGAGGTGCCAGCGATCTTCGGGCTGGATCCGCGCGTACGCGGGCATGCGCTGGCCGCCGGCGCGGATCAGGTTGTAGAGGTAGCCGTCACTCCGAGCGGCGGCGGTGACCAGGGGGAAGACGCCCGTCATGGGACCCTGCTGCTCGCCCGCCATGCTGATCGGGCCGTCGCCCATGCCGGTGAGCCCGTGGCAGGTCTCGCAGTAGATCTCGTAGATCTCCTGGCCCCGACCGACGGACTTGAAGTTCGGCTCCTGGGGGTTCTGGAAGAGGTCGGCCGCCGAATCGTACTGGGCGACCGCGGGGTTCTCGGCATCGATCGCGACGGCGCCCTCGGGCGGCATGAAGGGGTCGACCTGGCCCTCGAACTCGACCCGCTCGAAGGGTTGGATGGCCTTCTGCCACTTCATCTGCGGGAACCAGGACTCGGACCACTGCTCCCAGCAGCCGACCGACCCGGAGACCCCGAGCAGGACCACCAGGAAGAGCAGGTGGGCGGGGAGGTGCTCAGTCTTCGTCGACAAGGCTGACCTCCTTCGCTTCGTGAGCTCGCAGCAGCGCGTCGATCTCGGGGACGTCGCGCTCGTCGCACTCCACCACGAGCCCGAACTCCTCGGAGGAGAAGCGCACCGAGTATCCCGGGTCGGTGTGGCCGAAGGAGCCGTAGGGCAGTCGGCCCACGACCAGGAGACCCAGCAGGGTCGCGAGGCCACCGAACAGGATCGCGAGCTCGAAACCGATGATCGTGTAGGGCGGAATCGAGGCGAAGGGCTTGCCGCCCGTGACCAGGGGCCAGTCGATCGACATCCAGATCGTCACGCCGTAGCCGGTGACCACGCCGATGAGACCGCCGATCAGGGTCCAGAGCCGGACGGCCGAGGGCTTCTCCAGGATGATGTCGTCCAGCTCCTCGAAGGCGGCCGGCGAGTAGATCTCGAGATCCTGGAAGCCGCGCCCCTTCAGCCGGTTGGCGGCCTCGGCGACGGGCCCGGGCGTCTCGAAGATGCCGACGAGAGAAGGCATCAGGCTGCTCCTCCGTATACCGCGAGCGGGGGCATCAGTGTGCGCCTCCGTGGGCCTTCTCGTGGATCGCCAGCTCCTTGACCTCGGAGATGGCGATCACCGGGAAGATCTTGATGAAGAGCAGGAAGAGCATCGAGAAGAAGCCGAAGCTGCCTGCGAAGATCGTGAGTTCGGCCCAGGTCGGCGTGTAGATGCCCCACACCGCCGGGTTGTACTCACGGGAGAGGCCGGTGATGATGATGACGTAGCGCTCGAACCACATCCCGATGTTCACCAGCGTGGCCACCGTGAACAGGATCCATGGCGTGGTTCTCGCCCACTTGAACCAGAAGATCTGTGGGGCGATGCAGTTGCAGAAGAGCATCGTCCAGGTCGAGATCCAGTAGGGGCCGAAGGCTCGCAGCCAGAAGGAGGTCTGCTCGGGTTCGACAGCGCTGTACCACGCGATGAAGTACTCGCTCGCGTACCCGTAGGTCACGATCCAGCCCGTCAGCAGGATGAACTTGGCGATGTTGTCGAAGTGGTAGTCGGTGATGTAGGCCTCGAGGCCGTAGATCCGACGCAGCGGGATGAAGAAGGTCGCCACCATCGAGAAGCCCGAGAAGATGGCGCCGGCCACGAAGTAGGGAGCGAAGATCGTGGCGTGCCAGCCGGGCACGATGGACATGGCGAAGTCCCAGGACACGACGGAGTGGACCGAGAGGACCAGGGGCGTCGCCAGGCCCGACAAGTGCAGCACCGAGCGGCTGTGGCTCTTCCACTGACGGGTGGTGCCCTGCCATCCGAGTGCCAGGGCCGTGTAGACCAGCTTCCGCCAACCCGTCGCGCGATCCCGCGCGATGGCGAGGTCCGGGATCAGCCCGATGAAGAAGAACACGATCGAGATCGTCGCGTAGGTCGAGATCGCGAAGGTGTCCCACTCGAGGGGGCTCTTGAAGTTCACCCAGAGCCCGCGCTGGTTCGGGTAGGGAAGGATGAAGTAGGACTTCCACATCCGGCCGACGTGGATGCCCAGGAACTGCGCGGCCGTGAGCACCGCGAAGACGGTCATCGCCTCCGCGCCGCGGTTGATGGAGTTGCGCCACTTCGCGCGGAAGAGGAAGAGGATCGCCGAGATCAGGGTGCCCGCGTGCGCGATACCGACCCAGAACACGAAGGTGATGATGTACGCGCCCCAGAAGACCGGGTGGGTGTAGCCGGCGATGCCGAGGCCGATGTAGACCTGGTAGACCCAGGTCGCCCCCGCAGCAACCACCGAGAGCACGGCGGCACCGAGCAGCAGCAGGTAGCCCGGCGAGAGCTTGTGGTACATCACCCCGAGCAGATCGGCGTTGATCTGGCTGTCCGGCGGCTCCGGATCCCGGCGCATCGTGTCGGCGACGGACATGGCAGGCGGCGGCGTCATCGATTCACCCTTCGACCGGTCCCCGGACCACCTTCGCCAGATAGGTCACCGAGGGTCGCGTATTGAGCACGTGCAACGCGTGGTAGCCACGCTTGGGATCGTCAGCGGTCTTCGACACGACGCTCTCGTCGTCGCGCAGGTTGCCGAAGGTGATCGCACCGGAGGGACAGGTCTGCTGGCACGCGGTCTGGACCGCACCGTCCTCGATCCGCTCCTCGCCGGCGTTCTTCGACTCCTGCCGGGCGTACTGGATGCGCTGGATGCAGAAGGTGCACTTCTCCATCACACCCTGCCCCCGGACCGTCACGTCCGGGTTCAGCCCCAGCTCCATCGGCGTGTGCCACTTCGTGATCTGGTTGTCGAAGTAGTTGTAGCGCCGGACCTTGTAGGGGCAGTTGTTGGCGCAGTAGCGCGTGCCGATGCAACGGTTGTAGATCATCGCATTCAGCCCGTCTTCGTTGTGGTAGGTCGCGAAGACGGGGCAGACGGGCTCGCAGGGCGCGGCGCCACATTGCTGGCAGAACATCGGCGCGTTCCGCACATCGCTGTCGCCGAGCTTCTCGTGGTTCGGCCCCACCAGGGCGCGGCCCGGGATCAGCTCCTTGCGGTCGCCCTCACCGGGGAAGCGGTCGATGCGAATCCAGGCCATCTGGCGGGCCCGGCGGGATTCGTCCTCGCCGATCACCGGGATGTTGTTCTCGACGTAGCAGGCCGCGATGCACGCGCTGCAGCCGGTGCACTTGTCGATGTCGACGGTCATGCCCCAGCGGTACTCCGAGGCCTTGATCGCCTTCTCCATCAGGAACTCGTCTTCGAGTTGCTGGTTCGCGGAGTCGTCCGCGGGGTCGTAGGGCTCGCGGATTTCGTGGGGCTTGTCGTGACCACCCCCGTGGGCGTCCGCGGCGGGCGCTTCGTGACCGCCGCCATGCGCGGCTGCAGCGGGCTCCCCGTGGCCGGCCTGCGCCGCCGCGGGCTCGTCCTCGAGGAACTGGGCCAGGGTGATCACCTCGCCGAGCTGGCGCTCGCGCTTGTTGTCCTGGGGCTGGGCCACCGGTAGCCGCCGATGGCGGCCGGTCGCGGTGACGGTGGCCTTCTCGGTGAGCCAGGCCTGGGCGCCGCTCTCGTCGACGTGGCCGGGGAGCGCGTCGCCCACGTTCACACCGCGCGCCGTCCCGGGCAGGCCCTGCCCCGCCTTGGAGGCGAAGCGACCCACTGTGTGGCCCTGGCCGATGGGCACCGCCACCACGTCGTCGCGAATGCCGCCGCGGATGTACGCGGGCACCTCGATCTTGCCGGCCGAGGTCTCGATGGCGAGAAGGTCGCCGGTCTCGACGTCGAGCTTCTCGGCTGTGGCGAGGCTGACCTCGGCCCAGCTGTCCCAGGCGATGGAGGTCACCGGGTCGGGAATCTCCTGCAGGATGGGCAGGGCCGCTCCGCTGCCGTCGCCCAGCATCGAATGGGGGAAGGCGACGAGGGTGAAGTCGCCACTGCCCGTGAACTTCGGCGCCGCGAGCTCGAGGCCCGCTGCATTCGCCGCCCCGACGGAGGCCTGGGCACTCGCCGCGAAGGAGCCGCCCTTCTTCAGCGAGCGGCGCAGGCCGGCGCCGGCCCATGCGGCCTCGACGAGGCCGCGGAAGGAGCCACTCGGGAGCTGGCTCGCGATCGTGTCGCCGAGGGCCCGCGCCACGTCGAGCAGGCTGTCGCCCAGCGCGCGGGTGTCATAGAGGGGTCGCAAGGTGGGCTGCACCAGACCGCGGATGCCGTTGCGGGGAGCTGCATCGCCCCAGGACTCGAGAGGTGCGTGGTCGGGCAGCACCAGGTGGGCCTGCTCGCTGGTCTCGTCCGCGATCGAAGCGAAGGAAACCACGAGCTTGACCTTGGCGAGCGCCGCCTGGAAGCCCGAGGCCTTGGGCAGCGAGTAGACCGGGTTCGAGTCGTGCACCAGCAGGACGTCGACCTCACCCGCGTCCATGGCCTTGCCGAGGGCGAGCACGTCGCGGTAGCTGGCCCGGTTGTGGGCCGCGTCGTCCGCGGGCGGGATCCGGACGGCGCCACCAACGGAGCCGGCCACGTCGTTCAGCAGCAGCACGGCGGAGGTGGCTGCAATGGCGCGACGGCTCGAGACCGCCACGCCCGGGGGCAGCGCCACGGCGCTCTTCGCGTGGGCCACGGCCTTTCCGAGCCGGGTGATCTGTTCGGCCTCGAGGCCACTGGCCGTCGCTGCCGCGTCGACGCTCGCACTGGCCAGGGCGCCGGAGAGGAGGCCGCGGTGCGCTCCGCCCCCAGCGCCGTTCTCGATGGCCACCCGGGCAATGGCCGCGGCCACGAGCCCCTCGGAGCCGGGAATCGCGGGCAGCCATTCGTCGGAGCTGCTGGCGGTGAGCGAGAGACGCGGGCCGATGTAGACGAGGCGAGCGCCACCATCCGCATGGGCCGCGAGGTCGCGCGCGGCAGCCCACACTCGCTGGTGCTCGACCGGTGAGATGCCGCTCTCGAGCATCTCGGAACCGAAGTCGATGACGAGGTCGGCCCCGGAGACGTCGAAGATCGGCTCGCTGGCGACACCGAAGACCTTGCGCGAGGCCTCGCGGAGGGTCTGGTTGCTGAAGGGCTCGTAGATCGTGCGACCGCCGGCGCCCGTTGCCGAGACGATCCTGTCGACCAAGGCGGAAAGCGTGTCGCCCGTGTTGCCACCCAGGACGTGGGTGCGACCGGGAGCGGCCTGGATCGCATCCCGGATGGTCGCGATCGCGTCCTCCCAGGAGACCTTCTCCAGCGCGCCGCTCTCGCCGCGCCGCATCGGACCCTGGTAGCGATCGGGATGATAGGTGCGGCCGACGGAGGCCTGGGCTCGCGCGCACAGGCGACCCTGGTTGATCGGGTGCTCGGGATTGCCCTCGACCTTGATGGGGCGCCCTTCCCGGGTCTTCACGTGCACACCGCAGGCGACCGGGCACTCCTGGCAGGTGGAGGCATAGACCACCGGGATTCCCGGGGTGATCTCCTCGGGCTGCACGACGTAGGGGATCAGCTTTTCGACGTGGTCGTAGCAGCCGCTCGCAGCGACTGCGCCAGCACTCGCAGTGGCGAGCTTCAGGAAATCGCGGCGAGAGGTCTCAGGCATCCGAGGGTCCTAGATTCCTAGTAGTGGCAGGTCAGGCAGTCTTGCGACGCGCCGTTGTCTCGGTGGCACAGGACGCACCAGCCCATCTCGAGCTTCTGGGTGGGCAGTCCGTACTGCCACCACTTGGTGTCGGGCACGAGATACAGCTTGTCGAGGGACTCGACGGGGCCGTGGCAGGTCTGGCATTCGAAGCCGGCACGCACGTGAGCCTGGTGCTGGAACTTCACGTGCTCGGGCATGCGGTGGATCTGCACCCAGGGGATCGACTTCTGCTCGGCCCAGTACTGCTTGAGGATCTGGATGCCCTCGAGCGTGTCGTACTCCGGGCCGAACTGCTCGTGGCAGCCCATGCAGACTTCGACCGACGGAACACCCGCTGCGCGCGAGCGGTCGGTGCCCGAGTGGCAGTACTGGCAGTCGATCTTCCAATCGCCCGCGTGGTGCTTGTGGCTGAAGGGGATCGGCTGGAGAGGGCCCTCGGCAGCCGGATCCCAGGCGGCCTCGTGGGAGCGGCAGGCCTCGAGGGGGGGGAAGGCCTTGTCGAACTCCTCCGGGATCTCGATCACGAGGTGCGGATCCTCGGCCGCGAGAGCCTTCAGCTCCTGCGCTTCACAGATGCTCGATGCGCGTCGGGCGGTGTCCGCCGAGGCGGGCTCAGCGACCGCGGTGACGAGGAGGGCTCCCACCAGGACGAGAGCTGCGAAGAGACCAGTGCAACGACGGGGCAAGCGTTGCGTTCCCATGACGTGTACGAGGCGCCCCCTGCGATTGAATGGGTCGATGTGCCGTGTGTCGAACGACGCCCGACCAGCGCCCGGATCTCCCGGTGAGGGCGAACCGGATGCGACTGGAAGGGACCCGAACGCACCCTGCAGGGGCGCGCAGGCGCACGTTCATTAGGTCTTCAGCCTGCGTGCGTCAACCCTGGGGAAACTCTCCCAGCGAGGTAAACCGCTGTTCTGGCGGTGACATGGACCGCCCCGGGATGCGATGCGCGGCTCGCTGCGATCGGATACCATCCGCGCCGCTGCCCCCAGGGGGCTGCCAATTTTCTCGCCGCGCAGCCCGACCCCCCGGTGCCCGATGTGGGGTGGACTGACCGCAGGCGGCGATTCCCAACTCGTTGGCCGGGCACGAAGGAGACCCTCATGGGTGAAGCATGGATCGTCGACGCCGTCCGCACGCCGCGCGGCAAGGGCAAGAAGGACACGGGCGCCCTCTCCGGAGTGCACCCCCAGCAGTTGCTGGGCCAGACCCTGAACGCGCTCAAGGACCGCAACGGCTTCGATCCGGCGGACGTCGAGGACGTGGTGGCCGGATGCGTCTCGGCCTTCGGCGAGCAGGCGGCCTGCATCGCGCGCAATGGCGTGCTGGCCGCGGGCTGGGATCCCACTACGGCGAGCGGCGTCACCCTGAATCGCTTCTGCGGCTCGGGCCAGCAGGCCGTGAACTTCGCCGCGATGGGCGTGATGTCCGGCCAGCAGGACCTGGTCATCGGTGGAGGCGTCGAATCGATGTCCCGCGTGCCCATGGGCTCCTCGGGCGGTGGTCTCGACGGCAACGACCCCCAGCTCTCCGCACTCCATCCGTTGGTGCCCCAGGGCATCTCGGCGGACCTGATCGCCACCCTCGAGGGCTTCAGCCGCGAGGACGTCGACGGCTTCGCCGCCGAGAGCCAGCGCCGCTGCGAGATCGCCCAGAAGGAGGACCGTTTCGGTGGCAGCCTGATCCCGGTCAGGGACGCCGAAGGTCAGGTGGCCCTCGACCGCGACGAGCATCCGCGACCCGGCGGCACCGTCGAAACCCTGGGCCAGCTGAAGCCCTCCTTCGAAGGCATGGGCGCCTACACCCAGAAGGGTCACGACCGCACCATGGACGAGAAGGCGCGCTCGGTGTACCCGCAGGTCGAGGAGATCCGGCACGTCCACACGGCCGGCAATTCCTCGGGCATCGTCGACGGTGCGGCGGCCGTGCTGCTGGCCACGCCCGAGTACGCGAGGGCCCACGACCTGAAGCCGCGTGCGCGCATCCTGGCCACGGCCACGGCGGCCGACGAGCCGGTGATCATGCTGACCGCGCCGACCCCGGCCACCCGGAAGTGCCTGAAGAAGGCCGGCATGGAGGTGGGCGACGTCGAGCTGATCGAGATCAACGAGGCCTTTGCCGCGATCCCGCTCAAGGTGATGAAGGATCTCGACCTCGACCACGGCAAGGTGAACCCCAACGGCGGCGCCATCGCCCTGGGCCACCCCCTCGGTGCGACCGGAGCGATGCTGATCGGCACCTTGATCGACGAGCTCGAGCGTCAGGACAAGACCACGGGCCTCGTCACCATGTGCATCGGCGGCGGCATGGGCATCGCGACGATCCTCGAGCGGATCTGACCGCGCGATGCTCGACTTCGAGCCCAGCGAGGAGCAGCAGCTCATCGTCGAGACCGTGCGCCAGTTCGCGGAGCAGGAGATCCGCCCGCTGGCCAGGGAGGCCGACGAGTCGGGCAAGCTCCCGGACGGCCTGCTCGCCCAGGCCCACGAGCTGGGGCTGGTCGCCCCCGCCCTGCCCGAGGCGCAGGGCGGGGGTGGCGAGCGCAGCGCCGTGACCAGCGCGCTGATCGCGGAGGAGCTGGCCTGGGGAGACCTCTCCCTCGCCCTGGCCATCCTCTCACCGGGCCTCGTCGCCCTCCCCGTGGTCGACTACGGAACCGAGGCCCAACAGGCCGAGCTGCTCCCGCGCTATGCGGGGGGCTCCTTCGTCCCCGGCTCCCTGGCCCTGCAGGAGCCGCGCTTCGGCGCGGATCCCTTCCGGCCCAGGACCTCCGCGCACAGAGACGACAGAGACTACGTCCTCGACGGAGCGAAGTGCCTCGTGCCGTGGCAGGAGGGCGACGACACCGTACTCGTGTTCGCCGACGAGGATGGCCATCCCCAGGGCTTCCTGGTGCCGCGCGAAGCGAAGGGGCTGCGCGCGGAACGGGAGCAGAACATGGGGATCCAAGCCCTACCGACGGTGGAGCTGAGGCTCGAGGGCGTCAGGGTCCCGGCCGAAGCCCGCCTGGGTGGCAACGAGGGCTCCGACCTGGGCGCCCTCGTGACACGCGGTCGTGTCGCCCTTGCGGCCACCGCCGTCGGCGTGGCCCGCGCCGCCTTCGAAGTGGCCCGGGACTACGCCAAGGAGCGCGAGGCCTTCGGCGTGAAGATCGCCCAGAAGCAGGCGATCGCGTTCAAGCTCGCCGACATGGCCATCGAGATCGACGCCGCGCGCCTGCTCGCCTGGGAGGCGGCCTGGCGCCTCGATCAGGGCCTGCCGGCCCTGCGCGAGGCCACCCTCGCCTACCAGCAGGTGCGAAGGGTCGCCCTCGAGGCCGCCGACGGTGCCGTGCAGGTCTTCGGCGGGCACGGCTACATCCGCGACTACCTGCCCGAGCTCCACCTCCGCAACGCCCGGGGCTTCGCCGCCTTCGAAGCGCTGGCCCTGGTCTAGGGAGGCCTCCCCGATGCCGATCTCCTTCGAGATGTCCGAGACGACGCGCCTCGCCAGGGATCACTTTCGCGCGATGGCCGTCGAGCACCTGCGGCCGATCTCGCGCAAGTACGATCTGCAGGAGCACGATCTGCCGACGGAGTGGGTCGACTGGTACTGGAAGCAGGGGCGCAAGAGCATCCCGGGGAAGGCGGGCGAGAGCGACGGCTTCATCCAGGTCTGCGTGCAGACCGAGGAGCTCTGCTGGGGCGACGCCGGGCTCTACCTGCGCACTCCCTTCGCGGGGCTGGGCGGCTCGGCCGTCGGCGCGGCCGGAACCAAGGAGCAGAAGAAGCGCTTCCTCTCCGTCTTCCAGGGCGACGGCCCGCCGGCCTGGGGTGCGATGGCGATCACCGAGGCCAATGCCGGCTCGGACAGCGCCGCGATCCAGACCACCGCCACCCGGGACGGCGACGACTGGGTGCTGAACGGCACCAAGATCTTCTGCACCGGCGGAGAGGGAGCCTCCCAGGCCGAAGGTGGCTTCGTGGTCGTCTGGGCCACGATCGACAAGTCGGCCGGCCGGGGTGGCATCAAGGCCTTCGTCGTGCCGGCGGGAACCGAGGGCATGACCCTCGTCGGTCTCGAGAACAAGCTCGGCATCCGCGCGTCGGACACGGCGACGCTCAGCTTCGAGAACTGCCGGGTTCCGAGCGACAACCTGCTGGGCAGCGCCGAGGTCCGCAAGAAGGACCAGGCGAAATCCTCCGGCGACAAGGGCTTCAAGGGCGCCATGGCCACCTTCGACGCCAGCCGCCCGATCGTGGCCGCCATGGCCGTCGGCGTGGGACGGGCCGCCCTCGACTACGTGCTCTCCGAGCTCGAGCACCACGGCATCGAGCTCCGCTACGACGCGCCGCCCGCCGAGCAGACGGCCCTCGAGCGCGACGCCATCGACATGGAGGCCGAGCTCCAGGCCGCCAGGCTCCTCACCTGGCGCGCCGCCTCGATGATGAACCGGGGCCGCCCGAACAGCCTCGAAGCCTCGATGGCGAAGGCCAAGGCCGGGCTCGCCGTCACACGCATCACCCAGAAGGCGGTGGAGCTGCTCGGCCCCAGGGGCTATTCCAAGAAGCTCCTGGTCGAGAAGTGGCTACGCGACGCCAAGATCAACGACATCTACGAGGGCACCCAGCAGATCAACCAGCTGATCGTGGCCCGACGTATCTTGGACTATCCGTCGAGCATGCTCCGCTAGCGGAGCGAGGAGACCCGCCATGCCCCAGGTGAGCAGCGAACTCGTCGAGATCCTGGTCTGCCCCGAGACCAAGCAGCCCGTCGCCCTGGCGAGTGCCGAGCAGCTGGAGAAGCTCAACGCCGGCGTCCGCGACGGGTCCCTTCGCAATCGCGGGGGCGAGGCCGTCGGGGACGAGATCGTGGAGGGGCTGGTGCGAGAGGATGGCAAGGTCCTCTACGTCGTCGACGACGGGATCCCCGTGATGCTCGTCGAGGAATCGATCGAGCTGTAGAGGGGTCGAGCGGGACCTCCTCTCCGTGCTCTTGCCCCCCCGACCCGTTCGGCCGACGCGGGGGCCGCTTCGCTCCTTGCTTTGACGCGCGGCGGGGCGGGGTTCATTCCTCAGAATGGCTCGGCCGGGACAGGGTGGCCCGCGCAGCGCGTGGACAGCGTGTCGCCTAC
>NYZB01000168.1 GCA_002687015.1 Deltaproteobacteria bacterium
ATGGGGCCCGGGTTGAAGAAGGGGTTCATCAGCGTAAAGTGGTAGTGCTCGCCGTCGAAGTCCGGCTTCGCGCCCGTCTGGAAGGTCTCGAAGATCGCCTTCATGCAGAGCAGATACTCGCGCATACGAGGGCCGGGGGGGTCGGTCCACTCGGAGGCGTAGCGCCGCACGACGTGTCCCTTCACCTGCGTGCCCAGGCCCAGTTGGAAGCGGCCCCCGGAGAGGTGTTGCAGGTCCCACGCGAGCTGGGCCGTGACCAGGGGGCTGCGCGGAAAGGCGATCGCCACGTTCGTGCCCAGCTTGACGCGCTCCGTGTGCTCGGCCGCGACGACCAGGGGCAGGAAGGGGTCGTGGCCGGCCTCCGGTGCGGTCACGCCGTCGAAGCCCAGCTCTTCGCATCGGCGAGCCGCGGCGGCGATGCCGGCGATGTCGGTGGTGCCCTGCCCGTCACCGGCGTACTGGTCGGTGTCGGGCCCGAGGATCACCGTCTGGACGCGGAAACCCACGCTCACTTCTCCGTCGCGTCGTTGGCGGCCACGTAGCCGAAGGTGGTCGCCGGCCCGATCGTGGCACCCGCGCCGGGATAGCTGCGGCCCATCACCGAGGAGGAGCAGTTGCCGATCGCGTAGAGCCCCGGGATCACTTCGCCCGCCTCGTTGATCACCCGCGCCCGGGCGTCGACCGTGAGCCCTCCCTTCGTGCCGAGCTCGCCCGGGAAGGCCTCGATCGCGTAGTAGGGGGCGGTATCGATCGGACCGATGCAGGGGTTCGGCGTGACCTCCGCGTCGCCGTAGTAGCGATCGTAGATCGTCTCGCCGCGTTGGTATTCGGGGTCCTTGCCCGTCTGGGCGTGCTCGTTGTTCCTCGCCACCGACTCCTTCAGTCCCTCGGCGTCCACGCCCAGCTGGGCGGCGAGCTGGTCGAGGGTATCGGCCTTCTTGAGGTAGCCCTGCTTGAAGAGCTTCCGCGCCATCCAGTCGGGCTGGGCCGAGCCCTGCAAGAGCGGGCCGCAGATGTACTTCTTCCGGTAGGTGGCGTCGAACACGAAATAGGCCGGCACGCAGGGCGAGTCCGGGCTGTCCTTCTCGTACATGGCATTCACGATGTCGAGATAGGGTGCTGCCTCGTTCGTGAAGCGCTGGCCCTTCTTGTTCACGAGGATGCTGCGCGGCAGCGACTTCTCGATCACGAGGAAGCGCGCCAGGTCCTCTCCGGGCACGACGGTGGTCGGCCCCCACCAGGCGTCGTCCATGAGATCGAGGCCGGCGCCGAGCTTCTGGCCCATCTCGATGATGTCGCCGGTGTTGTGCGGGTTTCCGCAGGTCCACTCCTTGCGGGTCGGTGCCGGCAGGTACTTCTCGCGCATGGCCTGGTTGCCCTCGAAGCCGCCTGCGCCGAGGATCACGCCGCGCGTCGCTCCGATGCGGATCTGCTTTCCGTCCTTCGATGCCACGACGCCGGTCACGCGTCCGTCTTCGACGATCAGCTCGCGCGCCGGGGCTTCGAGCCAGAGCGGGATCTCGCGATCCATCAGCGAGAGGCGGAGCATGCCGATCAATGCGTTGCCACCCGAGGGGTTCCGGTCGCGCGGGGATCGGAGGCGCCAGCGGATGTCCATCAGGTACTTGAGGATGAGCTTCGCGAAGAGCACCATGCCGCCCGGCTGTCCGGTCATGGTCATGCGCGCCTCGACGGCCGTCATCCCGAGACGCCCCATGATCTGCATCTGGGGGTTCTGGTCGCGCATGCGGGCGAAGTCTTCACCCAGCTGGCGCGCGTCGAAGTGCTCCGGCTCGACCGAGCGCCCGCCCGGCTTGCTGCCCGAAACCCGCGGGTAGTAGTCGCAGTACTCGGGCAGGGAGATGAACTCGGCACGCGTCTCGTCGGAGAGGTACTCGAGTGCCTTGGGGCCGTTCTCGAGGAAGGCCTCCAGCCGATCGTCCGAGACGGCGCCGGCGGTGGTGCCCTTCATGTAGCTCCAGGCTTCCTCCGGAGTGTCGGGCACACCCGCTGCCGCCATCAGGTGGTTGTTCGGGATCCACAAGAGGCAGGAGGACATCGCCGACGAGCCGCCGTAGCGGTCGGTCTTCTCGATCAGGAGCGTGCTCGCGCCCCGGTCATGGGCCCGCAGGGCCGCCGTCATGGCCCCGGCTCCGGAGCCGACGACCAGGACGTCGACGGTGTGGTCAAAGCTCGTCGAGCTGGCTTCCATCATGGTCTCCTTCGTCCCCCATCGCTGTTGGCGACGCGGTGTCCAGGCACCGGATCAATCGGGCACCGGATCAATCGCTCGGGTTCTCTTCGGGCTCGCCCTGGGGGCGGATGCCCAACAGGTAACGGGCGACCCCGGTCAGCTCGTCGCGGTACTGCGCGAGCCGTTCCGCGACGGATTCGTTGTCGTCTACGCCCATCAAGTGAGCTCCGCTGGTCAGCCAGATCGTGGCCCCCGAGAGGATGTTCGCCACCTGGACGGCATTGCCCGCCCGGAACTCGCCGTCGCGCAGACCCTGCTCGATGGTGTTCAGGAAGGCTGCGAACATGGGAGCCGCCAATCGCTCGACTTCGGGCCGCAGGCTGCCCTCCGCCGACGCCACCTCGCGAATGAAGAGGCGCCCCAGGGTAGGACGGTCCGTGGCGTAGTCGAACCAGGCTCCGATCACGCGCTCGATCCGCTCGGCGCTCGAGCCGGGCTCGGTCACCGAGGCCTGGATCCGCTCGCTGAGGGGCTCGAAGGCCGCCTCCAGTACGCTGTCGTACAGCGCCTCCTTGTCCCGGAAGTGATAGATGACCGCCGCGCGGGTGATCCCGACGCGCTCGGCAATGTCCGCCAGGCGCGCCGTCGCGAATCCGGAGGCGGCGAACTCGGTCTCCGCCGCCATCAGGATCAGCTCCCGGGTCTCTTCCGTGACCTGGGCGGTGCGACGCGGAGGCGTCGCTGAACTGACTCTCATGCTAGTATCTTACTCTTGAGTTAGGGTACGTCAAGGCTGTTCCCCGCACGTGAGACGGGGGGCTCTCGAAGGCCAGGGGAGGAACCATGGCGACCGGTCCCAGCGGCGCCCTGACGGGGCGGCGGGTCATCGAGCTCGCCGACGCGAAGGGCGCCTACTGCGGAAAGCTCCTGGCCGACCTGGGCGCGGACGTGGTCCTGCTGGAGCCTCCCCTCGGGGACCAGGGCCGGAGCCGACCACCGCGGGTCGGCGGCAGCTCGGGGCGGGAGGAGAGCCTCTCCTTCCTCTATCTGAACACCAGCAAGCGGGGGGCGACGCTCGATCTCCAGAAGGAGGAGGGCCGGGCCCTCTTCGCAAGGCTCGCGAGTGGCGCCGACCTCGTCATCGAGGCCCTTGCGCCGGGCACCCTCGAGGGCCTGGGTCTGGGGTGGGAGAGCCTCCGGCGGGCGAACCCCCGTCTGGTCCTGACCTCCATCACCGGCTTCGGGCAGACGGGCCCTCACCGGGGCTTCCAGTCCTCGGACCTGGTGGCGAGCGCGATGTCCGGTGCGATGCACGTCACCGGGGACGAGGAGGATCCGCCGGTGCGACTCGCCGGCCACCAGGCCCACGTCGCGGCCGCAAGCGTTGCGGCGGCCAGCAGCCTGATCGCCCTGCTCGCCAGCTCGCAGAGCGGCGAAGGCCAGCACGTCGACATCTCGGTCCAGGAGGTGGTGGCCTCTCTCTCGCACATCTGCGGGGTCGGAAAATGGCTCGACGACGGGATCATCCCCAAGCGTCGGGGGACGGGCCTGTTCGCGTCGGTTCCTTCGGGCGCCTACGCCTGCCGGGATGGGAGCGTGTACCTGATGGTCAATCGCCCGCTGCATTGGGCCGCGCTGGCGCGATGGGTTCACGAGGTGACCGGCAACGAGGAGATCCTCGATCCGATGTTCGACGGGCCGTCCTCGAACCGGCTTCCCTACCGCGAGCTCCTGGACCTCTTCATCTCGGACCTCATGACACAGCTCAGTGTCGAAGAGGCCTATCGGGAGGGACAGGGCCGCCACATCGCCGTCACGCCGGTGCAACCCGCGGCGGGGGTGACGGAGGATCCCCATCTCGCGGCGCGCGGCTTCTTCGAGGAGATCGATCACCCGACGGCGGGTCGCATCACCTACCCGGGCGCACCCTACCGGCACTCCCGGACGCCCTGGCGAATGCACCGGCCAGCTCCCCTGCTCGGCCAGCACAATCGCGAGGTCTACTGCGACGAGCTCGGCCTCTCCGAGGCGGCACTGCGAGCCCTCCAGGAAGGAGGTGTGATCTGATGCCGGGTGATGTCCGATCGACGGGCGAGCCGGCCCAGGCTCTCGCCGGGCTCCGCGTGGTCGAGTTCTCCGCCGCCATGGCCGGTCCCTGGATCGGCCGGTTCATGGCCTGGTGCGGCGCCGAGGTGATCCGGGTGGAATCCCGGAGCCGCCCCGACGTGGTGCGGCTCTACGTTCCACCCCGGAACCCGGAGCTGGGCACCCAGCCCCAGCTCTCGCCCTGGTTCACGGACTGGAACGCCGGCAAGCAGTTCGTGACCCTGGATCTCCGCCAGCCCCTCGCTGTAGAGCTGGGCAAGCGCCTGGTCGCGCGCAGCGACATCGTCGTCGAGAACTACACCGCGGGAGTGATGGACAAGCTCGGGCTGGGCTATCCGGAGCTCGAGCGCGTGAACCCCGAGCTCATCATGATCAGCTCGTCCGGCTTCGGCGACACCGGACCCTGCAAGAGCCACGTGACCTGGGGCCCCAACATCGAGGCTCTGTCGGGGATGAGCCGGCTCTCGGGCTTTCCCTCCCGCGATTGCACGCTGACCCAGTATGCGTACCCCGACGGAATCAGCGCCCTGCACGGTCTCGTCGCCGTGCTGGCCGCTCTCGACCATCGGCGGCGGGGGGGGGGGGGGCAGTACATCAACCTCTCCCAGTACGAGGCGACCGTGGCGGGTATCGGCGAGGTGATGATGGAAGCCCTCGCCCTCGGCCAGGAGCCCGTGCGGCTGGGCAACCGCTCGCGCGATGCCGCACCGCACGGCTGCTACCCCTGCCTCGGCGAGGACCGTTGGTGCGCGATCACCGTCTCGACGGACGCGGAGTGGCAGCGCCTCTGCGCCGTCCTGGGCCGGCCCGAGTGGCTGGAGGATCCGAGATTCACGTCGCTGGCTGCCCGGCTCGAGCACGTCGAGGCACTGGATGCGGAGATCGCCCAGGCCACCCGCGACCGCACGGAGGTCGAGCTGATGAACGCGCTGCAGGAGGCCCGGATCGCGGCGGGTGTCGTGCAGAACGTGGAGGATCTGGCCCGGCGCGATGGCCACCTCGCGGCCCGCGGCTTCTTCGAGGAGGTGGAGCACCTGGTCAAGGGGAGCGTGACGGCCACCGGCATTCCGCTCGGGCTGACCGGCACGCCCGGTGGCAGCGGGCGGGCGGGCGCTGCGATGGGCCAGGACAACGAGCACGTGTTCGGCACACTGCTGGGCATGACGCGGGAGGAGATCGACGCTGCCCTCGAGGCCGGCGCCATCGAGCCCGCGGACGAGACGTGAGGGCGAGTCGCGTAGGCTCGACGTTCCGGACCTGGAGGGGGACGGGGAGGGTGCGTTCGTGAGCGAGGAGTCTCTCGGGGGGATGCAGAGCGCCGCGGCCAGGCACGCGGCCGCGCGCAGCCTGGTGTACAGCGTCTTCGTCCAGATCTTCCAGTATCCGGACGGGGAGCAGAACCAGGTGATTCGCTCGGGCGCACTCGCCGGGCAGCTGCGGGAGGCCCTGCTCGCGGTGGATCCGAAGGTCGAGGAAGAGGCGAACTGGGCCGCTCTCCAGGACGCGGGGGATGAGGACGACCTCCCGGTGGAGTTCACCCGGCTCTTCGACGTGGCGGCCGGCTCCCCTCCGTGTCCCCTCTTTGGCGGCATGTACTTCGGGAATCGGATGAAGACGATGGAAGAGGCACTCCGCTTCTACAACTTCTTTGGGCTGACCCTGTCGCAGGATCCCAACGAGCTGCCCGATCACCTCACCACCCAGCTCGAATTCCTCCACTTCCTGGCGTTCCGCGAAGCCCAGGCGCTGGAGGCGGGGACCGATCCCGAGCCATGGCAGCGCGCGGAACGCGACTTCGTCGCCCGGCACCCCGGGCGCTGGGTTCCCGAGCTGCGGAAGTGCCTCGAGAGGGAGGAGCCGATGCCCTTCTTCAGGGAGCTCGTCGCCAGGCTGTCCGCCTTCCTGGCCGCGGAGGCCTCGGCGATCGGGCACGTCCCCGAGGGGTAGTCCGAACAAGCTGGCGAATCGGCTTGCGAACCCATCCGCAGCATCCTAGAATTAGAACCATATTCGGATTCTAATTCTCATTTGAGGATTCCCCGAGATGGTCGCACGCGCCGCCGCAGCCCGATCCGCACAACCCCTGAAGAGCGTCGCCCGCCCCAAGCAGACCCGCAGCGAGGCCACGCTCTACCGGATCCTGGATGCAGCCGAGTCGCTGATCGAAGAGAAGAGCCTGGCGGACGCCTCCATTCCGGAGATCGTGCGGCGTGCCGGGTCGTCGGTGGGCGGCTTCTACGCGCGCTTCAAGGACAAGAACGAGCTGCTTCGCGCGCTCGAAGAGCGCTTCTTCCAGGAGCTGGCGCTTCGCGTCGAGCGGATCTCGGACACCGAGCGCTGGATCCGGGCCGAGATCCCGGAGATCGTCTCGGCCTGCGTGGCCGAGCTGATCTCGGTCGCGCGCGCGCGTCACAACCTGATCCTGGCCTTCGTCGCGCGCTCGGTGCACGACGAGGAGTTCCGCGAGGAAGCGCTGCGCTTCCGGCGCCGGGTCTCGGAGCGCATCTCCAACGTCCTGTACCCGAGGCGGGACCAGCTCCGACATCCCGACCCGGAGCTGGCCATCGACCTGGGCGTGCAGTTCGCCCTGAGCCTCGTCTTCCAGCGAACGGTCACGGGAGAGACCCAGGCGGGTGGCCGCACCCTCTCGGACGCGGAGCTCGGCCGCGAGATCGAACGCAGCTTCCTTTCCTACGTCGGTTTCGCCGGCGTCGTCAGCGCGCCGTAAGCCCCGGATTCCGGGACAGAGCCCAATACGGGCAGAAAGCGAGACCAAGTCGTGAACTATGACCAGACCAACCCGGTGCCGATCCCCTCCGCCGGTACCCACCAGAGCGTCGACTCGACCCTCACCACGATCTTCGACTGGGAGTACGCGCTGGAGCGGAAGCCCCTCCTCGACCTCTACGAGAAGGGCAAGAAGGCCACCTGGA
This sequence comes from Deltaproteobacteria bacterium, assembly GCA_002687015.1. Taxonomy (GTDB): domain Bacteria; phylum Myxococcota_A; class UBA9160; order UBA9160; family UBA6930. The sequence continues at coordinate 7,234 of NYZB01000168.1, forward strand.
ACGCCTCGGAGCTGGACTGGTCCCAGGAGGTGAACATCGAGCAGATCATGAAGGACCGCGTCACCGGGGGCGGCTTCGGCGCGATGATGAACCAGATGATGAAGCCGCCCAAGGAGCTCGGCCCGCAGGAGCTCGCCGAGCTCCAGCTCCACATGAACGCCTTCATGCTCTCCCAGTTCCTCCACGGCGAGCAGGGCGCCATGGTCGCCACCGCCAAGATCGTGCTGTGCGCACCGACGGAGGAGGCCAAGTTCTACGCCTCCAACCAGGTCATGGACGAGGCGCGGCACGTGGAGGTCTACCACCGCTACCTCACCGAGAAGCTCGGCATCTCCTACGAGGTGCACCCGAGCCTGGCCACCCTGCTCCAGGAGATCGTCACCACGCCCAAGTGGGACATGACCTGCCTGGGCATGCAGGTGATGGTGGAGGGGCTGGCCCTGGCCGCCTTCGGGATGATGCAGATGATGATGGCGGGTGAGCCCCTGATCCAGGAGATCACCAGCAACGTGATCCGCGACGAGGCCCGCCACGTGGCCTTCGGTGTCCTCTCCCTGGACGGTCTCTACACCAACGAGTTCGACGACAGCGATCTGCGCGAGCGCGAGGACTTCGTGATCGAGGCGTCTCACCTCCTGCGCGAGCGGCTGATGATGGATCAGGTCTTCGAGCGAATGGGCTGGGACGTGAAGACGTGGGCCGACTGGGCCAACCACACGCCCTTCATGAAGGGCTTCCGGCAGATGACCTTCTCCAAGATCGTCCCGAACCTGAAGCGGCTGGGGCTGCTGACGCCGCGGGTGCGGGCGGCCTACGAGAAGATGGACCTGCTGCGCTACGAGAACCGCAAGGACTCGGTCGAGGAGCCGGCCGCGCCGCCGCCGGAGGAGCTCGTTGCGCTCTTCCTGGATGTGCTCAAGAACAGGGAAGAAGCGGGCGAGGAGATCCTCGAGATCCCGGGCGTGAATGCGCCCATGGCCTCCTAGTTTCCCGGCCTCCGGGTCGGCGGTCCCTCGCCGGGGCCGCCGATTCCGCCCGGCCTGCGCGTGCCGGCGGAAGCGCTCCCACGGGGTGTAGACTCCAGATATCGCCGTCTGGAGGCCGCCATGACCGAGGGATTCCGACGCCTGGACTTCGACGAGTACCACCGCGAGGAGCTTCCGCGCCTCGTGGCCGAGGGGCGGGGGGAGCTGGCCGCTCCCGAGGCCGCCCGCCGCGGATCCCTGGCGTTCCGGATCGAGGGCGGTAGCGCCTTCACCTACCAGCCGCAGGATCGGGGTCTCCGGATCGTGCCGGGTGACGACGCGGCCGAGACCGTGGTCGGCCTGGATCGCGAGTCGTGGGAGGGGCTGGTCCACGATCTCGAGTCCGCGCCCGGCCTCATCTACGCGGAGCGCGCGCGGAGCCTGCGCGGAGACCTGATGTCCTTCGTGATGTGGGAGCCCGCGCTGCGCGCCCTCTACCAGGGCATCCCGGTCCACGATCCCGCGGCGCCGCTGCGCGACGAGGTCGGCCAGGCCCTGGATCCGGGGCGCGCCTTCGGGCTCGACGACGATCCCGCGGAGATGAGGGCCTTCATGCGTGTGGCCGGCTACATCCTGGTCAAGGGGGTCTTCTCCGACGACGAAGTCGCGGCACTGCGCAGGGAGGCCGATCTGGCCGGCGAGCGGGCCGTCGAAGGGGACCAGAAGTCGTGGTGGGGGAAGACCGACGAAGGGGAGGTCTTGCTCTCGCGCGTGACCGAGGCTGCCGTCCTGCCGGTCATGCGCAGTCTGGCGCGAGATCCGCGGATCCTGCGGATCGGCGAGATCCCGGATGAAGATCTCGATCTGCCCTCCGAGGGCGAGGATGGGGTCTCGGTCCTGTGGAAGTACCCCAACGCGGTGGAGGGGATCACGAACCTCCCCTGGCACCGGGACTGCGGCATGGGAGGGCACGCATTGAACTGCCCGGGCTGCGTCTGCCAGATCTACCTGACCCCGGCGACGCCGGAGATGGGCGAGCTGCGCGTGCTTCCCGGCTCCCACCGCGCCAGCTACGCCTTCGCCGCGCCCCACGAATCGGTTGCCGGCTCCGTGGCCGTGGCGGCCGAGCCCGGCGACGTCTCGCTCCACTTCGGAGACGTCATGCACGGCACACCGCCTCCCACCGCCAAGGAGGGGCCCTACCGGGTGAGCCTGTTGATGGGCTTCGCCAAGAAGGGAGCCCACCACCACCGGGGCGAGCGGCACTACAACGACGTCCTCCTGGGAAGGGAGGACGGGCAGGTCGCCTCGATGCGCAGGGCGGCAGGGGCGGAGGAGAGCGGGGATCGCTGAGCGTCGTGACGGACGCGAGGCGGCGGTCTCCGAAGCCCACGCCACCGCCCCGCCCTCGTCCTTCACACCGTAGAAGGCGCCGGCTGCTCAGGGACCGTGCGCGGCTTCCTCGCCGTCGATGAGGATCGGGTACTGCCTGTCCGGTGCGTTACAAGCTCTCCGCACGGTACTGCCCTCCTGCCGCTCGAGGACGTGGGCGCCGTCCAGCGCGAACTGGACGATGTAGGCCTTGCGCGTCCGGTCCGCGGTCAGGTTGGGGCCGGTCTTGTGGGGGGTGAGTGAGGAGAAGACGACGACTCCCCCCGCCCGGACCGGAGCCGCGATCGGCTCGAGCCCGGCCTCGTCCACCCCGCAGTCGAAGCCGAGCTCGGTCTGCTCGTGGGCCCAGGTTCCCTCCCGGTGCAGGCCCGGGGCGACGACCGGGCAGCCGTTCTCCAGGTCGGCGTCGGTCAACGCGACCCAACAGGTCAGGTACTGCTGCGGATCGACGTAGGTGTAGCCGTTGTCCTGATGCCAGGGGAAGCCGTCCGGCGTACGCGGCTTCTTGTACACGGTCTGATCCCAGTAGAGGCGGACGTCTCTCCCGAGCAGGTCGTGAGCCAGGTCGCGGAAGAAGGCCGAGTGCGTGAACTCCCTCGCCTTCGGCGAGCGGGTCACCATGTGCGGAGCGAAGGTGATCTCTCCCGATCGCGCGATGAAGATCTTCCCGCCGAAGCGCTCGTCGAGCAGCGCTTCGAACTCGCGCTCGAGGGGGTCGAGCTCCCCGGTCAGGGCTTCGATCGTGTCCGCGTCGAAGATCTCCTCGAAGACGAGAAAGCCCTGCTCGTCGAACTGGCGCGCCTGCTCGGCCGTGATCAGACGGAAGGGCCCCTCGTGGTCCTGCCAGTGGAAGCCCTCGTTCAGCTCGTGCTTGATCATTCCTCTGTTCCTATGGGTCGGAGGTCGCGCCGGATCCGATCCAGATGTGACGACTCACATCGGTGAGGTCCATTGCTAGCAGCTGGTCGGGATCGAAGCGATAGAGATTCTGCTGGCTCCAGCCCCGGCGCCAGGCCCGCAGGCTCCGGAGGGGTGCGATCGCGAGGGCGATCGCGAGGAAGAGGATCCGATCGACCCAGTACACGATGTGGGGCCCGCAGCCGCCGCTCGCGAGCTCCCACGCGGCCGTCTCGCATTCGCCCACCCAGTTGGTGGGATAGCCGTTCAGCATGTGGTGGGTGTCGTGCGCGGGTAGGCCCCTTCGGAAGCCGAAGTGCGGGAAGAAGGGCACCTGCACGCCGAGGATGGGGGTGTAGAACCACTTGTCCGCATACCATTCCTCCCGACCACTGCCCCTCTTCGCGAGCTGGTTCGCGGCCAGGAACTCGCCGAGTGCGTCTTCGGTCTTCATGGGGAGTCCTCCTGCCGGGTCTTCCCGGCGTTGCGAGGGAATCCCGCCTTCGGGTCGGCCCCGGAGGGCCGGGCAGGCCGGGCCAGGCCTTGCATCACGATGCGGATGCCCTCGCGCAGCTCCGCATGCACGGCCTGGAGCGAAGTGGATTCGTTGGCGAGATAGGCCATGAACCAGGTGATGTAGACGCCGTAGAGGGTGATCGCGCCCCGGCCCGAATCGGCGTCGGGGCCGAGGCTGCGACGACTCCGAAGCTCGCGGAGGAGCGCGTCGAGCTGCTGCAGGAGCCGCGCGTCCTGGGCGAAGAAGGCCGCGCCGAGGCCCTCTGGATCGGTCATGGCGGCGGCGAGGATCTCGCGCCAGAGACTCCGCTCGAAGTGGCAGAAGGTGTCGAGGTAGAGGTCGAAGAGTGCGGTCACGGCCGTCACCGGATCCGCGTCCGGTCGCTTGACCACAGCCTCGCCCTCGCTGAGCGCCTCGCTGGTCCTCCCACGCACGACCGCGAGCGCGATCTCGGGCTTCGAGGGGAAGTAGTTGTAGAGGGTGCCCACCGCGAGGCGGGCCCGGCGGGCGATGTCGCCCATGCCCGTGGCCTCGTAGCCGCGGGTCTCGAAGAGCTGGCTGGCCGCCTTGAGGATGCGGCGCCTTCGCCCCTCCTTCTGCAGCTCGCGTCGCCCCGTCATTCCGCGTGCCCCAAAAAAGATGAACGCATTCATATTCTAGCCACCTGGGGGGGCCTGTCCAGAGCCACGGGAGCCCGCCCGTCGCCCTGGCAGAGCCTTCCGTGTCGATCAGTGGGTATTCACTCCTATTCGAGATCCCGAGACGACCCACGGGCGCCTCCCTGTATCTTCGATCCCTACCTCGCGGTTCGTGGTCAGGGATCCCCCCCGTCGTGTCGCAAGGCAGGGCGCGGCCCTTGGAGGAGCAGGATGCGCGTAGCGGAGGCGTTGGCGCACGCACTGAAGGCGCACGGCGCCGGAGAGGTCTTCGGGATTCCCGGAGACTTCGCCCTGCCGATCTTCCGGATCCTCGAAGAGACCCGGATCCTCCCGCTCTACACGATGAGCCACGAGCCGGGCGTCGGGTTTGCAGCCGACGCCTCGTCGAGGTTCCGCTGCGAGCTCGGTGTTGCCCTGGTGACCTACGGGCCCGGTGCGCTCAACCTCGTGAACTCGGTCGCCGGTGCCTATGCCGAATCTTCGCCAGTCGTCGTCGTCTCCGGCGCTCCTTCGCTCTCGGAAACCAGTGGCGATCTCCTGCTCCACCACCAGGCCAAGACCCTCGATTCGCAGTTCCGCGTCTTCCAGGAGATCACCTGCGACCAGGTGCGACTCGACGATCCACTCCGCGCTCCGGCCGAGATCGCTCGGGTCTTGCGGAGCTGTCGCGAGCAGTCGCTTCCCGTCTACATCGAGCTTCCGCGCGACGTTGCGGTGGCCGAGTGTGACGCCGTCGAGGAGCTCGCCCCGAGTCCCTTCGATTCCGCCGCTGTCGAGGAGTGCGCGACGGAAATCCTCCAGCGGCTGCGCAGCGCGGAGAGGCCGGCCATCCTGGTCGGCGTGGAGGTGCGCCGCTATCGCACCGAAGAGAGGGTCGAGAGGCTCGCCAAGCGCCTCGGTTTTCCGGTCGCGACGACCTTCATGGGGCGCGGCCTGCTCGCCGAATCCGAGGAGCGGGTCATCGGGACCTACATCGGCCTGGCCGGCAAGCCCGAGGTCTGCGAGCTGATCGAAGGCTCGGATGGCCTCTTCCTCCTGGGCGTGGTCTTCTCCGACACGAACTTCGGTGTGTCTTCGCGGGAGCTCGACATGCGGAGGGCCGTCGTGGCGAGTGGTCGGCAGGTCCGCATCAGCCATCACGTCTACCCGGACATTCCGCTCGATGCGCTCCTGGACGAATTGCTGCGGCTCGTCGAAGAAGAGCCGCGCCGCGAGGAATCGAAGCCGCGCTCGGTCGTGTATCCCACCGGACTCGAGAAGGACGACCTGCCGATCTCCCCCATGGACATCGCCTGTGCCGTGAACGACCTGATGAACCAGCACGGCTCGATGCCCATCGCCGCGGACATGGGTGACTGCCTCTTCACGGCGATGGACATCGAGCACACTCGTCTCGCGGCGCCCGCCTACTACGCGGGGATGGGCTTCGGCGTGCCGGCCGGGCTCGGCATCCAGGCTGCGACGGGGGAGCGGCCCCTGGTCCTCGTTGGCGACGGCGCCTTCCAGATGACCGGCTGGGAGCTCGGGAACTGCCAGCGCTACGGCTGGGATCCCATCGTCCTGCTCTTCAACAACCGGAGCTGGGAGATGCTCCGGGTCTTCAGTCCGGAATCCAGGTTCAACGATCTCGACGATTGGCACTTCTCGGAGCTGGCCGCCTCACTCGGCGGCATCGGCGAGCGGGTCGCGACCCGCCGCGGGTTGGCGGAGGCCCTCGAACGCGCGATGGCCGCGCGAGGACGCTTCGTCCTCATCGAGGTCATGCTGGAGCGGGGGAGGATCTCGCCGACCCTCGAGCGATTCGTGCAGGCCTTCAAGAAGAGGCGCGATCAGCGCGGACGCGACTGATTCCGATACCTGGCCTGCGCAGCTCCCGGAGCTGCTCGTGTATCCTCTCGCGAGCCCGCCGCGCCCCCAGTGAGGTCCTCCGTGTCGGCCGATTCACCCACGAGCCCCGATCTCCTGCAATCCCGCCTGAGCTGGCCCGCGATCTCGTGGATCTGGCTCCGTCACCTCTCCTCCCTGCTCTTTCCCTTGACCACGCTGGCCTTCCTGTGGACGGGGCCCCACCGCTGGTACATCGCGCCCTTGTTCATGCTGCCGCCCATCCTCGCCCTCAACCTCGACTCCAATGCCACCATCGAGCGGCGGCAGCCGGTGACCAGCATGCCGGCATGGCCCTTCGATGGGCTCGTCTATCTGCTCGCCCTGCTCCAGCTCGTGATCGTCTTCGAGCTCGCGCGTCTCTTCTCCGTCCAGGGCTTCTTCTCGGTGGACACGGTCATGGTCCTGATCGTGGTCGGCGGAAGCTCGGGCTTCTCGATCGTCACCGCCCACGAGCTGATCCACCGGCGGAAGCCCTGGGAGCGCAGCCTCGGGCGCCTTCTCCTCTCCGCCGTCCTTCAGGAACACTTCTTCACAGAGCACCTCTACGGCCACCACGTCAACGTCGGTCGGAAGGAGGACGCCGCGACGGCGCGATTCGGAGAACCCTACGAGGCCTTCTACCGGCGGACCGTTCCCGCCCAGTTCAAGAACGCGTGGCGGCTCGAAGCCAGGCGCCTCGGTGACCCCGAGATGTCCCTCTTCGACCTCCGCATGCTGCGCAACCGCATCCTCCACGGGATCGCCGTGGGCTGGGGGATCGGCCTCGCGATCTGGCTCACCTTCGGGCTCGCCTCCTTCCTCGCCTTCCTCCTGCAGGCCTTCATGGCGTCGCGGCTCCTCGAGGCCGTCAACTACTTCGAGCACTGGGGGCTGCGACGGAGCACCCGCGGAGTGCAGCCGACGGACTCGTGGGACACGCACTCCTGGTTCACCTACTACGGGCTGACGGGGCTGTCGCGGCACGCGGACCATCATCGCGAGCCCTCCCGACCCTTCCAGCAGCTTCAGGTCTTCGACGAGGCGCCGATACTCCCCACCGGCTACGTCGGGCTGGTCGACATGGTGATGGCCAACGACCATGAGTTCCAGCAGCACGCCGTCCGGGAGCTGCAGACGCGGGAGCTCGGTCCCTTCCGCCCCGGCACGGACCCCGAAGAGGTCGCGCGAGCCGGGGAAAGGGCCAGGGAGATCCTCTCCCATAGGCCCGCCCCCCGGGCCGGGCTCTTCGGACCGAACGCGAAGGGCGAACGCGGCCTTCGGGTCCTGCTGCCGCGGCTGGGAGTCCTGCTGGGCGCGCTGTTGGTCTTGACCGCTGGCGTCCAGCTCGAGAGTGGCGGCGCGATGTCCTTCGCCGCCCGCTTCGCCCTGAATGCGTGGATCCTGGCAGCCTTCGTGGTGATGATCCGGATCTTCCGGGGGCTCAAGGAGAGGGGCTGGAACCTGAGCGTCAGCTGGTGCGTCGCGATGGCGACCCTCCTCTTGCTGGGCGGCCTCACGACGAGCGCACTCGGGCTCTAGCTTCCCCGAGGGCCAGGCTCCTGCCCCGGTCGAGCTGCGAAGCCGCGGAGAGGCTCGTCGTCGAGACCTCGGGGCCACGCGCCGGAGAGGCCCTGGGCTAGGCTGGGCTCCCGAACGGAACGGAGACGGGTCGATGAGGGAGTCGAGAGCATGAGCGGTGAGCACACACCCGTCCTGGTCGGCATCGGCCAGCTGCTGCAGCGCGACGTGGACCTGCAGGAGGCCCTGCAGCCCCTTGCCATGCTCGAGGCCGTCGCGCGCCGCGCCGCTGAGGATTCAGGCGCTGGCGACCGCCTGCTGCGAGACCTCGATTGCATCGCCCTGGTGCCCTTCTTTGGCTGGCAGACCCAGAATGCTCCGCGCCTGCTGGCCGAGTGCCTGGGCGCGCGGCCCGCCTCCGAGTACGAGGGAGACGCGGGCGGACAGGTCGGCGTCAGTCTCACCGCCTTCATCGCGGAGCGGATCCTCCGAGGCGAGAGCCGCATTGCACTGATCGCGGGCTGCAACGCGATGCGCACCATGGCTCGTGCCCACAAGCAGGGGGTCGCACTCGACTGGACCGGCGGGGGTCGGGGCCGACCCGAGAAGCTCGCGGACGACAAGCCCGGCACGACGCAGACGGAGATCGACCACGGGCTGGAGCTGCCGCCCCACATCTACCCGATCTTCGAGAACGCCTTGCGCGCGCGGCGGGGCGAGGATCTGGAGACGCACCGCGAACGCATGGGCCAGCTCTTCAGCCCCTTCACCGAAGTGGCGGCGAAGAACCCCTACGCGTGGTTCCCGACCTACCGCAGTGCGGAGGAGCTGATCACGGCCACGCCCCAGAACCGCATGGTCGCCTTCCCCTACACCAAGTATCTCAACGCGGTGCTCGAAACCGACCAGGCAGCCGGCCTCCTGATGCTCTCGACCGAGGCCGCTCGCGAGCTCGGCATCCCCGAGGAGCGCTGGATCCACTGGTGGGGAGGCGCCGAGGCGAAGGAGGAGGCCTGGTGGGCCAGCGAGCGCCCCGACTTCGCGAACTGCCCGGCCATGCCGGACTCGACTCGTGGCGCCCTCGACAACGCGGGCATCTCGATGGACGGCGTCGACCTGATCGACTTCTACAGCTGCTTCCCGGCTCCCGTCGCCATGGCCTGTGAGATGCTGGGCCTGGAGCAGGACGATCCCCGCGGCTTCACGGTGACCGGCGGCCTGCCCTACGGGGGAGGGCCGGCCAGCTCCTACACGCTGCTCTCGATCGCGACCATGGCGGAGCGACTCCGGGAGCGGCCCGGTGCCAAGGGCCTCGTCACGGGCAACGGCTGGTACCTGACCAAGCACGCCGCCAGCGTCTGGTCTTCGGAGCCCAAGCCGGGCCCGCCGCCGCATGGGCAGCTGCAGGGGGAGCCGGCCTCGCGGGGCATGACCAAGGCCCCCGCGCCCGTCACCCCGGAGGCGGAGGGCCCCGGCGTGGTCGAGGCCTACACCGTGCTCTACGCGCGCGATGGCTCGCCCGAGCGCGGCATCGTGCTGGGCCGGCTCGAGGACGATCGGCGCTTCCTGGCCAACACCCCGGCGGACCGGGCACTGCTCGAGGACTTCGCGTCGATCGAAGAGGTCGGGCGTCGGGGCACGCTCTCCCACCGGGACGGAAGGAACCTCTTCGATCCCGCCTGAGCTCGGGTCGAAGGCAGGGCCGGTACGCGAGCGTGGGGACTAGCCGAGCGAGAGCTCGCGGGCCGTGTCCTCGATGAAGCGGAGGCCGGCCTCCTCGTCGCGGGCTCCCGCCATGTCCTCGAAGCCGCGCATCAGCACCAGTCGATGGACGCCGAGGTCTTCGAAGCGCCGCGCCGTGTCGGCATCGACGGGCCCCGGCGGTGTCACCGAGATCTCCAGCTCCCCCAGCCCGGCTGGCCGCTCGACCCGCTTGCCCGCCTCCTCGAGGCCGCGCAGCATCGCCGCCGTTCCATCGAGATCCTGGAAGAAGCCGTACCAGCCATCGCCCTGGGCGACGGCACGGCGCAGCGCCGCAGGCGACATGCCACCCACGTGGATCGGCGGGTGGGGCTCCTGGACCGGGAGTGGCCGCGACTGGATGCCCGAGAAGGACGTGAAGCGGCCCGCGAAGGCGGGTTCCTCCTGGGTCCAGAGCGTGCGGATCACCTCGATGTGCTCGCTCGCACGCGCCCCGCGCTCCGCGTAGGGGATCCCGAGGGCCTGGTACTCGCCCTCGACGTAGCCGACGCCGAGGCCGAAGAGGAGCCGCCCCTTCGAGAGGACGTCGATCCCCGCCAGCTCCTTGGCCAGCACGATGGGGTCTCGTTGGGGAAGCAGGATGATCCCCGAGCCGATCTTGATGCTCTCGGTCTGGGCGGCGATGAAGGCCAGCGTGGCAATCGTGTCGACGAAAGGCGAGAGCGGGGGCACTGGCGAGGGCGCCACCTGGGGATCGATGAGGACGACGTGCTCCCCGGTCCAGAGGGATTCGAAGCCGACCCCTTCGGCCGTCGTGGCCAGCCGCTCGATCGCATCGGGGTTGTCGAAGGCTCCAAGGTTCGCGCCGAAGTAGCCGATCTTCATCCCTGTTCCTCCTCTTGCTCCCTGCCCCGGGTCACAGACCCGGAGGACGCGTCCCGATCACGCCCTCGGTCTCGAGATCGCGGAGCTCCTCGGACGAGAGGCCGAGGATCCCACCCAGAACGAGCTCGTTGTGCTGGCCCAGGGTGGCCGCCGGCATCCGCAGCCAGCTCTCGACGCTCGCATAGCGGAAGGGCAGGGAGGGAAGCGGCATCGCACCCACCACGGGATGCTCGGGTCTCTCGAAGTAGCGGCGCGCCTGGAGCTGCGGGTTGGTCTGGAGCAGCCTGCAGGGATCTGCGACCTCCGAGGCGGGTATGCCCCGCGCGCGCAGCAGCTCCGCAAGCTCGGATCGTTCCCGCTGTCGCGTCCAGACTCGAAGCCGCTGGTCGATGGCGTCGTGGGCGCTGCGGCGCCCGGCCAGCGTGTCGAGGGAGGGATCCTGTGCCCACTCCGGCTCGCCCAGCACCGAGCGCAGCACTCGCCATTGATCATCCTTCGCGACCGACAGCGCCAGCCACTTCTCCATCCCGGGCTCTCCGCCCGCACAGGGATAGAGCCCCTGCGGTGCTGCGAGCGGTGAGCGATTGCCCTCGCGGTGCATCAGATGGCCGTAGGCGCTCCATTCGACGAGCTGCTCTGCGGCCACGTTGAGGGCGCCCTCGACCATCGTGCTCTCCACGTGGTGCCCATGACCAGAATCGGTGCGTTCGGCCAGCGCCACGAGGAAGGCGAGGACACCGTGCATGCCTGCGAGCGGATCGCAGGGCCCGCGCGGAATCCGCGGTTGATCGTCGGGATGTCCGGTCAGCCAGGCCATGCCCGAGAGCTGCTCCATCGTCTGCGCAAAGCCCGTGTTGTCGCGCCAGGGTCCCGAGAGCCCGAAGGCCGGCATGCGCATCATCAACATCCCGGGATTCAGCTCCTTCACCCTCTCCCAGCTCAATCCGAAGCCCTCGAGCACGCGGGGAGTGAAGTTCTCGACGATGGCCTCGCACTCCGGGATCAGCCTCTCGACGAGCTCGCGACCCTTCGGCTTGGAGAGGTCGAGGGTGACGTCGAGCTTGTTGGTGTTCACGTGCAGGCAATGCGTGCTCGCCTCCCACCACCTCTCGTAGTGGGCCGCCATCATGCCACCGACCATGCGCAGACCGTCGGGGCGCCCCGCCGATTCGACGCGGATGACCTCGGCGCCGAGGCTGGCCAGGACGTGGGTGGCCGAGGGTCCCGCCCACCACGCCGTGAGGTCGAGGATGCGCAGGCCCTCGAGAGGCAGGGCGCGGGCCCTGCTCTCTTCGTCGTGTCCGGGGCCGGGCGCCTCGGGCCGCGGCGAGAAGGCCGCCGACCGGGTGTGGGCGCCCAGGCGTGGCGCGCGGCCGGGGGGCGGGGGATCGGCATCGTCGATCCGGTACGGCGGGCGCGGCCGGATGAAGCGACCCTCCGCATCGGGCCCGTAGACCCCACGCGCGACCAGCTGCTCGTGGGTCTGCACGGTCTCCCCATTGCAGACCGGCGCCACCGGAATCCGAAGCAGGGAGGCGAGCTCGATGACCTCCGCCGTCGTCTTCCTGGGCAGCCAGCCGCTCATGATCTGGTTCCACTCGTCGAACCGCATCAAGCGTCCCGCGAACTGGGCGAGCGCCTCGTCCTCTCGCAGCTCCGGCCTCTCGATCATGAGCAGGAAGTCCGAGAACTGCTGCCGGGTGTTGGTGCAGAAGCCCACGTAGCCGTCGGCGGTGGGCTCGATGGAGGGCGTCTCCACGGTCGGGGCCAGAAAGGCGTGCTCCGGCTCCCCGGGGCTCCCGTTCATGAGCCGGTTCATCGACTCCGAGAAGTTCGTGAACACCATGTTCGCGGTCTCGAGCATCGACAGATCGATGTGCTCTCCACGCCCCGTCGCCCGCGCGCGGTAGACGGCCGGCAAGGCGGCCACGGCGCCGAAGGCCCCCGCGGCCCACTCGGTGATGCGCCCGCCCGCCTGGAAGGGCTCCTCCCCCATCAAGCCCCGCATTCCGATCGACCCCGATTCCGCCTGGAGCGTGAACTCGGTGGCGCGGCGATTGCTCCACGGGCCCGTCAGGCCGTAGGGGGTGATCGAGAGGACGACGAGCGAGGGATGGGCATCGCGTAGCGCCTGGACGTCGAGGCGCTCTCCCGCGTCCGATTCCAGACCGTGGGCTTCGATCACCAGGTCGGCTTCGGCCAGGAGATATGCGACGAGTCGGTCCGCGGCCGTCCCGATGACCGACTGCTTGCCGGCGTTCAAGAAGGAGAAGAGCGCGGAATCCTCGCCATCCAGGTCCGCGCCCGTTGCCGACCAGTGACGCAGGGGATCACCGGAGGCTGACTCGACCTTGACGACCTGTGCGCCCCCATCGGAGAGCAGCTTCGAGCAGTAGGGGCCCGCGATCTGTCCCGAGAAGTCGAGTACCCGGACTTCGGCCAGGCCCTTCTGCATCTCCACGTCCTTTCCTGCTCGCAGGCCCGGCCCCGGCCGCCGCGCCTCCGGGAGCATGCCTGAGATCGCAGTCTGCGGCGAGGAAGGGGCGAAATGCCACCTTCTCCGACGGTGGGTTTCCCGATGGCTTCCGTCGCTGGAGCAGGCTATAGCCTTGGGTTGCCCAGCGATGCGGATGATCCGCGGCGACCGGTCAGGAGGCTCCGATGGAGTTGGATCTCACGGCGGAACAGAAGAAGTTTCGCGACGAGCTGCGCAGCTACTTCGCCGACATGATGCGCGGAGCGCTGAGCGAGGAGCTCTCCGCGAGGGGAGTGGGGGAGGGCGGTGGCCCGGAGTTCCGCAAGGCGATGAAGCAGATGGGCAAGGACGGGCTCCTGGGCCTCAGCTGGCCCAAGAAGTACGGAGGCCAGGAGCGCTCCCCGATCGAGCAGTTCATCTTCGCGGACGAGGTCCAGGCGGCCGGCTTTCCCCTGCCCTTCCTGACCCTCAATACCGTCGGGCCGACCCTGCGCGAGTACGGCACCGAAGAGCAGAGCCGCTACTTCTGCTCGAAGATCCTCGCCGGCGAGATCTTCTTTGCGATCGGCTACTCCGAGCCCTCCGCCGGAACCGACCTCGCCTCCCTGCAGACGAGCGCCCGTCGCGACGGCGACGAGTGGGTGATCAACGGGCAGAAGATGTGGACCAGCCTCGCCCAGTACGCCGACTACGTCTGGCTGGCCGCCCGCACGGATCCCGAGGCGAAGAAGCACCGCGGTCTCTCGATCTTCCTCGTGCCCACGACCTCGGAGGGCTACTCCAGGCAGTCGATCCGCACGGTGGGCGGCGTCTCGACCAATGCCACCTTCTACGACGACGTCCGCGTTCCGGCGGAGAACCTGATCGGCGGCGAGAACAACGGATGGCGCCTCATCACGGGGCAGCTCAACCACGAGCGGATCTCGCTGATGACCGTGGGGAGGATGCGGCGCACCGTCGACTCGGTGGTCGAGTGGGCCAGGGAGGCCAAGGTCGACGGCCAGCGGGTCGTCGACAAGCCCTGGGTGCAGCAGAACCTCGCCCGGGTCTACGCCAAGATGCAGGTGCTGCGCCTCATGAACTGGAAGCAGGCCTGGGCCGCTTCGCAGGGCCAGCCCAAGATGGCCGATTCGTCGGCGATCAAGGTCTACGGCAGCGAGCTGAACATCGAGGTCTATCGCGCCCTGCTGGAGGTGCTGAACGCGCCCGGCCTCATCGCCAGGGACAGCCCGGGCGCGGTGCTGCGAGGGAGCATCGAGTCCTCGTACCGGAACGGCTTGATCCTCACCTTCGGTGGAGGAACGAACGAGATCCAGCGCGACATCATCGCCATGGCGGGCATGGGCATGCCCAACTACAAGGACTGAAGGGCGGGGACGGGACCATGGACTTCAGCATTCGAGAAGAAGAGCAGGCCGTCGTGGAGCTGGCGCGCAAGATCCTCGAGGATCAGGCCACCAACGAGCGGAAGAAGGTGCTCGAGGCCAGCGAAGCCGCCTACGACGAGACGCTCTGGCAGACCCTGGCGGACTCCAACCTCCTCGGAACCGCGATTCCCGAGGCCCATGGCGGATCCGAGCTCGGCTTCCTGTCGCTGTGTCTGCTGCTCCAGGAGGTCGGCCGCAGCGTGGCACCGGTCCCTGCCTTTCCGGCGCTCGTTCTCGGGGCCTTGCCCCTCGCACGGTTCGGGAGCGAGGCCCAGAAGGGGGAGTGGCTCTCTGGCATCGCGAGCGGCGGGGCGATCCTGACCGCCGCTCTCAGCGAGTTCGAGTCGAGCGACCCGCTGGCGCCCGCGACCCGGGTCGAGGCCCAGGGCGGCGGCTATCGCCTGACCGGGATCAAGACCAACGTCGCCTACGGCGAGCAGGCCAGCCGGATCCTGGTGCCGGCGCGCTTCGACGATGGATCGATCGGGCTCTTCTACCTCGACCCGGGCAGCGACGGCGCGACCCTCACCGAGCAGGAGGTGGCGGACGGCCAGCCCCACGCCCAGCTCGAGATGGCTGGCGCCGAGGTCGCCGAGCAGGCTCGCCTGGCCTCGGACCGTGACGGGGCGGAGGTGCTCCGCTGGCTGGTCGATCGGGCCGTGGCCGCCCGCTGCATGATGCAGCTGGGCGTGACGGAGCGCGCCCTCGAGATGACGGCGGAGTACAGTCGCGAGCGCATCCAGTTCGATCGCCCGATCGGCAGCTTCCAGGCCGTCCATCAGCGCGCCGCGGACGCGTACATCAACGTCGAGGCCGTTCGCCTGAGTGCTCAGGAAGCCGCGTGGCGCCTGTCCGAGGATCTGCCCGCCGCCGAGCAGGTCGCCGTCGCGAAGTTCTGGGCCGCCGAGGGCGGGCAGTTCGCCGCCTACGCCTGTCAGCACCTGCACGGAGGCATCGGGATCGACATGGACTATCCGCTGCATCGTCACTTCATCTGGGCGATCCAGATCGAACACGAGCTCGGATCCGCCAAGCACCAGCTGGAGCGGCTGGGCCGTGAGATTGCGGCCAACGGGCTGCCGTCGAGCTAGCTGGGGGAGTCGTCCACGCTCGGCCCCGGGATGAAACCAAGGACCCGCGCAGCGGCCCCTCGACACGGGCCGCCGGCGCGCGACACCACGGAGAACCCAGTGAAGCTCCTCCCCGTCCTCGGTGCGCTCATCTCACTCACCCTGCTCCCGACCGGCTGCAATGGACGGGCGCCCAGGGCAAACCAGGTCGATGTCGAGGTCAACAAGGCCCTCGCGCGCGAGCTCTTTGCCGCCCTCGGGCGGGGGGACGTCTCCTGGCTCGACGAGCACTACGCCGAGGACTTCGAGATCTGGACGGCGGGCTCGCTGCCCTTCTCGGGCACGAGCGGAAAGGCAGCAGCCCTGGAGGGGATGCGCGGAATCTCGGCGATGTTCCCGACCGGGATCGAATTCACGATCGTCGCGATGGCCGCGGAGGGAGACCGGGTCGCGATCGAGGCCGAGTCCCACGGCGTCCACATCAGCGGGAAGATCTACCACAACCGCTACCACTTCCTGATGGTCGCCCGCGACGGCAAGATCACACGCTTCAAGGAGTACATGGATACCGAGCACGCGCGCGACGTGCTGATGAGCCCGCCGGCCGGCGCCTCGCCGGGAGCCGAAGCTGGCGGGGAGTGAGACCGCGATGAAGTTCGGAATCATGGCGCCCTACATGATGGGCCCCGTCGAGGATGGCGCCTACGCGGCCGGCTTCGCGCAGCTCGCAGAGGAGTCGGGCTTCGAATCGGTCTGGGTCGTGGACCACGTCGTGATGTGTCCGGACTATGGCTCCCGCTACCCCTACTCCCCGGACGGCCGGTCGCCCTTCCACGCGGACGTGGTGCAGCCGGACCCCCTGATCTGGCTCACCTGGGCAGCGGCGGCGACGAGCCGCATCCGCCTCGGCACCGGCATCCTCATCCTGCCGATCCGCAATCCGGTCGTTCTCGCGAAGGCGGTCGCGAGCCTCGACCGCCTCTCCGGCGGCCGACCGCTGCTCGGCATCGGCGTCGGATGGGTGCGGGAGGAGTTCGAGGCCGCGGGCGCCGACTTCGCCACCCGCGGGCGCCGCACGGACGACGCGATCGAGGCCATGCGCGCACTCTGGCGCGAGCCCCTCTCGAGTCACGCGGGCGAGTTCGCACGCTTCGAGGAGGTGGTGAGCCGGCCGAAGCCCGCGAGTGCCGAGGGTGTGCCCATCCATGTGGGTGGCCACAGCGTCGCGGCGGCACGCCGCGCGGGCCGACTGGGCGACGGCTTCTACCCCCTCGGCGTGCAGGGTGAGGCCCTGGCCGAGCTGCTGGCGGAGATGGCGGCGAGCGCTCGAGAGGCCGGCCGGGATCCTTCCGCCATCGAGATCACCGCAGTCGGCTCGCTCGAACACGAGGTCGCCCAGGGCTATGCGGACCTCGGGGTGAACCGCATGTGCATCTCGCCACCGACAGGTGACCTCGATGTGCTGCGTCCCGTGCTCGAGAAGTTCCGATCGGAGGTCATCGACCCGCTATCGGAGGGATGAGGCCCGAGGCTCCTGGATCGCCGACGGCCGACCCGAAGAACCTGCCCTCCTCCAGGCGTGGTCATCGGACTTCGCCGGATCGGCTCGGGGAGAACGCCGTGCATCGATTCAGAGCCGTGCGAGAGGGCGACTGGCCAGAGATCGCTCTCCTGGCCTCGAATGAGGTCCAGGAAGCCGACCATTCCGGACTGGAGGATCTCTGGCTCCACAGCCGACGTTCCTTCGATGGGCTGCGCAGGCATGCGGTGCTGGAGCTCCACGGAGCGATCGTGGGCTACTGCGCCATCGAGCGCCGCGAAGAGGATGCGTTGGACACCTATCGGATCTTCCTGGTCGCCTCCTGGGATCCGGAGAACTCCGAAGTCCATGAGGAGCTCTTCGCTCGAGTCGAAGCCATGCTGCGGGAGGTCGGCGCGAGACGGGCCTGGATGCGAGAGCTGAGAGGCGACCTGGAGCTCATCCGCTTCGTCGGAAGCCGGGGATTCGAGGTATCCGCTCCCTACAGGGTGGCGGACAAGGAGATGCTCATCCTCACCAAGCCCTACCCGGTGCGAGGTCGAGGTTCTTGATCGACCCGGGGCTTGATCGGTGCGGGGATGGGCCCATGGAGCAAAGGGCCGAGTGAGGTCCCGGTTGTCTTCCGGTGCGGAGGAAGGGGCCGTCGGCCGGCAGATCGG
>NYZB01000169.1 GCA_002687015.1 Deltaproteobacteria bacterium
AAGGGCGAACCGAAGATCGGAGTAGAGGAGTTCATGTCCGTCGCCGGGCGGTTCGGCTTCGCGCCGCCAACGCTCGAAGTCGCGAGCGCCGTGAAGGAAAGCAACGATGCGCACGACCTCCGGCTCGACCTCGTATAGGAGGCGGTAGCGAAAGACGAAGATCTCGCGGGTATTGGGCTGGTTGAGTTCAGGGACGACACGGCCGCGCTCACCGAGCGTTGCAAGTGACTCAGCGGCGGCGAGTGCCTGCTCGAGTACGCGAAGCGCGCCGGAAATGGAGTCCTGAGCGACGAATTCGACTGCTTCGTCGAGTGCAGCTTGCGCTCGCGGGGCCCAAACTACTCGGCGGTGAGCTGCCACTTGCGCCGCAGCTCCTGGGCAACCTGCTCATGGGGAATGCCGCGCCCCTCCTCGAGTTCCTGGCGCCCCTGCTCTACCTCGGACAGCACATAGAGGTGGTAGAGAACATCCTGAAGCGTGCATTCATCGGAGAGGCGGTCGAGCAACGCGCGGACGGTCTCTTTGGCCTGCATAGCAGTCAGTGTAGCGCAGCTGCGGTGCTCGCCCGTTCGCGGAAGCTGGCCTCACGCAGCCCAACGGATCGGCGGTTCAGCTGCGCCCAACAGCGCTGACCGTCAACGCTGGGGCACAGCGTGCGCCGCCAGAACGGTACCACGGAACGATTGGAACGAGCGGTTGGGCGTCAGCTGCAACCGCTTGTTGGGCGGCGTGCCACGAACTGCGTGATTCTGAGCGAAGGCGACTCCCGCTTCAGAGACAAGTGCCGTAGATTCCCCCGCCCTTCACGCACTGGCCACCCGGACCGCAGTCCGTGTCGAAGCTGCATGTGTTGCCCTTCTTACCCGAGATGTCCAGCGGGTCTCGCGCAGGCTTACGGTCGTTGTCGTTTCCTGGGTTGAGGCCGCCGACACACCAACCGTTGATGCCTCCTCCAGGCTTGTAGCACTTTGAGCCAACCTGGCAGTCGGTGTCGAACTGGCAGGCCATCGCATCGCTGGGAACTCCGAGCAGGAACACTGCGAGCGCTGCCAACATAGTGAAACGCATTGCGGTTCTCCTCTTCGTCTCCGCCGGGCGGCAGGAGCCCATGTTCCGCCGCCTAACTAGTATTCGGCAGCCAGCATACCACGCCTCTGCTGCCTATCTCTGCAGTGTATCTGGTGGTGTGGTGGTTCGTGGGACTGGGGAAGTTGCCTTTTCTCGCTGTCTTGGGTGGGAGATGAGGGAGGAAGCAGGGTGGATGGGCTGCGGGGTCCTGCAGGCTAACTCCTGTGGTGGGTGTGGGGCGGGATTGGCTGGGGGTATCGGAAGTTCGGCGGGCATCTCGGGGAGCTCGGAGGCCCGGGAGGGGCGCGCGGCTGCTCTTGCCGCGTGGATGGTGGTTCGTTGTCTTGCTCCTGGCCGGGGGGGTCGGATCGCGGCAGGCGATCGGCGGGGCTCTCCACGGCGAAGGGCCCTCGTTGGACGACGTGGGTGTAGACCATGGTCGTGCGGACGTCCTTGTGGCCGAGCAGGTTCTGGATCGTTCGGATGTCGGTTCCAGCCTGGAGCAGGTGCGTCGCGAAGGAGTGCCGGAGCGTGTGACAGCTCACCTTCTTCGAGATCTGGGCACGCGCGGTCGCCTGCTTGACGGCTCGTTGCAGGACGGTCTCGTGCAGGTGGTGCCTGCGGCGTTCGCCGCTGCGCCGATCCGTGTAGACCCGGGTCGCTGGAAAGACCCATTGCCAGGCCCATTCGTGGCTGGCACCGCGGTACTTCGCCGCGAGGGCACCAGGAAGCTCAACATGGCCGGCCCCGGCAGCCCGGTCGCGCTCGTGCTGGAGACGCACACGCCCGAGATGGGCCGCAAGGTCCCCGCGGAGTGAGTTGGGAAGCAGGGTGACGCGATCCCTGCCTCCCTTCCCGGACCTTACGAGGACCTGGCGGGCTTCGAAGTCGAGGTCCTTCACCCGCAGGCGCGCGCACTCGAGCAGGCGCAGGCCGGCGCCGTAGAGAAGCGTCCCCATGAGCTTCGGCACGGGTTCCAGCTCGCCGAGTAGTCGGTCGATCTCGGCGCGGCTCAACACCACGGGGAGGGATCTCGGTCGCTTGGCGCGCACCAGGCCCTCGAGGGCAGCGAAGTCCATCTCCAGGACCTCGCGGTAGAGAAAGAGCAGCGCGCTCAGGGCCTGGTTCTGGGTCGAGGCGCTCACTTGCCCTTCGGTCGCCAGCGCCGAGAGGAAGGCGGCGATCTCCGGAGCGCCCATCTCTTTCGGGTGGCGTCTGTCATGGAAGAGCACGAAGCGTGAGATCCAGGCCCAGTAGGCCTTCTCGGTCCGCAGGCTCAGGTGGCGCAAGCGCATCGCGGCCGTGACCTGCTGCCGGAGCTGCTCACCGAAGCGGGGCCGCGCCTCCCTCACGCATCCGATCGCGGAGGGCGGCTTCGCACGCGCGGGATAGGTGCCCAAGGGTTTCCTCTGGCGGAACGGGGCAAGGGGACCACCCCCAGGGTAGCGGGTTCCGACTCGACGCAAGCGAGAGGTCTTCTCCCGGCGCCCGGCTCGGGCTCTAACTCACGGCCGCTACTTCAGCGATGCCCTGCTCGATGCAACTCCGCAGCAGCTCCGGGTCGGGGACGGTGACCCGGTCGGCATTGATGCCGAGCTGGAGCTGACCGTCGTAGCTGAACAGGGTCACGTTCACCGCGGAGCCCGCCAGGGGGCCGAAGGGGAACATGTTCTCGATGCGCGCGCCCGCCATGTAGACGGCCGAGGGCGGGCCCGGCACGTTGCTCGTCACGAAGTCGACGGTCTTCATCATCGAGCCCACGAAGCGGGTCGCGGCCAGGACGCCCAGCCGGTTGATCGCGCCGGAGACCTCGTCCATGAGGGGGAGGGCGGCCTCCTCGCGTGTGCTCCGCACCAGGCGTTGGATGGCGTGGATGCGGTCCTTCGGGTTCGAGATCGCCATGGGCACCTTGAAGCGAGCCGGTATGAACTGGTTTCCGGCCCGGTCACGACCCGTTTCGTCGCGGATGTTGATCGGCATGTTCATCCGCAGCTCCTCGACGGGCTTGCCGTGGGCCTCGTGGTAGCGGGCGATCCCTCCGGCGACCGCGGCGACGAAGGCGTCATTGAGGGTTCCGCCCGCATTCTTGGCGGCCGCGCGGAAGGCGGCGAAGGGAATCACGAGCGCGTCGAGGTGCACGGAGAAGGAGCGGTCGGTCCAGAGTGGGGAGAGGGGCTGATCCGCCGGCTGGATCAGGCGGCCCACCGAGCCGGCCGTGTCGGCCAGGCGGCGGGCGCTTCCCACGGGATCGCGCATGAAGTCGCGCACGCCGCGCCCCACGGCGCTGCCCGCCCTGCCGGTCCGCTCCGTCGCGGTTCGGACGCGGTGCTGGAAGGCCTGGGCGAGCTGCTCCAGGTCGCTGCTGCGTGCGCCCCCGAAGGGCTGCTCCGCCAGGGTGTCGGGGCGGTCCCTGCCCGGGCGTGGCTCGCGGGTGCGCTCGATCAGCGAGGTGGTCATCCGCACCATTCCCACGCCGTCCGTCACCGCATGGTGCAGCCTCAGGATCACGCCCGACTTACCGCCCTCGAGCCCCTCCACCAGCGTGAAGTCCCAGAGGGGTCGATCCTTGTCGAAGGCCTGGCCGGCGAGGGGTGCAGCGACGTCGAGCAGCTCGCGGAGGGTCCCGGCCCCGGGTACGCGGATGCGCCGCAGGTGGAAGCTCCGATCGAAGAGCGGATCCTCCTCCCAGCGCGGCGTGGCGACCCCGAGTCCGTCGGCCACCACCCGCTGGCGCAGGCGTGGGATCTTGGCCAGCGCCCGCGAGAACGACCCCTCGAGGCGCTCCGGGTCCGGGAGCTGGTCCAGGACCCACACACTGGTGACCGTGGACCGGAGCACCGGATCCCGCTCGATGTGCCACATCAGGGCATCGGCGTCGCTCATCCACTCGTCGTACTGGACGGCCATGGCGGGGCTCCTCTCGGAATCCAGGCCAGTATACGCCGGGGCCGCCCCCCGTGACCCGCCGTCAGGCCGAAGGGTGCTAGGGTCCCCGCCCTGCTGCCGCCGAGGACCCCATGTCTGATCCTGCTCGCCCGCCCCACGCAAGCCCCCTGCTCTGGATCCCCTGGGTCGTGGCCCTGCTCTCGCTCTCGCTGTTCGGCCTGCTCGCCCTGATGGGCTGGCCGGGCAGCTTCACGGGAGCCGGGTCCGACTTCTGCGAGGCGTTCCGCGAGGGCGCGATCAAGCAGCCCGCCAACACCTGGTCGAATCTGGGCTTCGTGGCCGCCGGGCTCTGGGTCACCCGGAGGCTGGGCAGCGACCTCGCGGATCCCACCTTGCAGCGAAACCTCATCGGCCAGTCGAGGGGTCTCTCCATCCTGTACGCGGCCCTGGTCGTCTTCCTCGGGCCCGGCAGCATGGCCATGCACGGCAGCGGCACGGCATGGGGCGGAAGGACCGACGTGCTCTCGATGCTGCTCTTCATCGCGTTCCCGGTCGCCTACGGCGCCGTCCGCGTCTTCGGCGGCCGGGCCGGAGCCTGCGCGTGGCTCTATGCCGCGCTCGCGCTCGGACTCGGAATCCCGGTCGTCACGGGGTCGCTCCCCTTCGCAGGGAGCGACCTGTACGTGGTCCTCATCCCGCTCTTCGCGGGTCTCGAGCTGTGGCTGCACTTCCGGGGCACCGGCGGGACCCGCGATCTCCGCTGGCTTGGTGCGGCCGGCGTCAGCTTCCTGACCGCCCTCGTGATCTGGCGCCTGTCCCACACGGGGGCGCCCCTCTGCGATCCCGATTCGCTGGTGCAGGGCCACGCCATCTGGCACCTGCTCTGCGCCGTCTCGACGGTGGCGATCTTCCTCTACTACCGATCGGAGCACGATCCCCGGCTCACCTGAGGGCTGCTCGGCTATCTTTCGGGGCCGACGGCGATGCATCGATCCGACGACCAACGACGCGTCCTTCAGCTTCTCCGCGAAACGGGGCTGGCTCCCGGGGAAGCGGCGCGCGTGGCTCGCGAGACCGCAGCTCCCGAGGCGGAGGTCTACGGGGCGGGCAGCTTCTACCACCTGCTGCGAGACGATGGCGTGCAGCTGCGCGTCTGCAGCGGTACTCCCTGTCGGCTGCGCGGCGCCGACGCACTGCTCGCGGCGGCGCGACGCTCTGGCCTCGCGGCGGAGCCCTGCTCCTGCCTGGCGGCCTGCGACACGGCCCCGGCCGTGCTCGTGGATCGCGTCGTGCAGCAGGGCATCGGCACCGCCGAGATCGAGGTGGCAGCCCGGGCGGGCGAGCTGGCCGCCCAGCCCGACCGGGAGGTGCTCCGCGGCGCGATCGGCCCCGAGGACGCACCGGACGACAGCCTGGCGATCCACCTGCACCGCGAAGCGGAGTTCGATGGGGCCGCCCTGCAGTGGGCCGGTGGTCTCGGTGCCCCGGCCGTGATCGACGAGATCGAGGCTTCGGGTCTCCAGGGGCGGGGCGGCGCCGGCTTCCCGGCCCACGTGAAGTGGAGGGCGGTTCGCGAGGCCCGCTCCCTGCCGAAGTACGTCGTCCTCAACGCCGACGAGGGGGAGCCGGGCACCTTCAAGGACCGCGAGATCCTCCTCCGGCGGCCCGACCGCGTGCTCGAGGGCCTGGCGATCGCCGCCCAGACCGTGGGAGCCGGGGAGGTGCACCTCTACCTGCGCGGCGAGTTCGAGACCCCCCGGCGCATCCTCCAGGAAGCCCTGGCCCGCTTTGCCCCCGTCCTGCCGCGCGACCTGGTCTTCTCCTTCCACGCCGGAGACGGTGCCTACGTGTGCGGTGAGGAGACGGCGCTGCTGGAGTCCATCGAGGGCAAGCGGGGCATGCCCCGGATCAAGCCTCCCTTCCCGGTCGAGCACGGCCTGTGGGGGCAGCCGACCCTGGTCCACAACGTCGAGACCATCGCCTGCGTTCCCGAGATCGTGAAGCGGGGTGGCCCGTGGTTCCGCGGGCTCGGCCGGAGTGAGCCCGGCACCAAGCTCTACTGCATCAGCGGTGAGGTCCATCGGCCCGGGACCTACGAGCTGCCCCTCGGCACGACGCTCGACGAGCTTCTGCTCGCGGCCGGCGGCATGGAGGGCGAGCTGCGCGCCTTCTCGCCGGGTGGCGCGAGCTCGGGCTTCCTGCCCGCCTCGTATCGCAGCGTGCCCCTCGACTTCGGCTCACTGGCCAAGGTGGGCTCGATGCTCGGCTCGGCTGGCGTGATCGTGCTGAGCCGGGATGCGGACCTGCGCGAGGCGCTCCTCGACCAGCTGCGCTTCTTCGAGGAAGAGAGCTGCGGCCAATGCGCGCCCTGCCGGATCGGTACGCGGTACCTCCACGAGGCCGTCGTCGGCGCCGAGGCGGAGACGGGCGCGGGGCCCCGTCTCTCCCGCGCGGCCGAGGTCGCCTGGGAAATGAACGAGGGCTCGATCTGTGGGCTCGGCGCCGCAGCCTCCAAGCCGCTCACCAGCGCGCTCGAGCACTTCCCCGAGATCTTCGCAGCGTCTCCTGGCCACGGGGGGGCGGAGGAGTGACCGGGGCGCTGCGCATCGACGGCCAGGAGCTTCCGATCGAGGCCGGGGATACCGTGCTCTCCGTCGCGGCACGGGCCGGCATCGAGATTCCGACCTTGTGTCACGATCCGCGGCTGGGGGCCGCTGGCGCCTGCCGAAGCTGCCTGGTCGAGGTCGCGGGGGAGCCCCGGCTGTCTGCCGCCTGCACCAGGAAGGCGCAGGAAGGCATGGTGGTCGATACGCAATGCGAGCGGGTCGAGCGCCACCGTCGAAATCTCCTGGCCCTCTACCTCGCCGATCACCCGGCCGCCCGCCCGCTCTCGGGAAGCAGCGAGCTCTTCGACATGGCCGACCGGGTGGGTGCACCCAGGGACTGGGGTCGGCTCGAGTCGCGCCGCGACCAGCGTGTCGATCCGAACCACTACGTCCACTTCGACGCCGAGCGCTGCATCCTGTGTGCGCGCTGTGTGCGCTACTGCGACGAGGTGGAGGCCGTGAACGCCATCGCTCTGGCGGGACGTGGCCCCGAGACGACGATCGCGACGGCCGACCAGCGCTCCCTGCTGGACACCAGCTGCGAGCTCTGCGGTGGATGTATCGATACCTGTCCCACAGGGGCCATGAGCGAGAAGGTGCAGCTCCTGCGCGGAGCCGTGGAAGACGCCCGGCTCGAGAAGGTCCGTACCACCTGCGGCTATTGCGGAGTGGGGTGCCAGGTGGACCTGAACGTCGACCGCCGAGCGGGCGAGGGGGGCCGCGTCGTCAAGGTGACCAGCCCCGAGCCCGGGAGCACGGTCAACGACGGCAACCTGTGTGTGAAGGGGCGCTTCGCCTACGACTTCCTGGATCACGAGGACCGGCTCACCACGCCCCTGGTTCGCGATGCGGGTGGCGTGTTGCGCGAGGTCTCCTGGGACGAGGCCCTGGATCGGGCCGCGGAAGGCCTGCTGGCCGTGAAGCGCCGCCACGATGCCCACGCGCTCGGCTTCGTGAGCTCCTCCCGCTGCACGATGGAGGAGAACTACCTGGTCCAGAAGCTGGCTCGCGCGGCCTTCGGGACGAACAACTGCCACCAATGCGCGGCCACCTGACACGCTCCCACCGTGGCCGGTCTGGTCACGACCTTCGGCGCCGGGGCGATGACGAACGCGATCGGGGAGATCCGCGATGTCGACTTCCTCTTCGTCACCGGCAGCAATACCACCGAGGCCCACCCGATCATCGCGATGGAGATGAAGCGGGCCGTACGCCGCGGCGCCACCCTGGTCGTGGCCGACCCGCGTCGCATCTGGCTCACCGGCATCGCCGACCGCCACCTCCAGCTCCATCCGGGAACCGACGTGTGGCTCCTGAACGCGATGGCCCACACGATCCTGGAAGAGGGGCTCACGGACAAGGAGTTCATCGCGGAGCACACCGAGGGCTTCGATGCCCTGCGTCGCTCGTTGGCGGACTATCCCGCGGAGGCGGCCGAGGCGGTGACCGGTGTGCCGGCGGAGGACATCCGCTGGGCGGCGCGGCGCTACGCGACCACCGACAAGGCGGGCATCTACTACACCCTGGGGATCACCGAGCACACCCACGGCACCGACAACGTCCACGCGCTGGCCAACCTCGTGCTGATGACGGGCCACCTGGGTAGGCCCTCGACCGGGCTGAACCCGCTGCGAGGCCAGAACAACGTGCAGGGTGCGAACGACGCCGGGGCGAGCCCGATCTTCCTGCCGGGCTACCAGCGGGCCGACGATCCCGAGGTCATCGCCCGGTACGAGCGCTCCTGGGGCGTCTCCCTCCCGACGGAGCCCGGGCTGAACCTGAACGAGATGATGAAGGAGGTCGGCGGCCGCATCCGCGGGCTCTTCGTGATGGGCGAGGACATCGTCCTCAGCGAGCCCAACGTCAGCCGGCTCGAGGAGGGACTGAACCGGATCGAGTTCCTGGTGCTCCAGGACATCTTCCTCAACGAGACGGCGCGCTACGCCGACGTGATCCTGCCGGCGGCCGCCTTCGCCGAGAAGGAAGGCACCTTCACGAACTCCGAGCGCCGGGTCCAACGCGTGCGAAGGGCCGTTCCGCCGCCGGGTCAGGCAAGGCCCGACTGGCAGATCCTGCTCGACCTGGCAGCTCGCTGCGGCGCCCGCTGGCCCCTGGACACACCGGCCGCGATCTACGCGGAGCTGGTGCGGGACACGCCTCGCTTCGCCGGCCTCAGCCACGAGCGGCTCGAAGCCGAGGGTGGGCTCCAGTGGCCCTGCCCCGACCCGGGGCATCCGGGCACCCCCTTCCTCCACGAGGGTGGCCTGCTGCGCGGCAAGGGGCTCTTCACGCCGGTCCCCTACCGTCCGTCGAAGGAGCTCGCCGACGAGGCCTACCCGCTCGTCCTCTCGACGGGCCGCACCCTCTTCCACTACAACGCCGCCACCCAGACCCGCCGGGAGCCGGGCCTGCACCAGAAGCAGCCCTGCGCCTTCGTCCAGATCCACCCCTCCGACGCAGGGGCGCGTGGGATCGCGGCGGGAGACACGATCGAGGTGAGCACGCGGCGCGGCAGGATCCGGGCCACGGCCGAGCTCACGCGCGAGGTGAAGCGGGGCTGCATCTGGATGCCACTCCACTTCGCCGAGGCGCGCGCCAACCTGCTGACCAACGATGCGGGCGACGCCGTCACGGGAACCGCCGAGTACAAGGTCTGCGCGGCCCGGGTACAACGGGTTCCCGAAGTGGGCGAGGGCCGGCCGCCCGCGGCGGGCCCTGCACGCTAGGATCGGAGGGGCATGCCGGTCTACATCGTTGCCCAGATCCAGATCGAGGACCGCGAGGGCTACGCCCGCTACGAGGCGGGCTTCATGGAGGTGTTCGCGGAGTTCGAGGGCGAGATCCTCGGCGTCGACGAGGCCGTCCAGACCGTGGAGGGCGACTGGCCCTACACGCGGACCGTGCTCCTGCGCTTTCCCGACGCCGACGAGGCCAGGCGTTGGTATGAATCCCCTCGCTACCAGGAGCTGCTCGCGCACCGCCAGCAGGCCTCGCAGGCGAACATCATCCTCATGCACGGAATGGGGTAGGGCGACTCGCGGGGGCCGCCTTCCGGCCGCCTGGCCGACCTTCCCGCGCTCGACGCGTTGGGTCTGCGCTATCGATGGAGGGGCCGTGACAGCTCTCGCCGAACTGGTTCGCAAGGCCAAGCGTGGCTTCGATCTGACCGACCCCGGGGATCGGGAGAGCCTCCTTCGGCTCACCTCCGAGCTGGTCGAGCGGGCGGACCTCTCCGGAGAATCCATCCAGGCCGCCGCCCAGGCCCCCGGAGCCCCCTCGAATTCCGCATCGCCGAGAAGCTGGTCGATTCGCGCCGCTGGCTGCTCGGAAACGGCGAGCCGTTGAAGATCGGCATCGTGTTCGCGATGTGGGGTGAGCATCATCGCCTGCTCCCCCGCACCGGAGCCAACCCCCACGGCGAAGACTCGCTACGCGTGAAGCTGGAGCAGCTCCGCTGGGCGACGGCCGACACGAGGGTCGACTGGAAGCTCTACGCGGTGGACGATGGCTGCCCCCACGGAAGCGCCGACCTGGCTCGCGCGATCGCGGCCGGGAATCCCGATGGAGATCGCGTCGCGGTGCTGGAGCTGGCCCGGGCCCTGCCGGCCCGCGAGGGCCCTCTCGCCGGGCTCGCTTCCGCGGCCGACTCGCGCAAGGCCGGTGCGATCATCCTCGGCTGTGTCACCGCCCTGGCCGATGGCGCCGACGCCGTGATCTACACCGACGCAGACGCTTCGGTCCACCTCGGGCAGATCGGCCTGCTCCTGCGTCCGTGGGTGGACCGCGGAGCAGGGGTCGTGCTCGGGGATCGCAAGCATCGAGACGCCGTCCTCGTCAAGCAGGAAGCCCGTTGGGGAGAGGGGATCGTGTTGCTGCGCCACATGCAGCGCATGATCGGGCGCGCGATCTACGCCCGTGGCATCCACGACACCCAGGCCGCCTTCAAGCTGTATTCGAGGGGCCTCTTGCAGGAGATCCTGCGGCGGCCCACGGTCTTCGACTTCTCCTTCGACAGCGATTGGATCCTCGCCAGCCTGGCGGAGGGGGCCGAGCCGGTCCAGGTGCCCTTCGCCTTCATCGATTCGGCCGCCGAGTCCGCTTCCATCGCCCAGGGGCCGATGACGACCCGGGAGGCCCTGCTGAAGGGTCTGGTCGCCGCCGTCCGTCGTCATGGCGTCGAGCACGACGAGGAGATGGCCCTCGTGCTGGACGAAGAGGTCGCGTCGGCCGCCGACCTCGAGCGGATCATCGACTGCCTGCCGCCCGCGCTGGCCGGTGCAAGGGCGGAGCAGCTCGGCGATCGGGATCTGATGTCGCCTGCCGAGATCCGGGAGTGGATCCGGAGCCACTAGGCCCGGCGTCGGCTAGAAGCCCATCCAGTCGGCCGTCATCAGGGGCACGCCGGCCAGCTCGACCAGGTCGATCGCGCTGTCCACGGGGTCGACGAGGAGGGGGACCGGTCGGGGGTCGAGCGAACGCGGGACCCGGATTCCCATGGGCCCCTTCATGTTGGTGGTGACATAGAGCGGCCCGCCCGACGCGGCGCGTGCGGCCTTCAGCACCTCGGGGTATGCGCCCGCGAGCCGATCGGGGAAGGCGTCGACCAGGATCGTGAAGCCAAGGCCCTTGAAGCGATGGTGAGCGAGAGCGAGCAGCAGGTCCCCGTCGCGGACGAAGTGGTATCGCTCGCCTGCATCGGGCCCGCAGAAGCGCCACCGGAAGTACGCCGCGTCGCGCACGAATCCGAGCGGCCCGCCTTCTCCGCCCGGAAGATCTGCGAGGCTGGCCGCCGCAGCTTCGGGAGCGATGGTGCCCGGGGTCGGAGAGCGGAAGGGGGCAGGGGCGTGGATCCAGGTCCGGACCTCGCAGACCTGCTGGAAGCCCAGCCGGTCGAGGACCGCAAAGGAGCGTCGGTTCGGGTAGCCGTAGACGAAGGAATCCGCCTGGGCCCGGAGGACGGCTCGCAGCTCCTCGAGGAGACGGGCGCCGATTCCCTTTCGCTGCTGGCTCCCATCGATCGTGAAGTACCCGATCTGGTAGCCGGTGACCGTACGTCCATCGCGCGTGCGGAAGCGACTGGGAATGGCGGAGACGTTTCCGACGCAGACGCCGCCCTGTTCCGCCACGGCGACCCAGGCGCGGCCAGCCGGGTTCTCGTCTCCCTGCATGTGAGCCACGAAGGCCGGGGTGTCGCGGGGGCGTGCCTCGCTTCCGAAAGCGGCATAGGCGCGCCCCGCAAGGTCGGCCAGGGCCTCTGCGTGATCCGCTCCGAAGAGCTCCACGCGCAGGTTCAGCATGGGGTGACCTGGCGGTAGGTCGTGAGCTCGACGTTGCACGCCTCCAGGGTCTCTCGGACCTGGGGGGCCAGCGCGGCCTCGAGCTCGCGCCGGCGCTGCTCCGGGGCGTGATCCTCCGAAAGCCCCGGAAACACGTCACCGTCACCTGGATGGAGCATGAGCTCGGTCACGGAGCCCGGCTCGAGGCTGCGGATCGCCTGGCAGATCCAGCCGGCGTCGATCTCGCCCGAGCGCACGAGGCCGAGGAAGCGATCCGGGCTCCGAAGAGACGGCTCCGGAGCGCGCCTCGAGAATCGACTTGCCAGGGTGATTCCGATTCCGAGTACGCGTCGCCGCAAGGTCGCGTGCAGGAAGTCGATCCCCGGTCGGGCTTCGGACCT
This sequence comes from Deltaproteobacteria bacterium, assembly GCA_002687015.1. GTDB lineage: Bacteria > Myxococcota_A > UBA9160 > UBA9160 > UBA6930. The sequence goes on from NYZB01000169.1 coordinate 12,238, forward strand.
GCGAACGCGCCGGATGCCGGTTTCTTCCACGACCTCGCGGAGCGCTCGCCAGACCGTGGGATGGGCATGCAGGTGGCAGTGGCTGTCGAGATGGTCGACCTCGATGCCCGCCGCCAGCACGCGCTCGATCTGCGCGCGAAACTCTCCAGCCACCTCTTCCTGCCGCACGCGGCCCAGAACGAGCCTGCGAGCGGCCTGTTGGCGGGACGGGAGTCGACCGTCCGGACCCACGAGGCTCGGGATCTGAGAGGCCGGGAGGATCGGAACGCCGTCGCAGAGTCAGAGGTGGACCCCAATGCCGAGATCCGGGTGTCGGTGAAGCTCGGTGACCGCCGCGAGGAACTCGGAACCGGTCGCCATGAGGCTCGCGCTCGTGACGATGCCCTCCCTGTGGGCTCGAAAGATCGCCCGATCGACCGCCGGTGCCATCCCGAGGTCGTCTGCGTTCACGATCAAGAACGCAGGACGATCGCGTGTCGTCGGCGTCATCGTCGGGGCAGTCTACCCTCCTCCTTCGCCTCTTGACGAGGGTCGCCGGTCATTCGACGCCGCGACGGGAAGGGAGCCCCCCTGTGGAGGACCTCCGCGCATGGCTCTACGCCAGCTCCTGGGTAGAGCCCGGGCGAGAAGCCGCATCGGCCGGCTCGAGCTCGACGGGGATGCCGTTCAGGATGGCGTTGCCCGAGAGCGTGTCGAGGGCTTCCTCGTCGGTGAGGAGGTTGGCGTTGACCCCCGGCTGTCTCTCGATGGCGACACGCAGCCGGACGCCGGGTAGATCGTGGCCGAAGCCATGGGGCAAGCTCACGACGCCGGGTCGCATGTCTTCCGAGAGCTCGACGGGGACGAGGACCTCGCCCACCCGCGAACGCAGCCGCGCCTCCTCCCCGGCGGTGAGCCCGTACTCGCGAGCGTCCTCGGGGTGGACCAGCAGGGTGCAGCGGGCCTTGCCCTTCGCCAGAGCCGGCACGTTGTGCATCCACGAGTTGTTGGTGCGGATCTGGCGGCGGCCGACCAGGACCAGCGGTGCGGGGTTGCGGTCGAGGGCCTCCCGCAGCCGCGGGACGTCGCCGACCATGAGCTCCGGCGCGAGCTCGACCTTGCCGCTCTCGGTGGCGAGCATTTCCGGGAGGCGAGGCTCCAACGGGCCCAGATCCACCCCGTGGGTCGATGCGATCAGGGCGTCCAGGGACAGGCCCGAGCCGTCGTCTCGGAACCCGTCGCCGTAGCGGCCCGAGCGGAGCATGAGATCGAGCACCCTCTCCGGGCCCTCCCACTTCGAGAGGGCCTCCCGGGCCTGGGCGTCGTCCACCTGGTCACAGACCTTGCCGTCGCCGACGGTGGCGCGGAGCAGGGACGAGAGGATCAGCTCCTCGACCGCCGCCCGGTCCACGCCGCTCGAGCCGGCGGCGATCTCGAGTGCGATCTCCCAGAGCGGTCTGACCCCGGGCGGGGGCTCGAGCACGGCCGGCGACCACTTGGCGTGGTTGCGAACGGAGTTTCCGTGGAAGACCAGATCGTAGTTGGTGCGCTCGAGGGGGGCGGACACCGGCAGGATGAGGTCGGCGTGTCGCGTCGTCTCGTTCACGTAGAGATCGACCGCGACCATGAACTCGAGCCCGGCCAGCGCCTCGTCGAGCCGCCCGGCGTTGGGGGTCGAGCACACGGGGTTCCCTGCGACCAGGACGAGGGCCCGCACCCGGTCTTCGCCGGGCGTGTCCATTTCCTCCGCCATGGTCGCGACGGGGAGCTCCCCGAAGAACTCGGGCAGCCCGCGCACCCGGCTTCGCCACCGAGCGTGAGGGACGCGGCCGCGGCTGCGGGGCGTCGGGTCGGCCGGTGCGTGGGCGGTCCAGGGGAACATCACA
>NYZB01000170.1 GCA_002687015.1 Deltaproteobacteria bacterium
GGCCCTGGCGGCTCTGCTCCTGCCGGACGCGGTGCTTCAGATGCTGCTTCCCTGAGCCGGGCCGGGCTCAGACCCTCCCCGGCCCTCCCTCAGAAGAGCGCAGAAGAAGGCTCAACTCCACGGGCCGAAAGGCCGATCTCCCATGCGGAGGTGGATGTGGTGCGAAGCATGCGCGTGGCCCTCGCGGTCCTGGCGGCGGTCTGGGCCACGGCCTGCAACCAGGTCGAGATCGAGCCGACGCAGGGCCGGGCCGCAGCAGACCCGGGCCAGGGGGAAGCCCCGCGTCCTCCGGCAGCGCCGGACGCTCCCGACGTCGTCCTGATCACGATCGACACGCTGCGGGCGGACCACGTGGGGGGCTACGGCGCGCCGGACGTGGCCACCCCTGCACTCGACGCGCTGATCGCAGAGGGGCTGCGCTTCGAGCGTGCCTATGCCACCGCGCCGCTCACCCTGCCTTCCCATGCCTCGATGTTGACGGGCCTCTATCCGCCCCGGCACGGCGTACGACACAATGGTGTGTTTCACCTCGGGCAAGAGGCGGAGACCCTGGCCGAGTCCTTCCAGGCCGCCGGTTTCCACACCGGTGCGGTCGTCGGCTCCTTCGTTCTCTCCGCCCAGTTCGGCCTGCATCAGGGCTTCGACCACTACGACGACCAGTTCGGCGAGAAGCGCTCGGCGGGCAGCGGCTTCCAGGAGCGCACCGCCACGCAGGTGACGGACCATGCCCTGGCCTGGCTCGCGACGGTCGACGATCCCTTCTTCCTCTGGGTGCACTACTACGATCCCCATGCCGACTACCAGCCCCCCGCGCCCTGGTCGGAGCGCTTTGCGGGGCGGCTCTACGACGGCGAGGTCGCCTACGTCGACAGCGAGATCGGGCGCCTGATCGAGGCTCTCGAGGAGCGCGGGCGCTTCGATCGAACCGTCGTCGCCGTGACCTCGGATCACGGCGAGGCCCTGGGCGAGCACGGGGAGTCGACCCACGGCTACTTCCTGTACGACGCGGTGCTGCGGGTCCCCTTGATCCTGCGGGGTCCGGGCCTTCCTTCCGGCCAAGCCCGCGCGGATCTCGTGTCCGGCGCTGCCGTGGCGCCGACGCTGGCGCAGCTCGCCGGACTGTCCGGCTTCGACGAGGTCGACGTGGCCTCGCTCCTGGGCACCCCCGTGGAGGGGCAGGGGCCTCCCTACTCCGAGACCCTGGCGACCGAGCTCGACTTCGGCTGGGCGCCGCTCCACGCCACCCGCAGCGGGTCCCACAGCTACATCCGGGCTCCGCGGCGGGAGCTCTTCGACGCGGTCGCCGACCCGCGCCAGGAGCGCAACCTGCTGGCTGGCGTGGCCTCGCCGGCGGCTGCTGCGGTGCAAGAGGAGCTGGACGGCCACATCGCGGCCATCCTCGCCGCAGGCCGGCCCCTGGCTCCGGTCGAGATCGATGCGCAGACCGCCGCCCAGATGCAGGCCCTGGGTTATCTGGTGTCCACCGCGCCCACCGAACGCACCGGCATGGACCCGAAGGACGGCCAGCGCTGGATCGAGCTCTCGATGGCGGCCCTCGGCGCCTACTTCGACCATCGATTCGACGACGCGCGTCGGATGGCGCAGGAGGTTCTCGAGGCCTTTCCCGACAGCGGGCGCATGCACGGCATCCTGGCCCGGATCGCGGTGTCGACGGGTCGACCCGACCAGGCCCTGCCCCACGCGGAGATGCTGCTGCGCTTGCAGCCTGCGAGCGCCGATCACCACGCGCTCCTGGGGCTGGTGCGGTTGCGGCTGGGCGACCTTCCCGGCGCCGTCGCGGCCTTCGAGTCCGGGCTCCAGCGCGACCCCGAGCACCACGGTGCCCACCTGGGGGCGATGTGGAAGCTGAAGGTCGGGGGCTCGGTCGAAGATGCGGCGCACCATGCCGAGCGCGCGATCGCTCTCGGTGGCGGAGATGTGATGATCATGGATCGCGTGGCCGAGACCTGGGAGGGACTCGGCCAGTACGAGCAGGCCCTCGCCACGTACCAGAGGGCGTCGGCCATGCAACCGGACTCCGAGCACCTTCACATGCGGCTGGCGATCCAGTACGCGCGGCTGGACGATCGCGAGCCCTTCCTGCGCCACGTCCGCCTGGCGGGCGCGGCCGCGGCGCGCCCCGACATGCGCAACCGCCTGGGCATCGCCCTTGCGGCACGCGGTGCCCACGCGGAGGCGGAGCTGATCTTCCGCGAGCTCCTGGGGCAGCATCCGGGCAATCGGCTCGCGCGCCTCAACCTGGGCCGGCTCCTCGACTCGACGGGCCGGTCGGAGGAGGCGGCTGCGCTCCGCACGGCCCCGGCTCCAGCGGCACCTGCCGAGTGAGGGGGCTTCGGCATCGCAGGGCCCTGCGTCTCCTGGCGCCGGCGATCTGGGCAGCCGTGGTGGGCTGCAATCGGGTCCAGGTCGGCGAGGCTCCCGGGAGCTCCCCCCGGTCCTCCGTCCTGCTCGTGACCATCGACCCCCTGCGAGCCGACCACGTCGGCAGCTACGGCGCACTCGGCGTCGCGACGCCGAATCTCGATCGGGTGGCGGTGCAGGGCGTGCGCTTCGACCAGGCCATCGCACCCGCACCGATCACCTTGCCCTCCCATGCGTCTCTCTTCACGGCGCTCTACCCCCCGACCCACGGCGTTCGCCACAACGGCGTCTATGTCCTGGGCGAGCGCTTCGTGACCCTGGCGGAGCGCTATCGCGAGGCCGGCTACCAGACCGGAGCGGTCGTCGGAGCGATCGTGCTCTCCGGGCGTTTCGGGATCGGCCAGGGCTTCACCCACTACGACGACGCGATCGGAGGCGCCGGCTCGAGCCTGAGCGGCTACCCCGAACGGGATGCGGCGGCGGTCACCGATCGCGCACTGGCCTGGCTCGACGCGACGCCCGGGCCCTTCTTCCTCTGGGTCCACTACTACGACCCCCACGCCCGCTACTCCCCACCCGAGCCCCACGCCACCGAGTTTGCCGACCGGCCCTACGACGGGGAGATCGCCCATGTCGACGTGCAGCTCGGCCGGCTGCTGCGCGCGGTCCGGCAGCATTCGGAGGTCGAGCCGCTGATCGCGTTGACCTCGGACCATGGCGAGGGTCTCGGTGAGCACGGCGAGCGCACCCACTCGGTCCTGCTCTACGACTCGGTCCTGCGCATCCCGCTCGTGATGTCGGGGCCCGGTCTGCCCGCGGGCCGAAGCGTCGACGAGGTCGCCTCCCTCGTCGACGTCGCACCGACCCTGCTCGCTCTCTCGGCACTGCCGCCGATCGCGGGCGCGCAAGGCCGCGACCTGCGCGTCCATCTGGACGAGACGCCCGGCGCGGCGGAGCCCGGCTGGGCCTACGCAGAGAGCCTGGTCGCGCACCTGACGATGGGCTGGAGCCCGCTCCATGCCATCCGCACCGCGAGCCACCTCTACGTACGCGCACCTCGACCCGAGCTCTTCGATGCGCTGCGGGACCCCGGTCAGCTCACGAACCTCCTGCCCGACGCAGAGGGCAGTGCGCCCGTGGCTCTCGCCGATCGGGCGCTGGCTTCCGTTCTCGGGGGCGGGTCGGATCCGAACGCCATGCAGCCCCTGGATCCGGCGACGCGAGCTCGCATCGAGGCCCTCGGCTATGCGCTTCCCACACCCGGGGCCGTGGCAGACCCGACCGGTCTCACCTTCGATCCCAAGGACGGACTGCCGTGGATCGAGAAGGCGATGGCGGCCCACGACGCCCAGTTCGCGGGCCGGCCCGACCTCGCCGAGAGCTGGGCCCGTGAGGTGGTCGAGCGCTTTCCCGAGAGCCAGCGCGGCCACGAGATCCTCACGCAGGTCTACCTCCGAAGCCGCCGCTATGCGAAGGCTCGCCATCATGCCGAGGCCCTGGCCCGGCTGGCGCCCGCCTGGGCGGAGCACCACGCACGCGTCGGCCTCACGCGCCTTCGCACGGGCGACCTCGAAGGGGCGGTGGCGGCCTTCGAAGAGGCACTCGCCCGGGACGACGGGCACGTGGGCGCCCATCTCGGTGTGATGCGCAAGCTGGAGCTCGGAGGCAGTGTGGCCGAGGCGGAGGTCCATGCCGCCTACGTGCTCGCCCATTCCGGACGCGAGGTCGACTTCGATCAGGTCGGTGAGATCTGGGCGGCGGCGGGACACCCCGAGCGCGCCGCCCTGGTGTGGCGAACGGGGACCCAACGGCATCCGGCGAGCCAACGCCTGCGCCGGCGCCTGGCGGGCGTCCGAGCGGAGAGAGCATCCGGGCCGGAGTAGCCCCGCGCGCGGCAGGTCCTTCGCCTGGGTCCGCGTCGCGCACTGCGCCTGCTAGGGTGCACGGCATGAGCACGGGCAACGAGGACCAGATCGACTATTGGAATCGCCAGGGGCGCACATGGGTCGAGTGGCAGCAGCGACTGGACGCACAGATCGCACCCCACGGCGAGCGCGCCCTCGAGGTGCTCGCGCCGGAGCCGGGTGAGCGGATCCTCGACGTGGGCTGCGGCTGCGGCGACAGCGTCCTGGCCCTCGCGGATCGGGTCGGCCCCGGCGGAAGCGTGGTCGGCGTGGACGTGTCCGAACCCATGCTCGCGCGAGCCCGCGAACGCGTCCTGGCGGCAGGTCTCTCCCAGGTGGAGCTGCATCAGGGCGATGCGGCGGCGATCGATCTCCCCGGCCCCTCCTTCGACGCGCTCTTCTCCCGTTTCGGCGTGATGTTCTTCAGCGATCCGGCCGGCGCCTTCCGTCACCTGCACGGGCTGCTCCGACCCGGCGGCCGCCTGGCCTTCGTGTGCTGGCGTGGCCGCGAGCACAACCCGTGGATCACCGTGCCCGGAATGGCCATCGCCCAGGCCGCCGTGATCCCGCTGCCGCCGCCTCCGCCCGCCGATGCGCCCGGCATGCTCTCCCTCGCCAGGGAGAGCCGGGTGCGCGAGGTGCTCGTGGCCGCGGGCTTCGACGAGGTGACGATCCGGGCCGAAGACGTGGTGATGACTCTCGGCGGCGGAGACCTGGAAGCCGCGACCGATCTCTTCCTGGAGGTTGGCCCCGTCGCCGGAGCCTTGCGGGAAGCCGACGCGGACGAGGCGACCCGGGCTCGGGCCCGCGAGGTGGTTCGCAAGGCCTTCGAAGCCCATGCCGAGGGCGGCGGCCTCTCCCTGGGCTCGGGCTGCTGGCTGGTGTCCGCGATTCGCCCCTGATCCCTCACTCCACAGGAAGAACCGGCCGAAACGGAGCTCATGGGCGGATTCCGAGCGCAGAACCACGGGCCCCTCGTCGCGCTGCTGGTGCTGGTGGCATGCAGCCACCTTCTGGTGCTGGCCGCATGCAGCAACCGGGTCGAGACCGAGCACGCCGTGCCGCCGCGCGGTCCGAGCTTCGTGCTCGTGACGATCGATACCCTGCGAGCCGATCACGTCGGAGCCTACGGCTCGGAGGCCGCGGAGACACCGACTCTCGATCGGCTCGCCGGCGAGGGCGCGCTCTTCGAGACGGCGCTGGCCGTCGCGCCGCTCACCCTGCCGGCCCACACCTCGATCCTGACGGGCCTCTATCCCCCGCGACACGGTGTCCGGCACAACGGCATCTTTCGCGTCTCGCCCGCCACCGAGACGGTCGCGCAGGTCCTGGACCGCTTCCCGGAGAGCTTCCGGATGCACGACGTCGCAGCGCGGGCGCATCTCCAGCTGGGGGACCTCGACGCCGCCCTCCGTCACGCCCAGCGCGGGAGCGAGCTCCTGCCGAGGCACGAGGCGCCCTGGGCCCTGCTGGGCGCCGTGCACCTGACACGCGGCGAGCCCGAGGCCGCGCGGGAGGCCTACGAGAGTGCCGTGGCGCGCAATCCCGCGGCCGTCAATCCGCGTCTGGGTCTGGTGGCGCTCCTGGCCCGGGAGGATCCGGGTGCAGCGCAGGCGCACGCGGCGGTGCTCCTCAGCCAAGGGGATCCCCCGCCCGAGGTCTTCGAAGGGGTGGCCGCCGCCTGGGAGAAGGCGGGAGACGACGACCGGGCCTTCGAGCTCTACCAGCGGGCCGTGAGGGTGCACCCCGACGTGTCGCGTCTGCGCCAGCTTCTCGGGATCCAGCTCGCACGCCGCGGCGACGACACGGGCGTGGCCGAGCAGCGAGCCGCGCTCCCCGCCGGAGAACGAGACCCGCACCTGGAGCTTCGGTTGGCCGTGGTCTACGCCGCGCGGGGCGAGGGCCTGCGCGCCATCGGGCTGCTGCGCGGCGTGGTCGAACGCGATCCGGCCAACGAGGGGGCCCGTCGCCTGCTGAGCCGCGTCGAGCGGGAGACCTTCCCCGCGGGACGCTCCGCCGACGCCAAGCCGCCCCGCTGAGGGCTCGCGGGTCCCGCCAAGCGAGTGGCGGCGTGGATCCCCGGCGTGGATTCGAACCACGATTCACAGATTCAGAGTCTGTTGTCCTGCCGTTAGACGACCGGGGAGCCGTCCCACCGAGCCGGATCGTGAGGCCAGGGCCAGGCGGGGCCCGGAAGGTAGAGCACCGCGGGTAATCCTCAAGCCGGGCCGTTGACGGTGAAGGCGCCCGTCTGCTATCGCCCGGTGTCCTCAACCTGCTTGAATCCAAAGGGTTTCTCAGCCTTGCAGCTTCTTCTGGACCGGATCAGCGAAGACCCGATCGAGCTCGTGTTCCGGGGCAGCCCCGAGTGGCTCGCCGGGTTGTCGCCGGACCCCGAGCTGGCTGGCGCCGTTCGCGAGGAGGTGCAATTCGCCCTGCGCGCCCACCGGATGGGCGAGGATCTCTACCTCGAGGGCGAAGCCACAGGCAGCTACGAGCTCGGGTGCGGCAGGTGCCTCAAACGCTATCGTCAGCCGATTCGTGAGCCCTTCCGGCTGGTGCTCGAGCCTGCCGGGTCCCGCAGCCCAGCCGATCCGGAGGGTGCCGCGGTCCTGGCCAGGGACGGGCTTTGGCTCTCGGACGAGCTCGAAGCCGGATGGTTCCGCGGAAGCGAGGTCCAGCTCGATCACTTCCTTCAAGAAGTGATCGCCGCGGGCCTGCCCTTCAAGCCCCTGTGTCGAGAGGAATGTGCAGGCCTGTGTCCGACCTGCGGTGTCGATCGCAACGTCGGGTCCTGTGACTGCCGGGAAGAGAGCCCGGCCTCACCGTTTTCGGCCCTGGCCGGGCTTCGCGACAAGCTCGCGAAGCGCCCGGCGGGGGAAGGAGAAGAGAGATGATCGTTCCCAAGCGGCGGACCTCGAGGTCGCGCAAGAACAAGCGCCGCAGCCACCACGCGCTTTCTCCGCCGGCCAAGGCCGTGTGCCCCTCCTGCGGAGCTCCCAAGGCGCCCCACCGCGTGTGTGGGCAGTGCGGCACCTATCGCGAGCGCACGGTCATCGAGACGGAGGAGGAATAGGGGCGTGCTGGCGCTCCTCTTCCCGGGACAGGGCTCCCAGGAGGTCGGCATGGGCCGCGACGCCTTCGAGGCGTCTCCCGAGGCCCGCGCCGTCTTCGAGGCGGCCGACGATGCGCTGGGCTTCGCGCTGACGAAGCTGTGCTTCGAGGGCCCCGAGGACGAGCTGCGCCTCACCCAGAACCAGCAACCCGCCATCCTGACGACCAGCATCGCGCTGCTGCGCGCACTCGAGGCGAGGGCGCCGATCCAGCCGGACTTCGTCGCCGGCCACAGCCTCGGCGAGTACACCGCCCTGGTGGCGGCCGGAGCGCTCGCCTTCGAGGACGCGGTCCCCCTGGTTCACGCGCGCGGCCGGTTCATGCAAGAGGCGGTGCCGGAAGGGCAGGGGGCCATGGCCGCGATCCTCGGGGGCAACGCCGAGCTGGTGGCGGCCGCATGCGCCGAGGTGGCCCGGGAGACCGGGCAGATCGTCGCGCCAGCGAATTGGAACTCGCCCCAGCAGACCGTGATCGCCGGTCATGCCGGTGCCGTCGAGGCCGCCGGCGAAGCCGCCAAGGCGGCGGGCGCGAAGAGGGCGGTTCCCCTGCCGGTGTCGGCGCCCTTCCACTGCAGCCTGATGGAGCCAGCGGCCGCAAAGCTCGAAGCCGAGCTCCAGCGGGTGCGTTTCCGCGACCCGGTGGTTCCGGTGGTGACGAACGTGGAGGCGGAGCCCAACCGCGAGGGGGCGCGTATCCCGGCGCTGCTCCGCCAGCAGGTGACGGCCGCGGTGCGATTCACGGAGTCGATCCAGCGCATGGTGGCGCTGGGAGTCGATCGCATCGTCGAGGTCGGGCCGGGCCACGTCCTCAGCGGCTTGATTGCACGCATCGACCGCAAGATTCAACGTTCGAATGCCAGCGGGAAGGACGAGGTCATCGAGCTCGCAGCTGCGCTGGTCGAGGGGGAATGAGCATGGCATTGGAAGAGCGCGTCAAGGAGATCATCGTCGAGCAGCTCGGCGTGACGGCCGACGAGGTGGTCGCGCAGGCTTCGTTCATCGATGACCTGGGAGCCGACTCTCTCGACATCGTCGAGCTGGTGATGGCCATGGAGGAGGCCTTCGACATCGAGATCCCCGACGAGGACGCCGAGAAGATCCAGACGATCGGTTCGGCCGTGGCCTACCTCAAGGGCAAGCTCGGCGGAGACTGAGCGACGATGCCCACCACCGCCGCCCACCGGCGTCGAGTGGTCGTCACGGGCATCGGAAGCGTGACCCCCCTCGGCGCGGACGTCTCCGCCACCTGGCAGGCGGCGACGGCGGGCCGCTGTGGAATCCAGACCCTCGACGGGATGGACGAGCGCCTGAGCGTGAAGATCGGCGCACCCGTTGGCACCGAGATCGACGCTGGCGATCTGAACCCCAAGGATCTCCGGCGCTTCGATCGGGCCATGCTACTCGCCCTGGCGGCGACCCGTGAGGCGGCGCTCGATGCCGATCTGGCCGGCCACACCGATCCGGACCGCTCGGGCGTCGCGATCGGCTCGGGGATCGGCGGGATCGGCACCCTGATGGAGAATCACAAGGCCCTGCTCGAGCGCGGGCCGCGGCGGGTCTCCCCCTTCTTCATCCCCATGACCCTGGCCAACATGCCGGGGGGCGTCGTGGCCATCCAGCACCGGCTGCGAGGCCCGAACCTGTGCCACGTCACCGCCTGCGCCTCCGGCAGCCACGCGATCGGAGAGGCCGCGCGGATCATCGAGCGGGGAGAGGCAGATCTCATGGTGGCCGGTGGCACCGAGGCGGCGTTGAACGAGCTCGTGATGGCCGGCTTCGCGAGCATGCAGGCCCTCTCGAAGCGCAACGAGGCCCCGGCACAGGCCAGCCGTCCCTTCGACCGGGGTCGTGACGGCTTCGTCCTGGGGGAGGGGGCCGCCATGCTGGTCCTCGAGGCCGAGGAGCAGGCCCGGGCCCGCGGCGCCCGCATCCGAGCCACCCTCACCGGCTACGCCGCGTCCAGCGATGCCGCCCACATGGCCGCCCCCGACGTGGAGAGCGGAGGCGCCGTCCGCTGCATGGAGGCGGCCCTGGCCGATGCGGACCTCTCGGCCGCCGACGTGGACCACATCAATGCCCACGCCACGAGCACGCCGGCGGGTGACGAGGTCGAGGTGGCGAGCCTGCGCAAGGTCTTCGGCTCCCATACGGACCGGATCCCCGTCTCCGCGACGAAGGGGATGACGGGCCACCTGCTCGGCGCGGCTGGCGCGGTCGAGGCCGTCCTGTGCGTTCGGGCCCTGGAAGAGGGCCTTCTCCCGCCGACCATCAATCTGGACGATCCGGATCCGGCCTGCGCGCTCGACCACGTCGCCGGAAAGGCGCGACCGGCGGAGATTCGTGTGGCACTCTCCAACTCCTTCGGCTTCGGCGGCGTCAACGCCGCCCTCGTGCTGCAGCGATGGGGGACCTGATGGGCGATCCGATTCTTCTCGCCGGTGATCACCGTGGGGTGCCGCTCAAGGCGGCCCTGGCGGAGCGGCTCCAGGCCGCGGGGCACGAGGTGCGCGACCTCGGCCCCAACGACGACCAGTCGGTCAACTACCCGGAGTTCGTCGCTCCCGCCGCGCGAGCGGTATCCGAGGGGCAGGCCTCTCGCGCCATCGTGATCTGTGGGACCGGCCTGGGCGTCATGTACACGGCGAACCGCTTTCCGCGGGTTCGCGCGGCGCTGGTCCATGACGTCGCGACGGCGCGGGCCTCCCGCGAGCACAACGATTCCAACATCCTCGCGCTGTCGGGCGATGCCACGAGCCCGGAGCTGGCCTGGCAGATCGTGGAGGCCTGGCTGGCCGAGCCCTTTGCCGGCGGTCGCCACGCGAAGAGGGTGGAGCAAATCGACAGCCTGACCCGCAATCCCGCCGGGCCCCTGGCCGAGGCCGAGCCGGCGGTGGCCGAGATCCTGCGCCGCGAGGCCGAGCGTCAGGCCCAGTGTCTGGAGCTGATCGCCTCCGAGAACTTCGTCTCGGAGGCCGTCCTCGAGGCGGTGGGCTCGATCGCCACCAACAAGTACGCGGAGGGCTATCCCGGCCGGCGATACTACGGCGGATGCGAAGTTCTCGACGAGGTGGAGGACCTGGCGCGGTCCCGGGCCGCGGAGCTCTTCGGCTGCGACCACGCGAACGTCCAGCCCCATTCGGGCTCCCAGGCCAACGAGTGCGTGTACCGGGCGGCTCTCGAGGTGGGCGACACCATCCTCGCGATGAACCTGGATCACGGTGGGCACCTGACCCATGGCAGCCCGGTCAACTTCTCGGGCAAGCTCTACAACATCGTGCCCTACGGGGTCGATCGCGAGACCGAGCGGATCGACTACGAGGAGGTGCGTCGCCTGGCCCTCGAGCACCGTCCGAAGCTGATCCAGTGCGGCGCCACGGCCTACTCGCGGATCATCGAGTTCGACAAGTTCCGCGAGATCGGCGATGAGGTGGGTGCCCTCGTCTTCGCGGACATCGCCCACATCGCAGGCCTGGTCGTCACCGGGCACCACCCGAGCCCGGTTGGCCACGCCCAGCTGATCGCCACCACCACGCACAAGACGCTACGCGGTCCCCGCGGCGGTATGATCCTCTGCGACGAGGCTCTCGCCAAGAAGGTCGACAGCGCGGTGTTCCCGGGCGGCCAGGGGGGACCCCTCATGCACGTGATCGCGGCGAAGGCGGTGGCCTTCGCCGAGGCCCTGCGCCCCGAGTTCCGGGAGTACAGCGGGCAGGTCGTCGCCAACGCAAAGGCGCTGGCTGGCGAGCTGGCCGGGCGCGGCTTCAAGATCGTGTCGGGTGGCACGGACAACCACCTCTTCATGCTCTCCCTGGTCGACCGCGAGATCTCGGGGAAGGCCGCGCAGAACGCACTCGAAGAGGCCGGCATCACGGTCAACAAGAACATGGTGCCCTACGACACGCGCAAGCCCTTCGTGACTTCCGGCGTGCGCATCGGCTCCCCGGCGCTGACCACGCGCGGCATGGGGGAGGAGGAGATGGTGAAGGCCGGCGAGCTGGTCGCGCGCGTCCTGAATGCGCCCGAGGATCCCGCGGTGCGGGATGCCGTGCGCGGAGAAGTGGTGGCCCTCTGCAATCGCTTCCCGCTCTACTCGGATCGCTGGCACAGGCTCGGATGAGGCCACCTTGCGCTGCCCCTTCTGCAACGAGGCCAGCAACAAGGTCGTCGACTCGAGGGAGACCCGCGAGGGCCTCGAGATCCGGCGCCGTCGCGAATGCGACGAATGCGGCAGGCGTTTCACCACCCGTGAGCGCCTCGAGTCCACGGTGCCGAAGGTGATCAAGCACGACGAGCGTCGCGAGGAGTGGGATCGCGCCAAGCTCGAACACAGCGTCCAGAAGGCCTGCACGAAGCGCCCCGTCAGCGAGAACGCCATTCAGCGTCTCGTCGATCGCGTCGAGCGCCAGCTCTCCGAGCTCGGCGAAGCCGAGGTGGGAACCGATCGGGTCGGCGACGCCGTGCTTCGCGAGCTCTCGGAGCTGGACGTGATGGCCGCGGCCCGCTTCGCCTCGGTCTTCCGGGAGTTCGCCACGGCGGAGGACTACGACGCCTTCTTTGCCACGCTGAACGCGCAGCCCGGTGGGCGAGGCCGCCGCGGCAGCGGCGGCTGATCGCAAGCCGAGCGCCATGGACCCCGAGCGCGCGATGCGAAGGGCCCTTTCGCGGGCCCGGCGCAGGGAGGGACGCACCCATCCGAACCCCACCGTCGGCGCGGCGGTCGTGAAGGGCGATCGGGTGCTCGCCACCGGCGCCACGAGTGCGACCGGCGGTCCCCACGCCGAGATCGTGGCCCTCGCGGCCGCGCGTCGCCGCCACGGTGCGCGCGCCCTGCGCGGCGCCGGACTGGCCGTGACCCTCGAACCCTGCCACCACCAGGGACGCACGGGGCCCTGCAGCCAGGCGATCCGTGATGCGGGCCTGGCCCGGGTGTGGGTCGGACATCGCGATCCGAACCCGGCTGTCTCCGATCGGGGGATCCGCGCCCTTCGCCGCGCAGGCGTCGAGGTCGCGGTCGGGATCCTGGAGGAAGAGTGCCGCTGGCTGCATCGCGGCTTCATCTCGGTCCAGCAACGGGAGAGGCCCTGGGTCGCCCTGAAGCTGGCGGCCACGCTCGACGGCCGGATCGCCACACGCGGCGGCGAGTCGCGCTGGATCACCGGTGCCCTGGCCCGCGCTCACGTGCACCAGCTTCGCGGTCGGGTCGATGCGGTCATGGTGGGCTCGGCCACGGCCCGATCCGACGACCCCGAGCTCACCGTACGATCGGATGGGAAGCGGGTGCACTGCCCGGTCCGGATCCTGGTCGATTCGAAGCTCGTCGTTCCGACCCGTCGGCGGCTCTTTCGCGACCGCGACGCGGCGCGAACCTGGGTCCTCGCGGGAAGGGCGGCGCCGGCGGGACGCCGCGCGGCGAGGGAAGCCTGCGGGGCGCGCGTGCTGCCGATCGCCACGCGCGGTGGGCATCTGGACCTCCGCGTCGCGTTGCGAACGCTGGCCTGGGAGGGGCTCACCTCCGTGCTCGTCGAAGGAGGCGGAAGCCTGGCCGCGGCTCTGCTCCGCGCCGGGTTGGTCGACGAAGTGCACTGGTACACGGCACCCTCCCTCCTGGGGGCCGACGCAAGGCCGGCCGTGGCCGGCCTGCAGGTTGCGCGTCTGGGCTCGCGTCCGGAGCTCGAGGTGCGGGACCTGCGACGCCTGGGTCCGGACCTGTACGTTCATGGGACCCTGCCCCTGCCCCGCCGAGGCCGACCGTGAAGCTCCGAACGTGAAGACCTATCCCGCCAGCCGAGATGCGACCGGATTGCGGGTCGCGGTCGTGGTCTCGCGCTTCAATCCGCTGATCTCCGCCCGTCTTCTCGAGGGCAGCGAACGCGAGTTCCTGCGTCGCGGTTGCCGGGCGGAGGACATCCACGTGGCGTGGGTTCCCGGCGCCTTCGAGATCCCCCTGGCGGCCCGTGAGCTCGCCGACAGCGAGCGCTACGACGCCATCGTCACGCTCGGCTCGGTGATCCGCGGTGGGACCCCCCACTTCGAGTACGTGTGCCAGGGCGTGACGGAGGGCGTGGCGGCCGTGATGCGCGACACCCGGGTGCCGGTGGCCTTCGGCGTGCTGACCCTCGACGACATCGACCAGGCCCTCGACCGCACGGGCGGCGCCCACGGGCACAAGGGAGAGGAAGCGGCCCTCGCCGCCATCGAGATGGCACGCCTTCGCGAGCAGCTCGGAAAGGCCCCGGAGTGAGTGCGCCTCGCCCGGCCGCCCGCAGGCGCTCCCGGCAAGTGGCGCTCCAGGTGCTCTATGCCCTCGACGTCTCCGGCGGGGCAGACGCCGAGGGCGTGTTCGAGACCTTCGCCGATCACTTCGAGCTTCCGGAAGGTGCGCGGGCCTTCGCGAAGGAGCTGGTGACGGGGGTGAGCGCCCATCGCGAGGAGTTGGACGAGGCGATCGGCGCGTCGGCGCGCAACTGGCGCATCGAACGGATGGCGATCGTGGATCGGAACGTCCTGCGACTGGCCAGCTACGAGCTACGGCACCTGGAGACGCCGCGGGAGGTCGCCATCGACGAAGCGGTCGAGCTGGCCCGCTATTTCGGCGGCGATCCCTCGCCGGGCTTCGTGAACGGAGTCCTCGACGCGTTGGCGGAGGCGAAATGAGCGGACATCCGACCGACGGAGCGATCGGCGTGACCCTGCCCGTCGAGATCCGGGAGGGCCGACTCGATCATGCCGACGCCGAACTCCTGGTCGCTCCCTTCTTCGAGACCCACCGGCCGCTGCGTGGGCCCGCGGCGCGCGTCGATTGGAGGCTCTGTGGCCTGCTCTCCGAGCAGCTCGCGGCGGGCCGGGCTCGTGGCGCGAGGGGCGAGGCGACCCTGCTCGCCACGGCCGGTCGCTTTGCGACGCCGGCGGTTCTCGCCTTTGGCCTCGGCCCGAAGCCGGGCTTCGGTGAGCGGGACCTGCGGCTGGCGGCTCGCGACCTCGTGGGTTGCCTGGCGGGGCTGCGCCTCGGCCGGGTCGCCCTGGCACTTCCCGACGAGAAGGTCCTGGGCTTTCCCCTCGAGCCGGCGGCCCTGGCGCTCCTCGCCGGGGTGGGCGACGGCCTGCGGATCCACCCGATGGCTCTCCACCTCCAGATCTACTGCGCTTCCTCGGCTACCCCCGTGCTCTCGGGAGCGCGGCGTTCGGCCGACTCGATGCCCGACGGTATCGAGCTGCGGCTTTCCCGCGGAGCAACGGACGCGGCGCCGGTGCGGCAGCGGGCTCGCCGGGAGGCTCCGGCCCGGCCTCGCCCCGACGCGGGCCTGACCCCGGGCGTCTGATCCTCCGGGGCGGGTGCGCGCGCCGGCCGGCCATCGCGAGCGAACGAGCGAGGCGCCCCGGCGCCTCCCGGTGGCGCGCGTCGGCGTTTCCCCCTTCGTCAATGGGGGGTTTTGCCCCATTCCGCGGAACGACGGAAATCCGGACGGACCCCGCCCTCCGGTCCGGGGGCCCGAAATGCGGAAAGAGTGTCGTCCCGGTCAAGTCGCGTACGGGTCGGCCGATGGTTCTTTCGACGGAATCGCCTCTGGGAGGAGGGGCCGGCCCGAGGACGTCTTCATCCAGCGGGGCGGAAGCAGCGTGGGGAGTGCATGAGCCTGGTCGGCAGTCTCGAGGACCTCGGCCTCGGGGACATCCTGCAGATCATCAGCCTCTCCGGGAAGTCCGGAGAGCTGCTGCTGCGCTCGGGCGACGGAGAGGGCCGGATCCTCTTCGATCAGGGGCGGATCCGCACCGCCTACATCGGCTCGGGGTCTCCATCGTCCGATGAGCTGCTCGAATCCCTGGCGCCCGGGAAGACGCCCAGCCCCGACCACCGCGAGACCCTGCTGCGCGAGCACATCGAGCGCTGCGTCTTCCGGATGTTCTCCTGGGCCTCGGGCGAGTTCAGCTTCGAAGTGGGCGATGTCGCGTGCATTCCCGCCTCGCAGCTGTTCCTCGAGTGCGGGATCAATCCCCAGTTCCTGGCCCTCGAAGGCACGCGCATCGCAGACGAGCAGGCGGCGGGCCTCGACCGACCGGAGCCCGTCCTTCCGGCGGGCCTCGACCACCGGGAGCCCACCCTGCCGGCAGGTGCCGTCGTCGTCGCGGATCCGGCAGACGAGATCTGCGAGCCGGGTTCGGGTATCGATCCTCTGGCCGATGTCGAGCTCGAGGAAGACCCCGAACCCCTCGACGAAGAGCAGGGCGGTCGACTTGGCGTCGAGCTGGTGTCCGAGCCCCTGGCCCACGAGCCGGACGCCCCGGACGGGCTCTCCGATCCAATTCCGGCCGGGACGCTCGCACCGCCCCTGGAGCCCGTGCCGATCGAGCCCGCAGCCGTTCTGCCCGATGTCGAGCCCGCAGCCGTTCTGCCCGATGTCGAGCCCGCAGCCGTTCTGCCCGATGTCGAGCCCGCA
>NYZB01000171.1 GCA_002687015.1 Deltaproteobacteria bacterium
CGCCCGGGAGCTCCGTGCCTTCCTCCGGGATCGCCTGGCCGGCTACAAACAACCGAGGGTGTTCCACTTCGTGACGGCGCTGCCTCGCAATGCCATGGGCAAGGTGGTCCGCCGGCAGCTCGCCGAACTCGGCGCCGAGCGTGCAGCCGATCCCCCGGAGCCCGGAGACATGCCCTCGCCGGGTCTGTCATAATGGCCCTCCATGACTTCCCCCATTCTCTTCCTGCTGGTCAGCCTCGTTGGAGCGGCCTTCACGGCGAGTGCGCTGGTCCGGGTGCGACGGCTCGGCCCCGTCAACCTTCCCTACTTCCTGGCGGCCTGGATCACGGGCGAGATGCCGCTCCATCATCTGGCCTGGCAGGCGGTCGCCACGCTGGCCTTCGGCGCCTTCGGAGCCTTCGAAGAGCCGGCCGGGCTGCTGGGTCTGGCGATCACCTTCGCATCCTGGGCCGGGCTGCTGGCCGTCCACGGCAAGGCCCTGACCGCAGAGCGGGCGACGGGAGCGGTTCTGGCCGAGGGAGGCATCCGAAGCGGCGACGATCGCGTCTCCCCTTGGCATGGCGTGCGGCCCTTCTCGATGAAGCGCGAAGGCGTCGAGACCCTCCGCAACGTCACGTATGGCGAGTCACTCCCTGGTGACAAGGGGGGGCGCAACCGCCTGGACGTGGTGCGCCCGGTCGCTTCGGGTACGGGGCGTCCGGCCTTGCTGCAGATCCACGGCGGTGGCTGGGTGATCGGAGAGAAGGAGCAGCAGGGCCAGCCCCTGATGCACCACATGGCCGAGCGCGGCTGGGTCTGCTTTGCCTCCAATTACCGGCTCTCGCCCAAGGCCACCTTCCCAGCCCAGATCGTCGATGTGAAGCGGGCCCTGGCCTGGATCCGGGAGCACGCCGAGGAGTACGGAGCCGATCCGAACTACATCGCGGTGACGGGGGGATCCGCGGGCGGACATCTCTCGGCCCTGACGGCCCTCTCCCAGAACGATCCGCTCTTCCAGCCGGGCTTCGAGGATGCGGATACCCGCGTCGCGGCCTGCGTCCCCTTCTACGGCGTCTACGACCTGATGGACCGAAGCGGACTGCGCGGCAACATGAGCATGGAGCCCTTCCTGGCCGATCGCGTGTTCAAGTGCACGCCCGACGAGAACCGGGAGCTGTGGGAGGCGGCCTCGCCCCTGGCCCGGGTCCAGCCCGAGGCGCCGCCCTTCCTGGTGATCCAGGGCACGCACGACTCGCTGGTCTTCGTCGAAGAGGCGCGCGTCTTCGTCGAGGCCCTGCGCGAGAAGTCCCAGAGCCCCGTGCTCTACCTCGAGGTCGAGGGCGCCCAGCACGCCTTCGACACCTTCCACTCCGTGCGCTCGGCCCTCGCCGTGCGCGCGGCCGGCGCCTTTCTCGAGGACACCCACCGCCGCTACCTCGATCGGAGCTAGAAGCCATGCCGAGCTATCGCTACGACCCCCTCTCCGCCCAGGACAACTCCTTCCTCGTCGGAGAGACTCCCGACACGCACATGCACGTGGCCGGTCTGCAGATCTTCGAGCTCGGGGATCTGACCACCGATCAGGGCGGCGTCGACATCGACGCCCTTCGCGCGAAGATCGAGTCGATCCTCCACCTGATCCCGCGCTACCGGCAGAAGATCCAATGGACGCCCGTCACCGGCGACCCGGTCTGGGTGGACGATCCGGACTTCAATCTCGACTACCACCTGCGCCACACCAGCCTGCCGCGGCCGGGGAGCCTCAAGCAGCTCAAGCAGCTCGCAGCCCGGGTCATGGCGCAGCAGCTCGATCGCGAGCGCCCGCTCTGGGAGATGTGGGTGGTCGAAGGGCTCGGCGGCGATCGCTTCGCGATGGTCAGCAAGATCCATCACTGCATGATCGACGGCATGTCCGGCGTGGACCTGGCCCAGATCCTGATGTCGACGAAGCCCGAGAAGGAGGTTCCCGAGCCCGTCCGCTACATCCCGAAGCCCGCTCCCACGGGCAGGGAGCTGCTTCTCGACACGATCCAGCGACGCGTCAGCCTGCCCCTCCGGGCGATCCGCAGCTACCGGGCCTTCCGGCGCGAGACCGAGGACCTGAACGAGGAGCTGCGGATCCGCTTCAAGGCCATCAGCGACCTGGTCATGCAGGCCATGGACCCGCCCTCGGAGACGCCCCTCAACGGTGAGATCGGGCCGCACCGGCGCTTCGACTGGCTCTCGATGCCCCTCGCCGAGGTGAAGCGCGTGCGCAAGGCGGCCGAGGCCACGGTGAACGACGTGGTGCTCAATACCGCGGCAGGTGCTTTCCGCCGCTACATGATCCACCGCAACTGCGACCCGGCCGAGATCAAGTTCCGGGTCTCGGCGCCCGTGTCCATGCGCTCCGAGGAGGAGCGGGGGAAGATGGGCAACCGCGTCTCCGTCTGGCAGGTGGACCTGCCGCTGGAGATCGAAGATCCGATCGAACGCCTGCAGGTGATCCACGAGACCACCCGGGAGCTGAAGGACCAGAACTCGGCCCTGGGCGTCGACATGATCATGAAGGTGGCCGAGTGGACGCCGCCGGTGCTGCTCTCCCTGGGCGCCCGGGCGGCCGGCAGCCAGACCAACTCGATCATCACGAACGTCCCGGGCCCCCAGTTCCCGCTCTACATGATGGGCGCGAAGCTGGTCGAGATGATGCCGGTGGTGCCGCTCCTCGCGGGCGTGGGTCTCGGCCTCGCGCTCTTCTCCTACGACGGACGCCTCACCTGGGGCATCAACGCCGACTACAACCTGGTGCCGGACCTTCCGCTCTTCACGGAGATGGTGAAGGAGTCCTTCGTCGAGTTCGCGGACCGGGTCGGCGTCGAGGTGAGCGGAGAGCTGGCGGCGTAGCCTGGCGCACCGCCAGCGCGGTCACCGGCTGCGCAGGAAGTGGCCTCACCGGCCGCTTCAGCGCTCTCGCAGCTCCGGGATCTGCTCGCGGTAGCGGGAGCGGTAGGCGTTCGACTCGGCGCGGGTGAAGCCCAGCTCCTCGCCGATGGTCATGATCTCGGCAGCCTCCTCGGCCGCGATCGTGCCGTCGGCTGCGGCGACTGCATACAGGCACTCGAGGAGCTTCGCGCGTTGGGCCCGGGTCGAGCTCTCCCGGAACTCGCGGGTCACGACGTAGTTCTCCGTGCCTCCCAGGAGCCGGGCCTGGGAGCGGGCGATCTCGACGATCAGGTCCGCCTCGTCGGAGCCCAGCTCGGCCAGCTCGGAGACGATCCGGCGGATCTCGTCGGCCTCTTCGGCCGCGATTTCCAGGTCCGCGTTGGCGACCCGGGCGAGCACGTAGGCGAAGCCCGCAAGGAACTTGGCGGTCTCGTCGTCCAGGCGTTCCAGCCGCTCGGCGATTGCGCGCACCGTGGCGGTCTCGCCCTTGGCGCGCTCTTCCTTGCTCTCGAGCCCGAGGAAGCGGAGGAGTGACATGGGGCGCAAGCTAGAGCAAGGGCCATCGCCCGGCTACCGTGTGGGCCATGAGCCTACCCTCCGACGACAGCCTCGTTCTCCTCCACAACCCGCGCTGCTCCAAGAGCCGCGCCACCAAGGCCTTGCTCGAGGAGAAGGGCGCCGTCTTCGCCGAACGGTTCTACCTGGAAGAGCCCCTGGATCGCGACGAGCTCCAGGAGCTCGGCACGCGGCTCGGCAAGCCCGTCACGGGGTGGGTGCGGCGCAAGGAGGCCGCCTTCGCCGAGGCAGGCCTGGACGACTCTGCTTCGGCCGATGCGATCCTGGACGCGATGGTCGCGCACCCCATCCTGATGGAGCGACCGATCCTGGTGCGCGGGAGCCGCGCCGCGATCGGGCGCCCGCCCGAGGATGTTCTCGCCCTTCTCTGATCCAGCACTCAGCGCTGGAAGGAGAGCCACCTCTCGAAGAGGCGCTTCACCGTCCTGGTGAGCCGCGTACGGGTGTAGGCGCCTGCCGTGCGCTTGATCGCGTCGCCCTGGGTCGGATAGGGGTAGATGAGGTTCGTGAAGGCGCCCAGGCCCACCTTCTGGGTGATCGCCATCGTGAGCTGGGTGATCAGCTCCCCGGCATGGGCGGCCACGATCGTCCCACCCACGATCCGATCGGTGCCCTTCTCGACGTGGACCTTCACGAAGCCCCGCGTCTGGCCGTCGGTGACGGCGCGGTTCGACTCGCTCATGCCGACGCGGTAGGTGTCGATCCCGATGCCGCGCTCGGCGGCGTCCCGGGCGTAGAGGCCCACGTGGGCGATCTCGGGGTCGGTGTAGGTGCACCAGGGCATCACCAGATCCGAGAGCTTCTTCTTGCCGATCGGGCCGAGTGAGAAGAGCGCGTTCTGGACGACGATCTTCGCGGCGGCGTCGGCCGCATGGGTGAACTTCCAACGCATGCAGACGTCGCCGACGGCCCAGATCTTCTCGTTCGTGGTGCGCAGGTGGTCGTCCACCTGGATTCCCTGGCGGGTGTCGAACTCGACGCCGACTTCGGCGAGCCCCATGTCTTCGACGTTGGGAGCGCGGCCCGCTCCGACCAGGATCTCGTCGACGACGAGCTCGCGCTCGCCCTTCTCGGGGCAGGAGAGGTGGATCAGCTTCTCGTCGCCGCGCCGATCGACGCGCTGGACCTGGCATCCGAAGACCAGCTGGACGCCCTCCCGCGCGAAGGCCTCCTGGACGATGCCCGCGGCGTCCGGGTCCTCTCGGGTCAGGATCTGATCCATGCGCTCGAGGATCCAGACTTCCGAGCCGAGCCTTCGAAAGGCTTGTGCCAGCTCGCAGCCGATCGGCCCCGCGCCGATGACCGCGATGCGCTTCGGCCGCCGCGTGAGATCGAAGACCGTCTCGTTGTCGAGGTAGCCAGCCTCCGCCAGTCCCGGAATCGGCGGTGCCAGGGCCCGTGCGCCGGTGGCGACCACGGCCTTGGCGAAGGCGAGGGGGGTGCCGTCCACGTCGACCTGGCCCGGGCCCGTGAAGCGTGCGCGGCCCAGGAAGACGTCGATCCCGAACTCCTCGCTGTAGCGTGTCGCCGAATCCTCGCGGCTGATCTCGCTGCGGATCCGGCGCACGCGCTCCATGACGGCGCCGAAATCCGGAAGCTGCTCGTCGGGTACGCCGAGGCCCAGAGCCCGGCTCTGGCGCGCCTCGTGCACCATGTGGGCGCTGCGGATCAACGCCTTCGAGGGCACGCAGCCCACGTTCAGGCAATCGCCACCCATCAGGTGCCGCTCGACCAGGGCGACCCGGGCGCCCAGGCTGGAGGCGACCAGCGCCGTGATCAGGCCACCCGTGCCCGCGCCCAGTACGACGAGGTTGTAGCGGCCCGCGGGCGTGGGGTTCTTCCAATCCGCGGGGTGCACGTTCTCCACCAGTCGCTGGTTGTGCTCGTCCCAGGGTTCGATCCGAAGGGGCTCGCTCACGCTTCCTCCTCGGCGGTCGCTTCGCCGAGGGCGCGCCGCGCGATGACGGTGACGTAGACGGTGACCGCGACCGTGGCCACGAAGGCCAGGATGTTCACGATCCAGGTGGCCAGATCGGCGCTTCCCGATCCGCCGGCTGCGGCCGCGGTCTCGGTGGCCAGGTAGCCCAGGTACACGTAGAGGAAGGTCCCGGGGATCATCCCGAAACCCGCGATCACGAAGTCGGCGAGGCTCACCTTGGTGAGGCCCAGCGCATAGTTGAGGACGTTGAAGGGGATGGCGGGGGTGAGCCGGAGCAGGAACACGATCTTGCGTCCCTCACGGCCCACGGCCCGGTCGATCGCGGCGAAGCGGGGCTCCCTCTCGATGCGCTTCTCGATGGCTCCGCGCGCCACGTAGCGGGCGACGAGGAAGGCGGCCGTCGAACCCAGGACCGCGGCGACGAACACGTAGACGACCCCGTACCAGAGCCCGAAGATGCCGCCCGCCGCCAGGGTCAGGATCGCCGCCGGCGCAAAGGCCACGACGGCCACCGCATAGCCGAGGATGAAGACGATCGGTCCCAGGGCGCCCAGCCCCGCCACCCACTCCTTGAAGGGCTCGATGCCGTCCCCGACGAGGCGCCCCAGCAGGACCAGCCCCGCGACGGCCGCGAGGCCCACCAGGATCCCCCGCCAGGGAATGCCACGCCGGATCTCGGCCTCGGTCGTCTCGCTCATCTTCGCGGGCTCTCCCTTCGCGCCCTGGAGACACACGCAGCGAACGATGCCTCAACTCCAACCCGGTTTCGCACGACCCGAGGCTCGCCCCCCCGATCGGGCTACGCCAATGCGCCGTTGCAGCTGGAGCCCGCTCCGGCGGTGCAGCCGAGGCAGTGATCGGCCGTCGCGACGGGGCGACCCTCCAGCGCGGAAGGGTCGTCCAGGTCGAAGAGCGTCCCCAGGTCGGGTGCCGGGAGCCCCAGGGCCTGGTTGAAGTCGCAGTCGTAGAGCTGGCCGTCCCAGGCCACCGAGAGGGTGCTGCGGCACATCAGATGGGTCACGGTGCTGGCGTTGAAGTGGTTCGCGAGCAACGCCTGGTAGGCCTCGTACCTTCCCTCGCGCGCCAGCATCCTCGCAAAGCGTTTGATCGGCATGTTCGTGATCGTGAGCAGCCCATCGAAGCGGATCCCGAAGTGGGCGGCGAGCTCCCGTCGGTAGTCGGCCTCGAGCTCGGCCTGGCTCGGCGGCAGGCTGGCATCCAGGGGGTTGTAGACCAGGTCCAGGCGGAGCTCTCCTCCGGCGTAGCCGAGGGCGTTGAGCCGTCGCAGGACCTCGATGCTCGTCTCGAAGGTGAAGCGGCCGCGCTGGGCCTCGACGTTGTCGGGGGAGTAGCAGGGCAGGGAGGCCACGACGTCCACGCCCTGTTCTGCCAGGAAGGCGGCCGTGTCCTCCTGGCCGGGCCGCGCCAGGATGGTGAGGTTGCAGCGATCGATCACGCGGCGGCCCAGCTCCCGGGCCCCCCGTACCAGCTCGCGGAAGTGCGGGTTCATCTCGGGGGCACCGCCCGTCAGGTCCAGTGTGGTGATCCCGGGGCTCGCCTCCAGCACCGCCAGGATGCGGGCGGCCAGCTCGGGCCCGATCGCCTCCCTGCGCCCGGGGCCCGCCTCCACGTGGCAGTGGTGGCACGCCAGGTCGCAGCGCAGCCCGACGTTGACCTGGAGGGTGGTCGGTGCGCCGCGGGTCAGGGGGCCCAGGCCGTGCAGCCGAAGCTGCTCCTCGAAACGAACGCCGCCCATGGTGCCTGTTGGATGCCTCCAGGTGCTCGGGGATGCGAAGTCTCCTCCGAATCCGACGGAAGGGTGGTCCTTCCCGGGCTCACCCGCCCGGGCTGAAATCCCCAGAGCCGCCGCTACAATCCGCCCCCATTCCCGCCGCCCCCCGGAGGGACAGGCGCGGCGCCCCTTCCATCCCCTGAGGAGACTTCTGCATGTCCGATGAGATTCGCTACGACGGCCGCGTTGCCGTCATCACGGGCGCAGGCGGCGGCCTGGGCAAGACCTACGCCCTCGAGCTGGCCCGCCGCGGCGCCCAGGTGGTCGTCAACGATCTGGGCGGCGCAGCCGACGGCACCGGCGGCGGCAGCAGCATGGCCGACCAGGTGGTCAAGGAGATCAGCGAGGCCGGCGGCACCGCCGTGGCCAACTACGACTCCGTGGCCACGCCCGAAGGCGGCGAGGCGATCATCCAGACCGCTCTCGACAACTTCGAGAAGGTCGACATCGTCATCAACAACGCCGGCATCCTGCGCGATGCCAGCTTCGCGAAGCTCGAGCCCCAGAACCTCGAGATCGTGATCGACGTCCACCTGAAGGGCGCCTTCTTCGTCAGTCAGCCGGCCTTCCGGGTGATGAAGCAGAACGGCTACGGTCGCTTCCTCTTCACCGCGTCGGCCGCAGGCATCTTCGGCAACTTCGGCCAGACCAACTACGGCGCGGCGAAGATGGGCCTGGTCGGTCTCTCGAACGTGCTGGCCATCGAGGGCGCGAAGTACGACATCAAGTCGAACGTGATCGCGCCGGTGGCGACCACGCGTCTGACCAAGGAGCTGTTCGGCCCGATCGCCGACAAGCTCGACCCCGAGTGCGTGACGCCGCTCTCCTGCTTCCTGGTCTCCGAGGCCTGCCAGCTCAGCCACGAGGTGTTCTCGGTGGGCGGTGGCCGCTTCGCGCGCATCTTCGTGGGCCTCGCCCCCGGCTGGAGCGCCGGCCTCGACGCCAAGCCCTCCATCGAAGAGGTCGCGGCGCACATGGACCAGATTCGCGACACCGAGGGCTTCATCGTGCCCGGCAGCATCGCCGACGAGATGAAGGCGCTCGCCGCGATGATGAAGGAGTAGGGGAACGCCATGCCGATCGATCCCGAGAAGGCGCTTGGCGCCACCTTCGAGCCCACCCAGGCCAGCTACACCCGGGATCAGGTGATCCTCTATCACCTGGGCCTCGGCGCCGGTGCGCCGAACCAGCTGGACGCCAATGAGCTCGAGTACACCTACGAGAAGAACCTCAAGGTGCTGCCGAGCTTCGGCGTGATCCCCGTGTTCGGTGCGATGGGCGGGGCCTTCAACGCCCCCGGTCTCGACTTCAACCCCACCATGCTGCTGCACGGCGAGCAGGACATCGAGATCCATCGCCCGATCCCCACGGCTGCGAACCTGGTGAACCAGTCGCGGATCGCGGGGATCTACGACAAGGGCAAGGCCGCCCTGCTCGTGATGGAGGTGGAGACCAAGGAGGAGGGCGGGGACCCGCTCTTCACCAACCGGTTCTCCCTCTTCCTCCGCGGCGAGGGGGGCTTCGGAGGCGATTCCGGGCCCAAGGCCGGCAATGCCCCGCCCGAGCGGGAGCCCGACCACGTGGTGGAGACGCCGACCCTGCCCCAGCAGGCGCTGCTCTACCGCCTGTCGGGGGACAAGAACCCGCTCCACGCGGACCCGGAGTTCGCCAAGATGGGCGGCTTCGACGTGCCGATCCTGCACGGCCTGTGCTCCTTCGGGATCAACTGCAAGGCGGCCGTCGACAACGCGCTCGGTGGAGACACCACGAAGGTGGCGCGCTACCAGGCGCGCTTCGCCGGTGTCTTCTTCCCGGGCGAGACCATGGTCACGTCGCTCTGGAAGGAGGGGAACACGGTCTTCGTGAACGCCTCCAGCAAGGAGCGCGGGGCGCCGGTCATCACGAACGCGGCGTTGACGCTCCGCGACTGATCCGGTCTCTGATTCCGACGGGCCCCCGGCGCCGCGCGCTGGGGGCCCGTTTCGTTGGCGGGGTCGACGCGCCCGTGGGCTACCCTGGCAACACGAGGAGGTCCCGCCATGGCCCAGGAGCCCCGTGTCCTCGAGAGCCAGACCGAGTGGCGCTCGGACGATGTCGCCGACCCGGCCGCGTGGATGGAGGTCTTCTCGGCGCCGGAGCGGGAAGAGCTGGATGCGGCCTTGCGCCAGGTGCTGGCGGAGGGGAGGGGACCCCTGGAGATTGGGCAGGAGGAGTTCGCCCTCCCGGGCCTCACCGCACGGCTCGCCAAGATCGAGCAGGGGCTCATCGACGGCCTCGGCTTCGTGGTGCTTCGCGGGCTCCCGCGGGACGCCTACAGCCAGGAGGAGATGGAGCTCCTCTACTGGGGCATCGGGATGCACCTGGGCAGCCCGTGGCCCCAGAACCAGCGCGGGCATGTGCTCGGCGACGTGCTCGACCAGGGCAAGAGCGCCACCGATCCCACCTCCCGCGGCAACGAGCTGGGCGGCGCCCTGGACTTCCCGTACCACTCCGACGGGTCCGACCTGGTGGGGCTCCTGTGTCTGCAGAAGGCCAGGACCGGGGGCGCCTCGGCCGTCGCCAACGCGGTCACCATCCACAACGATCTGGTGCGCGAGGCGCCCGAGCTGGCGGCGGCTCTCTACGAGCCCCAGCCCTATGACTATCGGGGCGAGCAGGGGCCGGACAGCCGGCCCTACTACGAGATGCCGGTCTTCACCGACTGGAAGGGTCGACTCTTCGTCCGCTACATCCGTCCCTACATCCTCGCTTCCCAACGGCACGAGGGTGTGCCCCGGATCACCCCCCTCGCCGAGCAGGCGATGCAGCGCCTCGACGCCATGACCCTGGATCCGGCCTACAACGCCACCATGACCCTCGAGCCCGGCGACATGCTCTTCGTGAACAACTACCACGTGCTGCACGCGCGCAAGGCCTACGTGGACGACCCCGAGGCGGGCGTGGTCCGCCATCTGAAGCGCCTCTGGCTCGAGACGCGCGTGCTCGAGGACCGCCCGCCGTACTTCAGGAACAACCCGGCCTCCCATTGGGCCGAGAAGCGGTCGGTCAGCCGGCTCGCTCCGAACTGAGCGCGCCAGAGCCCCATGCGACGGCTGCCCCGAGCTGAGCGGGTCTGAGCTCCATGCGACGACTGCTCCGCGCTCTTGCGCTGACCCTCGCCCTGGGGCTGGTCGCCGCTGCTGTCTTCCTGGTGCCCACCCTGTGGGGCAAGCCCTGGTCGATCGATCACTTCTTCCTTCGCGAGCTGGTCTTCCTGGCCGCCGACCATCCGATGCTGCTCTCCTATGGACGAGTGCTC
Organism: Deltaproteobacteria bacterium; assembly: GCA_002687015.1. Taxonomy (GTDB): domain Bacteria; phylum Myxococcota_A; class UBA9160; order UBA9160; family UBA6930. Next base: position 10,507 of record NYZB01000171.1, read on the forward strand.
GAGCCCTACGATCTCGACTACTACTCCGACGAGCTCGAGGACCTCTCCCTGGAGGCCGGGCAACGCGAGCAGGCGCGGGCGGAGGCTGCGCTGCAGGGCCTTCGCGCCTTCGCGGACGACGATCTCAGCGCGTCGCAGCGGCGCTCCTACGAGATCCTCGAGTGGTTCCTCGAGCAGCAGGTGGCGGGCGCCGCCTTCCTGCAGCACGGCTACCCGGTCAATGCCTTCGACGGCTGGCAGGGCTTCCTGCCCGACTTCCTGCTGAACGTCCACCAGGTGAACGACCCGGGCGACGCCCGGAGCTACCTGGCCCGTCTCGAGAAGGTGGAGGCGGCGATCGACCAGCTGATCGCGCGCCTTCACGCCGCCGCCGAACGCGGAATCGTGCCTCCCCGCTTCGTGCTCGAGCGCACCCGCGAGGGCATGGCCGAGCTGACCGGGCCTGAGCCCGCAGAGAACGCCCTCGTCGCCAAGCTGGCTCGCCGCGTGACCGAGCTCCCCGAGATCGAGGAAGGCCGCGCTGCGGCACTCGTCTCCCGGGCCGAGCAAGTCGTCGCGACGTCGCTGTTGCCGGCCTACGCGAAGCTCGACTCCGCGCTCGCCACGCTGCTCGAAGACGCCACCTCGGATGCCGGCGTGTGGAAGCTGCCGGACGGTGAGGCCTACTACCGCCACGTCTTGCGCGGCCACACGACCACCGCACTCACCCCGGACGAGGTGCACGCGATCGGCCAGCGCGAGGTCGAGCGGATCCACGGCGAGATGCGCCGCCTCTTCGCCGAGCGCGGAACCCCGACGGAGGATCCGGTCGCCGGCCTCCAGGCCCTCGCCCGCGAGCCCTCCCAGCAGTATCCCCACGACGACGAAGGCCGAGCCCAGATCCTGGCGGACCACCAGGCGATCATCGACGAGGTCTGGGCGCGGCTGCCTGAGTGGTTCCCGCGCATCCCGAGGTCGCCCGTCACCGTGGAACGCGTGCCGCTCTTCCGCGAGGCGGGTTCGGCCGGCGCCTACTACAACCCGCCGCCCCTCGACGGCTCGAAGCCCGGCATCTTCTACAAGAACCTGGCCAATGTCGAGGAGAGTGCGCGCTTCGGCATGCGCACACTCACCATGCACGAGGCGGTGCCCGGTCACCACTTGCAGATCGCGCTGGCGATGGAGAGCCAGGAGCTGCCGCTCTTCCGCCGCTTCCTGACCTTCACGGCGTTCGTGGAAGGGTGGGCCCTCTACTCCGAACGGCTCAGCGCCGAGGTCGGGCTCTTCCCGACACCGGAGGATCGCCTGGGTCAGCTCCAGGCCGAGAACTTCCGCGCCGTGCGCCTGATCGTCGACACCGGCTTGCACGCCAAGCGCTGGAGCCGCGAGAAGGCCATCGACACCATGATCGGCCTCACCGGCATGCCCCGTACCGACGTCGTGCGCGAGGTCGAGCGCTACGTGGTCGCGCCCGGGCAGGCCTGCGCCTACAAGATCGGCCAGCTCCAGATCCTCGCGCTGCGCGCCCGCGCGCGAGAGGCGCTGGGGCAGGCCTTCGACCTCCGCGCCTTCCATGGGCTCGTGCTCGACGGGGGCTCGCGCCCGCTCGAGATCCTGGAGCGAGAGGTCGACGCGTGGATCGAGGCGGGGGGGCAGCGGGCCCGCTGACCCGATCTCCACCGCCAGCCCCTGTCAGCGGTTCCCGCGGCCTGCTTGGGCCTCGCCACCGCCTCGCGGTACCCTGCCCCGATGCCGTCCTCCGCCCCCTCGGCGCCGGCTGCGCTCGCCGGGTTCGGTGAGCCGGCGCGTCGCTGGTTCGAAGCGACCTTCGACGAGCCGACGCCCGTCCAGGAGCTGGGCTGGCCGCTCATCCAGGCGGGGCAGCACGCGCTGCTGGTTGCGCCCACCGGGAGCGGCAAGACCCTGGCGGCGTTCTTCGCATGCCTCGATCGGCTGGGCCGACCCCGGCCCGCGGACGAGGAGCGCGCCGCGGGGGTGCGGGTGCTCTACGTCTCACCGCTCAAGGCGCTGGTGTACGACATCGAGCGGAACCTGCGCGCGCCCCGGGTCGGTATCCAGCGCATGGCGGAGCAGCAGCCCCGGGTCGGCATCCAGCACATGGCGGAGCAGCAGGGCGGGGCGGGGGTCTTCTCGGCCCCGCGCGTGGCCATGCGCACCGGCGACACCTCCCAGCGGGATCGGCGGGCCCAGGCCCGGGACCCGGCCGAGATCCTGATCACCACGCCCGAATCCCTGTACCTGATCTTGGGCTCGGCCCAACGCGAGACCCTGCGCACGGTCGAGACCCTGATCGTGGATGAGATCCACGCGCTGGCGCCGACCAAGCGCGGCGCGCACCTGGCTCTCTCGCTCGAGCGGGTGGCGGCTCTGACGGGGCGCGATCCCCAGCGCATCGGGCTCTCGGCGACCGCGCGCCCGGCCGAGGCGGTGGCCGGTTTCCTGGGCGGGGACCGGCGGATCGAGATCGTCGACACGAGCCGGCGGCCGCTGCTCGATCTCAGCCTGCACGTTCCGGTGCCCGACATGACCCGCCCGGCGGACTTCCGGGCGCCCCTCGAACGGGAGGCCGCCGCCGAAGCGCCGGGTGACCAAGCGTCCAGCGCCGAGGACGGCACGGAAAGCCCCTTCGACGTCGCGACCCCACCGCTCGGCCGCCTGCCCGCGCCCACCGGCGACGAGGCTGACACCAGCCTGTGGCCCGCCATCTATCCGGAGCTGCTCGACGCGATCCGGGCCCACCGCAGCACGATCCTGTTCGTCAACAGCCGCGGGCTCTGCGAGCGCCTCGCCCAGCGCTTGAACGAGCTGGCCGACGAGGATCTGGTGCGCGCCCATCACGGGAGCATCGCCCACGAGAAGCGCAAGGAGATCGAAGAGGGGCTGAAGAGCGGCGCGACCCGGGCCATCGTTGCCACCAGCTCGCTCGAGCTGGGCATCGACATGGGCGCCGTCGACCTGGTGTTGATGGTGGAGTCGCCCGGGGCCGTGGCCCGCGGACTGCAGCGCGTTGGCCGCGCCGGGCATCAGGTCGGCGTCCCGAGCAAGGGGCGCGTCTTTCCCAAGCATCGCGGCGATCTCCTCGAGGCGGCCGTGGTGGCCGAGGGCATGCGAAAGGGCGAGGTCGAGCCTCTGCGCGTGCCCCGGAGTCCCCTCGACGTGCTCGCTCAGCAGATCGTCGCGATGGCTTCGATGGAAGGCTGGTCGGTCGCGGACCTGGCGGCCTGCGTGGCGCGCACGGCGAGCTACCGGGAGCTCTCGCGCGAGCTGCTCGACGCGGTGCTCGACATGCTGGCGGGGCGCTACCCCTCGACGGAGTTCGCGGAGCTGCGTCCGCGCATCCTGTGGGATCGGGAGAAGGACCGCATCGAGGCCCGGCGGGGCTCGGGCAAGATCGCGCTCCTGTCGGGCGGGACGATTCCCGATCGCGGTCTCTACTCCGTGCACATGGGTCCGGAGGGGCCGCGCATCGGCGAGCTCGACGAGGAGATGGTCCACGAGAGCCGCCCGGGCGAGACCATCACCCTGGGCGCCTCCAGCTGGCGGATCACCGAGATCACACGCGACCGGGTGGTCGTCTCGCCGGCTCCGGGCGAGGTGGGGCGGTTGCCCTTCTGGCGGGGCGAGGGGCCCGGCCGACCCATCGGGCTTGGCCGCGCGTTGGGGCGCTTCGTGCGAGAGCTCGCCGACCGGTGCCGCGAAGAGGGTGCAGAGCTCCACGAGGGTCGCGCCGCAGGCGAGACGTGGCTCCGCGAGGAGTACGGCCTCGACGAGTACGCGGCCCGCAACCTGATCGACTACGTGATCGACCAGTACGAGTCGACGGGGGCGCTGCCGACGGACCGGTCGATCACCGTCGAGCGCTTTCGCGACGAGTTGGGCGACTGGCGCATCTGCCTGCTCAGTCCCTTTGGCTCCCGCCTGCACGCGCCCTGGGCCCTGGCCATCGAGGCGCGGCTGGCGGACGAGAAGGGCTACGACGTCCAGACCCTGTGGAGTGACGACGGGATCGTGCTGCGCTTCGCAGATGCCGAAGAGCTCCCTCCCCTCGAGACCTTCCTGCCCGAGCCCGAAGACGTGGAGGACCTGGTCACGGGCCAGCTCGAACGCTCGGCGCTCTTTGCCGGCCAGTTCCGGGAGAACGCGGCGCGGGCGCTCCTGTTGCCGCGCTGGCGGCCCGGCGGGCGCACGCCGCTATGGACGCAGCGGCTTCGCGCCCAGAACCTGCTGGCCGTCGCCCGCGAGTTTCCGTCCTTTCCGATCATGCTCGAGACCTACCGGAGCTGTCTGCAGGACGTCTTCGACCTGGCCGGCCTGGTCGAGCTGCTGCAGGGTATCCGCAGCCGCAAGATCCGCGTCGACGAGGTGGAGACCCGCCACGCCTCGCCCTTCGCGCGCAGCCTCGTGTTCGCGTACACCGCCGTCTACCTCTACCAGGGCGATACCCCCGTCGCCGAGCGCCGCGCCCAGGCCCTCACCCTCGACCGCGACATGCTCCGCGACCTGCTCGGCCAGGAGGAGCTGCGCGAGCTGCTCGACGCCTCGGTCATCGAGACGACCGAGGCCGAGCTGCAGGGCCTCGCCGACGATCGGCGCGCCCGCCACGCGGACGGGCTGCACGACCTGCTGCGCCGCGTTGGCGACCTCAGCCCGAGCGAGGTGGCGCAGCGTTGCGAGGGCGACGCGCAGGCCTGGCTCGACGAGCTCTCGGCATCGCGGCGGGCCGCCCGCCTGAAGATCGGAGGGGAGGAGCGCTGGATCGCGGCCGAGGACGCGGGCCTCGTCTGCGACGCTCTCGGTGCGGCGCCTCCGGCCGGCCTGCCCGAGGTCTTCCTCGAGCCCGTGCCGGGGGCGGCGGAGCGTCTCATGGCCCGCTACGCGCGGGTCCACGGCCCATTCGTCACGAGCCGGATCGCGGCGCGCTACGGCTGGCTTCCGGCCCAGGTCGACGCCGTGCTCCGCGCACTCGAGACGCGGGGCAAGCTCCTCTCGGGCGAGTTCCACCCCCAGGTCCGGGAGCGCGAGTGGTGCGATCCGGAAGTGCTGCGGCGCATCCGACGTCGCACCCTGGCCCGGCTGCGTGGCGAGGTCGCGCCCGTCGAGTCGAGCACCCTCGCGCGCTTCCTGCCCGAGTGGCACGGCATCGGCGCGCGCGGTCAGGCCGAGGCGCGCCTCTCCGAGGCTCTCGACCAGCTCGAAGGCCTGCCCTTGCCCTTCACCGAGCTGGAGAGCGCCATCCTCCCCGCGCGGGTGCCCGGCTTCGATCCGCGCCAGCTCGACGAGCTGGGTGCGCTGGGTCAGCTGGCCTGGGTGGGCTGTGGATCACTGGGTGATCGGGACGGGCGTGTGGCCCTCTACCGCCGCGAGCGCATCGGGCTCCTGGCCGAGCCGGCGCTGATCCCCGAGGAATTCGGCGCTCTGCACCGGGCGCTGCTCGACCATCTGGAAGTGCGCGGCGCTTCCTTCTTCACCGAGCTGGCGCTCGCCACGGGGGAGCCGGCCGGTGCGGATCTACTCGCGGCGGTCTGGGATCTGGTATGGGCGGGCCTCGTCACGAACGACACCCTGGCTCCCCTGCGTGGGCTCGCCGTGCGGGCCCACCCGCGGCGTCGCGGCGGGCGGGCGCTTCCCTCGGCGGCGGCCGGTCGCTGGAGCCTCGTGACGGCACTGCTGAGTCAGCCCACCGATGCCACGGCGCGCGCCCACGCACGGGCTCTGCAACTCCTCGAACGGCACGGCGTCGCCAGCCGGGACGTCCTGGCCGTGGAGTCGATGGCCGGCGGATGGAGCCAGCTCTATCCGGTGTTCCGGGAGATGGAGGAGATGGGCAAGCTGCGCCGCGGACACTTCGTCGAGGGCTACGGCGGGGCCCAGTTCGCCTTCGCCGGCGCGGTCGATCGCTTGCGTGCCGCGCGGCAGTTCGGCGACGAGCCCATCGTGCACCTGCTGGCGGCCTGCGACCCCGCGAACCCCTTCGGCGCCCAGGTTCCATGGCCCACACCGACCTGTGACCAGGCCCGCCCGCGCCGTGCCGCGGGAGCCCGCGTCGTGGTCGTCGACGGGGAGCTGGTGCTCTTCCTCGACCGTTCGGGGCGCCGCCTTTGGAGCTTCCCCATCGCCGACGAGACCCGCCGGGACGACGTGCTCGACCGCGCCTTGCGCGCCCTGCGCCGTCTCTTCGAGGACCGCACCCGCCCGGCGCTCCGCCTCGAAGAGATCGACGGCGGTCCCGCGACCCAATGGCCCGATGCGCAGCGCCTCCTGCAGGTCGGCTTCCGAAGCGGCTACAAGGGGCTCGAGCTCGAACGCAGCGGGCCGGGGCGCTGACGAGAGGAGTCCGTCCCCGGGGCTCCATCCCGCCGGGCGGGAGACGCTCTCAGTCCCCGGGTTCGAGCTGGGCTTCGAGAGAGGGCCAGTCGATGGCGCTCTGGGCGGCGAAGGCCGCGAGGAGCAGCTCCCGGTCGTCCCGGTCGTCGCCACCGGCCGCCCGGAAGGCGCCGACGGCCTTTTCGACATCGGCCTCCGGAGGACACTCCGGCCGGTCCGTCTTGAGGGCCCCCTCGTCGTGCTCGAGGCCGAGCTGGTCGAGCCACTCGACGAGCAGCGCCTTGCGCACTTCGAGGAAGTAGCTGGCGAGCACTTCCTCGGCGAGCGGCGTGGCGGCGACGCGCGCGAGGGCCCGCCGCACCATCTGGGCGCGCTTGGCAGCCGGCAGCTTCAGGATGAACTTGGGGCGGGCCTTCATCACCGCACTGGCGGCTGCCACCGCCTGGTTGTAGACCGCCGGCGACGCCTCCTCGAGCTGCGCCATCAGCGAGACCGCTCGCTCCGGAGTCATGCGTGCAAACACCTGGTAGGCCTTCATCGCTCTCCCTTGGCACCAGCGTTGTAGCAGGCAGCCGGAGTCCCGGCGATGCGCCGAGCTTCGAACCGGGCTGCGGCTCTCGCCGGCGCTTGGGCCGGCCCGCGCGCTGGACCCGATGGCGAAGCGGGCGCCGACGGGGAGCGCCGAGCGCGGGGAGGCCGTACGGTAGGGATGGAAGGGAGCTGGCAACAAGGCCCGGAAACCGGTGTTTCCCCGAGCTGGGTTCCCAGATTCGGGATTGCGCGCATATGGGGCTCCATGAGCCGGCAGATTCGCGGGTCCCTTTCCCTTCAGTCGATCGGAGTGTCCGCCGATGACGGAGAGCGATGCTCTCGATGACTCCCCAGCAACCGCCGCCCCGGCACGACCCTCGCTACCTGCGTGGCCTGTTCGACCGTGCCACGGATCTTGCCCAGAGCCACGACATGACCTCCGTCTTCGTCGGGATCGCAGGCGATGAGGCCGACCTCCTCGCGCCCGAGTTCATCGACTACGTGGAGAGCGCCCTGCGCGTGGAGGACTCGGTCTTCCGCCTTCTGCGCGGTCGGGCCGTGCTCCTGCTGACCGACGTGACCCAGGAGCGGGCCGCCTCCGTGCTCGGACGCATCCGCGACGACTTCGTCTCCCGCTTCGCTCCGCGCGACGGCTTCGAGGTGCAGCTCGGCTACTACCAGGTCGAAGGTGCGCAGAAGGTGGCGCTCGCCAAGGAGATCCTGCCCATCATCTTCGACCCGGAGCAGGCTGGGACCGGCGGCTGAGCGGCGGACCGACGGCGCCCGCCGGGCTTCAAGCCAGCTCCGCGGTCAACGCGCCATCCAGGTCTCCGTGACGCCAGGTCGCGCCGGCGGCGCCCGCCGCCGCCCCTCGGACCCGTTTGCTTCCCAGGAGCTCGTTCGCGAGCGGTCCCAGGGCGGCGCGAACGGCGAAGGCTGGTGCCGCGAGAAGGGTCGGCCGCCGCAGCACCTGACCGAGGTTGGCCGTGAGGTCCAGGTTCGTCACGGGGTTCGGCGAGACGGCGTTGAGCGGCCCGCGCAGCTCTTCGTTCGAGAGCGCCAGGAGGGTGAGCTCGACGGCATCGTCGATGTGGACCCACGGGAACCACTGGCGCCCCGACCCGAGCCGTCCCCCGAGGCCGAGGCGGAAGGCTCGCGCCATCAGGGCCAATGCCCCGCCCTCCCGAGCCAGCACGATGCCGAAGCGAAGGGACACGCGGCGCACGCCCAGTCCCTCGACCTGCGCGGCCTCCCGCTCCCAGGCCGTGCACAGCTCGGCCAGGAAGCCCTCGCCCGGGGGGCTCTGCTCGTCGAGGAATTCGTCGCCGCGGTCGCCGTAGAAGCCGACCGCTGACGCGCAAACCAGGGTGTCCGGCCGCTCGTCCGCCGGGAGGTCGCCGATGGCCTCGACCAGGGCGCGGGTCGAATCGATGCGGCTGTTCCAGATGCGCCGGCGCCTGGCCGCCGTCGGAAGCCCGCCGAAGACGGGCTCGCCGGAGAGGTGCAGAGCGGCGCTCGTGCTCCGCAGGTCGGCCGGGTCGGCGCGGACTCCATCCCAACGGATGTGCTCCGGGCGCTGGTCGGGCCGGGCGCTCCGGCTCACCAGACGCAGGGCCTGGTCGTCCCGTCGGAGGCGCGGGACGAGCCGGCCGCCGAGGAGTCCCGTCGCGCCGCTGACCCAGATCGGACCGGGCTTCACCGGTTCCGGGCCGGCGCGAAGGCCTCGATCATGCGCACGGCGTCCTGCTTGCTGGCCGCCAGCGGCGCCAGCACGGGTGTCGTGACGCCGGCCTCGACGAAGGCCGCCAGCTTCTCCTTGCACTGCGCCTCGTTCCCGAGGATGACGATGCGGTCGATCAGGTCGTCGTGGATCGCCCTGCCCACCGCCTCGCGATCGCGCCGGGCGAAGCCTTCGCGGATCTCCTTCGCCTCCTGCTCGTAGCCGCACCAGGCGATGAACTTGTTGTAGACGGGCTGGGCCAGGTAGCCGCCGAAGCCGGCGCGCACGATGCCCCGCGCCATCGCGACGTCATCCGTGACGGCGATCTGGAAGCGGCTCACGACCTCGTCGCTGCTTCCGTCGCGTCCGGCCTTGGCGGCTCCGGCCCGGTAGGCGCTCGTGATCTGTCCCATCGCTTCCAGGGGCTGGAAGTTGATGATCAGTCCCTCGCCGACCTCGCCCGCGAGGTTCAGCATCTTTTCGCGCAGCGCGGCCAGGTAGATCGGTACGGGCTCCGGCGGCACGCAGCCCAGGCGGAAGCCCTTCGAGCGCAGGCGCGGCCCCTCGTAGTCGGTCTTCTCACCAGCCAACGCCTGTCGCAGGATCGCCACCGCGTCGCGAACCGTGCCGAGAGGTGCCTCGAAGGACACGCCGTTCCAGTCCCCGATGATGGCATGGCTGGAGGAGCCCAGGCCGAGCACGAAACGGCCGGGCGCCAGCTGTCCGAGCGTGCCGGCGCTCATGGCGAGCACCGCCGGCGTGCGGTTGTAGACGGGCACGATCGCCGTGCCCAGGGTGAGCTGGCTCGTGGCCTGGAGCACCGCGCCCGCCAGCGTGAAGGAGTCCGGGCCGGCGGTCTCGGCCATCCAGATGGCCTCGTAGCCCCAATCGCCTTCCGCACGCTGGGCGAGCTCCACCGAGGTGCGCGCATCGGCGAAGGGCAGGGTGAAGGCGAGCCTTCCGAGCGGTCCGGCCATGGGGCCCTCTCTACTTGGGTTGCATGCGAAGCGCGCCGTCGAGACGGATGACTTCGCCGTTGAGCATCGGGTTCTCGAGGATGTGGCAGGCGAGGGCGGCGTACTCGGCCGGCTCACCGAGGCGGGAGGGGAAGGGGATGCTCCGTCCCAGGGCTTCGCGCGCGGGCTCGGGCAGACCCATCAGCATGGGGGTCGCAAAGAGGCCCGGCGCGATGGTGCAGACGCGGATGCCCGACACGGCCAGATCCCGGGCGATTGGCAGGGTCATACCGACCACGCCCCCCTTGGAGGCCGAGTACGCGCACTGGCCGACCTGGCCTTCGTAGGCCGCGATCGACGCGGTGTTGATGATGGCTCCGCGCTCGCCGTTCTCGTTGGGCTCATTGCCAATCATGCGTGCGGCTGCGAGGCGGATCACGTTGAAGGTGCCGATCAGGTTGACCTCGAGGGTCTTGCGGAAGATGCCCAGGTCGAAGGGCGAGCCGTCCTTGCCGACGGTGCGCCCGGCGCTGCCGATGCCCGCGCAGTTGACGGCGGCGCCCAGGGGGCCCAGCTCGTCCCGGGCCCGGTCGAGGGCGGCCGTCACCTGGCCCTCGTCCGAGACGTCGGCCTCGCAGAAGATCACCGAGGCGCCCAGCTGGCCGGCGATCTCCTTGCCCTTGGAGCGGCCCAGGTCGAGGATCGCGACCTTGCCTCCGCGAGCGACGATCTCGCGTGCGGTCGCCTCGCCCAGGCCCGAGCCTCCGCCAGTCACGACCGCCACGATGCTTCCCACGTCCATACCGTCCTCCTGATGCTGGCGGGCCGGAGCGTACCTCAAGCCGTCGCGGAAGGAGGGGACCTTCCCTTCGTATTCTTGCCTATCCGACTCGTTCGGGCGCCGCCGGGGCCGCTTCGCTCCTCCTCATGGGATCGCGGGGCGGCGGGCACCCTACGCTCATGGCTCGGCCGGGACGACGTGCTTCCGGCGTTGCGTGGACGCAGTGTCGCCTCCGCGGCTACGCCGCAGGCGACCTGGCCCAGCGGCCTGCGAGC
>NYZB01000172.1 GCA_002687015.1 Deltaproteobacteria bacterium
GTCGCCTACGACCCGAACCAGCCCGAGAAGAGCATGTTCTTCGGGTTCCCCTCCACGCCGGGGGTCTTCGACGTCGACTTCGACGGCTATGCCGACGTGGTGATCATCGGCGACATGGGTGGGCAGGTCTGGAAGTGGGCGATCGATACCGTGGGCGAAGACCCCATTCGGAACGTCGCCTACGGCACCGACCAGCCCAACTGGCCCTTCTCCCGGTTCTTCGCCACCGACAGCTATCTCGATCCGGTGAGCGGGAACCGCTACTGGAAGAGCCTCTTCTTCCGTCCGGGCCTGACCCGCATCGCCGGGACCTACTGGATGGCCTTCGCCACCGGCCAGCGTGCGAATCTCCGCTGGGCGGGCTTCCCGTCGACGACGGACGACGACGACCGCATCTACGTCATGAAGGACCTCGATCTCTTCCTGAAGCTCGACCCGACTCCGACCACGCTGACCGAGGCGGACATCGACGGGGGCTCGCCGGGAGCCGCCGACTACACGACCACCCTCGGGACCTGCAATCCACCAGCGGGCCTCGGCTTCTACGTTCGCGGCGCGGCGGACGGCGAGAAGTTCGTCACCCAGACCGTGCTCTTTGCGGGCTACGTCATCACGGCCTCCTTCACGCCAGCGGCGGTCGTCGCCTGTGGCGAATCGGGAGACGGCACGCTCTACACCTTCTCCCTGGCCTGTGGTGAGGGCTTGACGGTGACCAACTCGGTCACCAGTGCGCAGACCACGATCACGAAGTCGAACATGGGAGGCGGGATGCCCTCGGACCCGCAGGTCACGATGGACAACAAGTCGGGAGACACGACGGTCATCGTCCGCCTCCAGGATGGAGCGATCTGGCAGCCGCCCGGTGACTTCAACGCGGGATCGGAAGGCTACGGCCAGCTCTACTGGAGGGAGCGGTAGGCCGCCGCGGGGGCGGCGAACCGGTCCGCAGCCCGCTTCAGGGCGCGCACCCGCTTGCGTAGCAGCCCGGGTGTCGGTGGTCGGGCGGCCAGAAAAAGCCTATAAACATCAATTAGTTGCGTGACCTGCGGGGATGGCACGTCACTTGCTCCTGAGTCCGGTGCGCATCGCAGCGCAAGCCAGGAGAACGCCATGCAGGCCCCCCGAACCCTCCACCGCCTCCTCTCGTCCGTCTTCGCGGGCCTGCTGCTATTGGCGGCCTCGGCGTCCGCCCAGGTCGACGACCAGGCGCTCTTCACGACGGCGGTGCCGCCGAACGTGATGCTGATGGTCGACAACTCGGGCTCCATGCACCACGTCGTGTGGCACCCGAGCTTCGACCCGGCGGTCTCGCCCCCCTGCAACTACTTCATCGACAGCCACTCGTACTACGTCAACACCACCGATGGCGACACCTATCCCAACGGCGGTTCTGGCGACCACTACTTCCGCGCGGGCACCTACTCCATCAGCGGGAGCGGCTGCACCACCTCGGCACGCGAGATCTTCGTCGACCCGGCCGTCGAGGCCACGGGAGACCGCACGCGTTGGTCGGGCCAATACCTGAACTGGCTCTACAGCACCGCCTCGACGACGGAGGTGGCGGAGATCGTGGCGAGCAACAACGGCACGCACTCGAGCTGCATCGGCGGCGGCACCTACGACCTCTACCGCCGCTCCCGGATCACCGCCTCCAAGGACATCCTCCGGGAGGTCATCTGTCAGGTGAACGCGGCCGGTGAGGTGCGCTTCGGCATGGCGCAGTTCCGCCGTAGCGAGAGCCCGAGCTGGGATCCCCAGGGTGGCTACGTCGTGGTACCCGCCGAGGACTACAACTCCGGCGCCGGCGTTCCCAACGTCTACACGCTGAACGGCATCAGCCAGGAGCACGGCGAGCACCTGAACGACGCGATCGACGACCTGACCGGTGAGTCCTGGACCCCGCTCGCCGAGACCCTCTTCCAGGTCTACACCTACTTCATGAGCCGGACGGCCAGCGATCGCCCGCCGCCGGCCGTCTCGGGCACCTTCCCCGAGTACGAGTACCTGCCCAGCCACTCGCAGAACGGCAACTACAGCAGCTCGGGTGCCCCGACGGTCCCGGATAGCCCGGTGCAGTACGAGTGCCAGAAGAACTTCGTCGTCATCATCACCGATGGCGAGCCGACCAAGGACGACTTCTCCACGGATTCCAACAACACCGACCAGGGCTTCTCGAGCTTCATGAACCTGATCGGCGACTACATCCCGGGCGACGAGGCCGAGACCCCGGGCTGGTGCTGCGAAGGCAGCATGTACCTGGACGACATCGCCAAGTTCATGCACGACAAGGACCTGCGTCCGGACCTGCCCGCCCACTCGGGCCAGGAGCAGACCATGGACGTCTACACGGTGGGCTTCACCACCTCGACCTTCGCCGACGACATCCTGAAGCGCACCGCGGACGCGGGCGGCGGCCAGTTCTACCGCAGCAACGATCCCCAATCGCTGGCCAACGACATCGTCCTGGCGATCACCGACATCCTTCTCAAGTCCCAGGCCTTCACCTCGGCCACGGTTCCCGCCGGTCGCGCGAGCTCGGACGAGAAGCTCTACACCAGCGACTTCGTGCCCAGCGCGGCAGACGGCTTCTGGCAGGGCCACCTGCGCAGCTGGACCATCAACAACCTGGCCCAGATCCTCGACTCGACGGGCGCCTGTGCCCTCGACGACCCCGAGTGCCGTTCCGGCGACTTCCTGAGCGGCGCCACCCCCTTCTGGGACGCCGCTGTCGAGATGGTCAACGCTGGCGAGGGCTCCCGGAACCTCTGGGTCTCGCACCCCGACGGCAGCGGCACCGCGCCGGAGCTGGTCCGCTTCGACATGGGCTTCGTGACCGACGTGGATCTCGGCGTCACCGTGACCGACATCGCCACCTATGACTTCGGAGCCAACCCCCCGCCGACCACCTCACAGGGCCTGGCCGACATGCTCGTGGAGAGTGTGCGGGGCTGTGAGCTCGGTACCACGGGCACCGGCTGCGTCGAACGCACGTGGCTCCTGGGCGACATCTTCCACTCCAATCCGCTGGTCGTGAAGCACCCCGACGAATTCAACACCACGCTCTCCTACAAGTCCTTCAAGAGCAACTACGCCACGCGGGACAAGGTGATCCTGGCGGGCAGCAACGGCGGCTTCCTGGAGATCTTCCACGCCGGGACCTGGGACCCGGCCCTGAACAGCGGCAAGGGCGCCTACGACGACGGTACGGGCGCGGAGGTCGCCGGCTTCATGCCCTATAGTGCGCGCCAGAACGCGAAGGAGCTGCCCCGCGACGACAAGAGCCGGGACTTCTACTTCGTCGATGGCGCACCCGCCGCCGCAGACGTCTACCTGCCGGCGGATCCCGCCACGGCCAACGTCAACAACGCGGCCACCTGGACCGACTGGAAGACGGTGGCAATCGCGGGCATGCGCCAGGGTGGTAACCACTACTACGCCCTGGACGTCACCGATCCCTCCGGCGCTGCGAGCTGTGCAGCCGCGGGTTCGCCGAACTATCCCTGCTACCTGTGGGAGTTCCCGAACGAGATGGACACGGGGACCCATGTCCAGTTCATGGGCCAGACCGGGTCGGAGCCGGTGATCACCAACGTCAAGGTGGACGACGGCAGCCATGCGGCGGGCTACAGCCGAGCGGTGGCGATCGTGGGCGGCGGCTACAACGTCGTCAGCGACCCGAACTCCCACGTCAACTACGACGTCCAGGCGGAGTCGGGCCGCGCGATCATGATGATCGACATCGCGACGGGCGAGCTCCTCGCCATGAAGAAGTTCGACGACTCGGCCACCTCTCCCACCACCGATCCCTCCGCCTATGCCTACGACCCGAACGATCCGGAGAAGAGCATGTTCTTCGCGTTCGCGTCGACTCCGGGCGTCTTCGACGTGGACTACGACGGCTACGCCGACGTGGTCATCATCGGCGACCTCGGAGGCCAGGTCTGGAAGTGGGCGATCGGCTCGATCGGAGAGGACCCGATCGTGAACGTGGCCTACGGCACGGATCAGCCCAACTGGCCCTTCGGCCGGTACTTCGCCGCCGACAGCTACCTGGATAGCTCGAGTGGCAACCGCTACTGGAAGAGCATCTTCTTCCGGCCCGGCCTGACGCGGATGAGCGGAACCTACTGGATGGCCTTCGGCACCGGTCAGCGGGCCAACCTGCAGTGGAGCGGCTTCTCCTCCACCACGGCGGACGACGAGCGCCTCTACGTGATGAAGAACCTCGATCTCTTCATGACGGGCAACCCGACGCCGACGACGCTCACCGAGTCCGACATCGACGGAGGTTCGCCTGGAGCGGCGGACTACACGACCACCCTGGGCGCCTGCAACCCGCCGAGCGGGCTGGGCTACTACATCCGGGGTGTCGGAGACGGCGAGAAGTTCGTCACCCAGACGGTGCTCTTCGCGGGCTACGTGATCTCGGCCTCCTTCACGCCCGCGGCCGTGGTCGCCTGCGGCGCCGCCGGGGACGCGACCCTCTACACCTTCTCCGTGGAGTGCGGGGAGGGCCTGACGGTGACGAACTCGGCGACGGGCACCACGACGACCATCGTGAAGTCCGACATGGGTGACGGCATGCCGTCCAACCCGCAGGTGACGATGGACAACAAGACCGGTGACACGACGGTCATCGTCCGCATGCAGGATGGAGCCATCTGGCAGCCGCCGGGCGATTTCAACGCCGGAGCCGAAGGCCACGGTCAGCTCTACTGGCGCGAGCGATAGAGCAGAAGGAGAAGAACATGAAGACCTGGAAGCCCACTCGTACGATCCTCCTCGCCCTGGCGGTCTCTCTGGGCCTGGCCACGGCCGGCTTCGGCTTCGAGGTGGAGAACATCCTGGTCTCCAAGATCTCCGAGACCCGCACCCTGAACCTGGAGGACGGGGTCACGGTGAAGGTCTCGGACTCGACCGAGATCCGGACCCGCGAAGGCGAGCGCGTCAGCTTTGCCGACATCCCCAACCCCGAGGACGTGGCGCCGGGTCACGTGGGCATCAAGGTGGAGGGGAGCAAGAGCGGCAACACGATCAACGCCAGCAAGGTGACGATCCAGAACGTGCTGATGAACTGATCCGGGCGGCGAGCTGGCGGCGCTCCTTCCCTACTTCTGCCCTTCCGAGTCGCTCCGTTTTGATGTGGGGGCCGCTTCGCTCCTCTCCTTGACGCGCGGCGGGGCGGGGTTCATTCCTCGGAATGGCTCGGCCGGGGCAGGGTGGCCCGCGCAGCGGCGTGGACAGCGTGTCGCCTACGCGGCTGGCGCCGCAGGCGACCTTGCTGACGATGGCCAGGTAGCCTGCCTGCGCTTTATTTCCTCGGAACGAACCCCGCCCCGCCGCGCTCTTTCGAGGTTGAGTTCAACCTTGGAGCTGATCGCGGAGCGGCTCCGATAGGCGAAGTACGGAGAGAAGGTCGCCCTCTGGGGCCCCTCGCCGCCTAGGCTCCCCGCTCTCGCAGGCCGTACTCCTTGATCTTGTAGAGCAGGGCACGGTGGCTGATCTCGAGGAGGCGGGCCGCGTGGGTGCGGTTCCCCCCCGTGGCCTCGAGGGCCTTGAGGATGAGCTCGGCCTCGAAGCGTCGGCGGGCGCGCTTCAAGGAGAGCTCGCCGGGCTCGGGGGAGGCCGAGGCGGCCTCCCCGTTGACGACGTTGCCGGGCAGCTCGGCCAGGGTGATGCGGTCGCTCTGGGCGAGGATCGCGGCTCGCTCGATCACGTTCTCGAGCTCGCGCACGTTTCCGGGCCAGGCGTAGTCGCGGAGACGTCCCAGGGCGTCGTCGGCGACGCCCCGCAGGTTCTTGCCCAGGCGGCTCTGGGCCCGCATGACGAAGTGGTCCACCAGGAGGGGGATGTCCTCTCGCCGCTCGCGCAGGGCGGGCACGTGGACGTGGACCACGTTCAGGCGGTAGTAGAGGTCCTCCCGGAAGCGCCCCTCGGCGATCTCCTGGCCGAGGTCGCGTGAGGTGGCGGCGATCACGCGCACGTCCACCGGGCGCGCCTTGGTCTCGCCCACCGGCCGCACCTCCTCCTCCTGGAGCACGCGAAGGAGCTTGACCTGGAGGGCGACCGGCAGCTCGCCGATCTCGTCCAGGAAGAGGCTGCCCCCGCTGGCCTCGACGAAGAGGCCGCGTCGGGCCCTGTCGGCGCCCGTGAAGGCGCCCTTGGCGTGGCCGAAGAGCTCGCTCTCCAGGAGGTTCTCCGGGATCGCGCCGCAGTTGACGGCGACGAAGGCGTCCTCCCGGCGTCCGGACTGGGCATGGATCGCCCGGGCCAGCACTTCCTTGCCGGTGCCGCTCTCTCCGGTCAGGAGGACGGTGGCCTTGAACTCGGCGGCGCGCTCGATCAGCTCCAGGACCTCGATCATGGCCGGCGAGGCGGCGACGATCGGCCGCTCGCCCACGACCCGGTCGACGTCGCGCTGGAGCAGGGCATTGGCACGGCGCAGCGACTCCCTCTCCCGGGCCTTGCGCAGGGCCAGGAGCACCTCCGAGGGCTGGAAGGGCTTTGCCAGGTAGTCGTAGGCCCCGGCCTTCATCGCCTCGATCGCCAGGTCCGCCGATCCGTAGGCGGACATCATCAGGACGGTCGCGCCGGGGACCTTCCGCACGATCTGGGGCAGGAGTTCCATCCCGTCCATACCGGGCATTCGCAGGTCGCAGAGTACGAGGTCGACCGGAGCCGCCTCGAGCTGCTCCAGGGCCTGGTCGGCGCCGTCGGCCAGGATGGCGTCGTAGCCCTCGGCCGCCAGGAGCAGCCCCAGGCTCTCCCGGAGGGCCTCGTCGTCGTCCACGATGAGGATGCGTTCCGAATTGGCCATGGAGGCCTCCCCCGGGCCCCTGGGCCCTCGTCCAGGGGACCTTATCGGCGGCCGCCTCCCGGGCGTGAGGCCCAAGGGCTCCACTCGCAGCGGCGCGGGCTGCCGGTGCTGGAACGTGATCTACCGCACCACGGGGCAGCGTGGGACCCCTCAAGTCCGCGAAACAAAGGGTCGATAGGCGGATCGTTCGGGCGGGGGCGCCCGCGTCGACCTCGGGGGGAGACCAGTGCCCAGCAATAACGTTCAGCGTTTTCGCGAGGCGCAGATGATGAGCAAGGCGGAGCTGGCCAGGAAGGCCGGCCTCTCGACCCTCACCATCGATCGCATCGA
>NYZB01000173.1 GCA_002687015.1 Deltaproteobacteria bacterium
CTTCGGCGAGCCGAGGAGCAGAGGGCGCGCAATGTCAGCCAGGTGGCTGGCAGCCCCGCCACACCGGCGCCCTGGCATGAGCCCGCGATGCCCTCCGTCCCCGACGCGGCGCCGCCCGCTCCTCGTCCGGCGGTCCCCGCTGCCGTGCCCACCTCCGCGGGGGCCCGTGGCCTGCTGGACCGCCTCCTGCGGCGTCGTTCCGCGGAGTCGCCTGATTCCGCGACGGAGTTCAACAAGCGACGCATCGCGCTCCTCCAGCCCGAGTCCTACGTGGCCGAGCAGTTCCGCACCTTGCGAGCCCGCATCGATTCGATCGCGGCAACGAATCCGGTGCGCACCCTGGCCGTGACCAGTGCCCGCGGTGGTGAAGGAAAGACGATGGCCTCCCTCTCCCTGGCCATCGTCTCCGCCATGAACGTCGGCAGCAGGGTCATCCTGGTCGACTGCGACCTGCGCCTACCGACCGTCCACAAGAGCCTGGGCCTGCGCCCCGATGCCGGCCTCGCAGAGGTGATCGCTGGCGACGCGCAGATCGACGATGCGATCCAGCGACTCGAAGGAACCGAGCTGGACGTCCTGCCGGTGCGGGGAATCCCCTCGAATCCGGCGGAGCTCCTGGCTTCGGCACGGATGCGGGAGATCCTCGAGGAGCTGGCGGGACGCTACGACCGGGTGGTGCTCGATCTCCCCTGCACTCTGGGCCTCCCCGACGCCAAGACCCTGAGTGAGCTCTGCGATGGCATCGTGTTCGTGGTGCGCGCCGGCGAGACCTCGGACCAGGAGGTGGCATCCGCCCTCGAGGTGCTCGACCGGCGGCGCGTCCTCGGAATGGTCTTGAACGGTTCCGACGAGGGGCATTCCTACGGCCCCTACCACCGCGGCTGATCCGCGGCAGGCTCCGCCCCCCTTGAGCTGGCTTCCGATCCTCTCCGCAGCCGTGGCTGCGGCGATCGCCTCGGCGATCGGCGCGCCCATGGTGTCGCGCCTGGCGTTGGTGCTGGGCGTGGTCGACCGCCCCAGCGAGCGAAAGGTCAACAAGCGGCCCGACATCCCCCTGATGGGCGGTGTCGCCGTGGCCCTGGGCCTGCTGGTCGGTCTCGCGGTGGCCCTCCTGATGGTCGCCGAGGACTCGGTCTCCGCCCCCCGCATCGAGGGCCTGCTGGTCGGCTCCCTGATGGTGCTCGCCCTCGGCATGGCCGACGACCGATTCGGGGTCGGCGCCTGGGGGAAGCTCCTGGTGCAGGTGGCTGC
Organism: Deltaproteobacteria bacterium; assembly: GCA_002687015.1. Classification (GTDB taxonomy): domain Bacteria; phylum Myxococcota_A; class UBA9160; order UBA9160; family UBA6930. Next base: position 1,252 of record NYZB01000173.1, read on the forward strand.
CGCGGCCGTCGCGATCCAGGCCGGGTATTCGATCGACCACTTCACCGATCCGATCTCGCGAACGGTCTACACCCTGCCGCCCTGGCTCACCTGGCTGGTGACGACGGGCTGGATCGTGATCGTGACCAACTCGGTCAACCTGATCGACGGTCTCGACGGGCTCTGTACCGGCGTGTCGGCGATCATCGCCTCGACCCTCGTCGTGATCGCCTGGCAGGGGGGCTTCGCCCCAGGCGTGCTCCTGGGTGCGGCCCTGGTGGGTGCGCTCCTGGGCTTCCTTCCCTACAACTTCCCGCCCGCGCGGATGTTCCTGGGCGACACGGGAGCCCTCTTCATCGGCTACGTGCTCGCGATCATGGCGCTCGAGGGCTACGGCAAGATCACCCTGATCACCTTCCTCGTGCCGTTGCTCGCCCTGGCCGTTCCGCTCCTGGACACGCTGCTCTCGATCGTGCGCCGCCTCCGGCGCCGGACCCACATCATGCAGGCCGACAAGATGCACCTCCACCACCGACTCCTTCGCGAGTACGACGGATCCCAGCGCCAGGCGGTGCTCTCGATCTACTTCCTGACGGGCTGCTTCTGCCTGATCGCGGTCTCCTTCACGCGCCTCGAGGGCTACGCCGTGATCGTGTTCCTGGTCATGGTCGGCCTGCTCACGTTGCGCATCGTCCGCAACCTCGGAATCCTCGATTCACCCGAGACCGAGGAGCAGGTGCGCTCCGCCAAAGGAGGGACTTCATGAGCGCGGGCTCTGCCCTGATCACGGGTGTGACCGGACAGGACGGCTCCTACCTCGCCGAGCTGCTGCTGGAGAAGGGCTATGAGGTTCACGGTGTGGTGCGACGCAGCAGCACCGAGAACTTCGAGCGCATCCAGCACCTCGGGGACTCGATCACCCTCCACCAGGCGGACCTGCTGGACCAGATCTCGCTGGTCTCCCTGATGCAGGAGGTGCAGCCGGCGGAGGTCTACAACCTGGCCGCCCAGTCCTTCGTGCCCACCTCCTGGGTCCAGCCCACGCTGACCGGCGAGTTCACGGCCCTCGGGGTCACGCGCATGCTCGAGGCGCTGCGTACGGTCGTGCCGGAGGCTCGCTTCTATCAGGCCTCCAGCTCCGAGATGTACGGAAAGGTGCTCGAGACGCCCCAGAACGAGGCGACGCCCTTCTACCCGCGCAGCCCCTACGGCGTGGCGAAGGTCTATGGCCACTTCATCACGGTGAACTACCGCGAGAGCTACGACCTCTTTGCGGTGTCCGGGATCCTCTTCAACCACGAGTCGCCCCGCCGTGGACGCGAGTTCGTGACGCGCAAGATCAGCGAGCACGTGGCGCGCATCAAGCTGGGCCTCGCGGACGAGCTCCTCCTCGGAAACATGGATTCCAAGCGCGACTGGGGCTATGCGCCCGAGTACGTCGAGGCGATGTGGCAGATGCTGCAGCAGGATCACGCCGCCGACTACGTGATCGGCACGGGCGAGCACCACACGCCGCAGGAGTTCGTCGACATCGCCTTTGCCCACGTCGAGCTGGACCCGGCGGACTTCGTGCGCATCGACCCGGCCTTCCTGCGCCCGGCCGAGGTGGACACCCTGTTGGCCGACCCGACCAAGGCCCGAGAGGAGCTGGGCTGGAGCACCCGGACCCCCTTTGCGGAGTTGGTCCAGGTGATGGTGGAGTCGGACCTGGAGGCGCAGGAGAAGCTGAGCGGGCGGCGACGAGGCGGGGACGGCGCGCGATGAGACGCGTCCTCGTCACGGGCGGAGGGGGCTTCATCGGAAGTCACCTCGCCGAGACCCTGGTGCGCGACGGCGTCGAGGTGCGGGTCCTCGACGACTTCTCTTCCGGCCGCCCCGAGAACCTGTCCGGGTTCCGGGATCGCCTGGAGCTGCTCGAGGGCGACGTCCGCGATCACGAGCTCCTGGGCCGTGCCACCGAGGGCGTGGAAGTGGTCTTCCACGAGGCGGCCGTTCCCTCGGTGCCCCGCAGCGTGGCCGAGCCCCTGCGCACGAACGACGTCAACGTCAACGGCACCCTGGGCCTGTTGGAGGCCGCGCGAGAGGCCGGGGTACGTCGCCTCGTCTTCGCGGCCTCCTCTTCTGCCTATGGCGACACCCCGGTGCTGCCCAAGGTCGAGACCATGGTGCCGACGCCGCTCTCTCCCTACGCGCTCCAGAAGCTGGCGGGCGAGCAGTATTGCAGGCTCTACACGGATCTGTACGGGCTGGAGACGGTGGCCCTGCGCTACTTCAACGTCTACGGGCCACGCCAGAACCCCCAGAGCGAGTACGCTGCGGTCATCCCGAAGTTCGTGACCGCCTGCCTCGACGGCATCGCGCCCATCATCTACGGGGACGGCGAGCAGACTCGCGACTTCACCTACGTCGCGGACGTCGTGCGGGCGAACCTGTTGGCGGCGAGCGCGCCCGGGGCGGCTGGCCAGGTGATCAACGTCGCCGGGGGAGGGCGCATCAGCCTGAACCAGCTGCTCGGCCACATCCGGGAGCTGTGTGGCGCCTCCGCGGAGGCTTCCTACCATCCTGCCCGCGCTGGCGATGTCCGCGACAGCCAGGCCGATCTCTCCCGAGCCCGCAGCGTGCTCGGCTTCGAGCCCACGACGCCCATCGAGGAGGGACTCGAGAGCACCATCGACCATTTCCGGAAGCTCCAGTCCGAGGGGAAGGACGCATGAACGTCTGTGTGATCGGAACCGGCTACGTGGGCCTGGTGACCGGCGCCTGCTTCGCCGAGTTCGGGGCCACCGTGATCTGCGCCGACAAGGACGAGCGCAAGATCGAGACGCTGGAGCGGGGCGAGATCCCGATCTACGAGCCCGGCCTCGACGCAGTCGTCGAGCGCAATGTTCGCGAGGGTCGGCTCTCCTTCACCACCGATACCGCCTCGGCGATCGCCTCCTCGCTGGTGATCTTCATCGCCGTCGGCACGCCCGCTCGCGAGGATGGCGGCACCGACCTTCGACACGTCGATGCGGTGGCCACGGAGATCGGGCAGGCGATCAACGGCTACAAGGTGGTCGTCACCAAGAGCACCGTGCCGGTGGGCACCTCCTATCGGGTTCGGGATCGGGTCCAGGCGGAGATCGACGCCGTCGGCGGCGACGTGGACTTCTCGGTCGCCTCCAACCCCGAGTTCCTCCGGGAGGGCGCGGCGATCGCGGACTTCCTGCGGCCGGATCGCGTGGTGATCGGTGCGGACGACGAGGCGGCCATGGCGATCATGAAGGACCTCTACCGGCCCCTCTTCCTGAACGAGACGCCCTTCGTCATGACCAACATCGCCACCAGCGAGCTCACCAAATACGCCGCCAACGCATTCCTCGCGACGAAGATCTCCTTCATCAACGAGGTCGCGAATCTCTGCGAAGCGGTGGGCGGCGACGTCCAGGGCCTGGCGCGGGCCATCGGCCTGGACGGGCGCATCGGCAAGAAGTTCCTGCACGCGGGCCCCGGCTTCGGGGGCTCCTGCTTTCCGAAGGACACCCAATCGGCGGCCTTCTTCGCCCGGGAGAACGGCGAGCGGCTGCGCATCGTCGAGGCCGTGATCGACGTCAACGAGCGCCAGAAGGCCCGCATGGTGGAGAAGATCCGCAAGGCCATCGGGGGAGACTTCGCCGGAAAGACGGTCGGCATCCTGGGCCTCTCCTTCAAGCCCGAGACCGACGACATGAGGGATGCGCCGGCTCTCGACATCGTTCGGGGCCTGGAGGAGGGCGGTGCCTCCGTGCGCGCCTTCGATCCGGTGGCGATGCGCGAGGCGGCCAGGCTGATGCCCGGAGTCACCTATTGCAAGGACTCCTACGAGGCCTGTGAGGATGCGGACGCGCTGGTCATCGTGACCGAGTGGAACCAGTTCCGCATGCTCGATCTCGAACGCGTCCGCCAGAAGCTGCGCCGCCCCGTGGTCGTGGACCTGCGCAATGTCTACGACCCGAAGCCCATGCACGAGGCCGGCTTCGAGTACCACAGCGTCGGAAGATGAGCCGCCGGCCTGGCCAGGTCCACGCCGTCGTCCTGGCCGGCGGCGCGGGTACCCGTTTCTGGCCGCTCTCCCGGGAGGCCTGGCCCAAGCCGCTGCTGCGCGTGGGTGGGGGCCACACCCTGCTCGAGGAGACGCTCTCCCGGGCGGAGCGCTTTGCCGACCGGACCTGGCTCGTCTGCGGCCGGGACCATGCCGCTCCGATGCGCAAGGCCGCAGGCCTGCCCGCGACCCAGGTGCTGGTCGAGCCGCAGATGCGCAACACGGCCTGCGCGATCGCCCTCGCGGCCCACCGCATCGTCCGGCGTGACCCCGAGGCCGTGATCGCCGTGCTTTCCGCCGACCACCGGATCCCCGACGGCCGGGCCTTCGCCGCGGCCATGAAGCGCGCCACGCGGGCGGCCGCCCGGGAGGACGTGCTGGTCACGATCGGGGTGCGTCCGACCCGTCCCGAGACGGGCTACGGCTACATCCGCCTGGGATCTCCGGTGGGCTCTCCTCATCGCGGCCTGCACCGGGTGGCGCGATTCGTCGAGAAGCCGGCGGCCGCTCGGGCCCGTCGCTTCGTCTCCCGGGAGGACTACCTCTGGAACGCCGGCATCTTCGCCTGGAAGGCCCGGGTCTTCCTCGACCAGCTGGCTCTCCACGCCCCGGCGATCGCTCGGGCTCTGGCGCCCCTGGCCCGGGTGCCCCTGCGGGGTCGCGCCCATCGCGAGGCGGTGGCCAGGGCGTACCGGCGAGCTCCCGCCCAGCCGGTCGACAAGGCGATCCTGGAGCGCAGCGACCGGGTCTGGTGCCTGCCGGTCGGCTTCCGGTGGAGCGACGTGGGAACCTGGAAATCCCTCGCCGAGGCGTTGGGCGTGGACCGAAGTGTGACGAAGGTCATAGATGGAGAGGCCCTGCTTTGCGATGCGAAGGGGAATCTGGTGTGCGGTCAGGGCCGTCCCGTGGTCCTCGTGGGGGTCTCGGGGCTCGCGGTGATCGACGCCGGCGACGCGCTGCTCGTGGCGGACCTCGAGCGCAGCGGGGACGTGAAGAATGTCACTTCCCTCTTGCGCGAAGCGGGCCGGGACGATCTTCTCTAGGACGAGGGGCCGACCCCAACGGGGAGGTGACAAGATGAGTTCGATCCCGAGCGGTCGGGACACCCTGGAGGCCCTGCGGTCCATCCCGCTCTTCTCCCACGTGGCCGACGGCGATCTGGACCAGATCGCGTCCCACCTGATCGAGCGGCGCTACCCGCGGAACACCACGATCGTCGAGGAGGGGCTCCCGGGCGACTACATGTACATCCTCCGCGAGGGGCGCGTGAAGGTGACCAAGCTGTCCGAGGACGGCCGGGAGAAGATCCTGGACTTCCTCGACTCGGGCTCCTTCGTGGGCGAGATGGCGCTCCTGGAGCGCGCCCCGCGATCGGCCTCGGTCAAGACCCTGACCCCGGTGCGGGTCCTGGCGCTCTCCCGGGGCGACTTCATGGGCCTCATCCGCAAGAGCCCGGATCTGGCCCTGGCCGTCATCCAGGAGCTCTCGCGGCGCCTGCGCACCGTCAACGACCAGGCCAGCGCGCTCTCCTTCCAGCGGGTCAAGGACCGCACCAAGGGGCTCCTGGAGCGACTCGCCAACGATCCCCACGGCGATGGCACCCGCGTCTCGACGCCCTCCCTCACCCACCAGCAGATCGCCGACATGATCGGCACCAGCCGGGAGACCGTGACCCGGGTGGTCAAGGAGCTGAAGACCGGTGGCTGGCTGGAGCAGGAGGGGAAGCGCTACCTGGTGCCGACCGAGGACGCGGGGGCGAGGTAGGCCCCTTCGCCCGGGCTCACCCGCGGGGCCGCCCGATTCCGCTTTCGTAACTCCAGCCGGGCGGGGGCGGGGCCGATACGCCCCGGGTGCCCTCCCCGACCCCCTATGCCGAGTGCCTGCTCGCCTCGCTTCGCACGGGGCTCCTCGCCGTCGACGCCGCCGGCCGGATCGAGGCGGTCAGCCCGGAGGCCCTGCGCATCCTCGACCGGGGGGGAGATCCGGATCCCTGGCGGAGCGAGCCCGTCGAGGAGCTCCTCGCCGGCGAGCCCGAGCTGCTCGCGCTGGTCCGCGAGGCCCAGTCGGGGAGGGATCAGCCGAGCCGTGCCGAGCTCGGGCTCCGCTCGCGGGATCGGACGATCGGATTCACGCTGATCCCGGTGCGCGAGGACGAGGGCCCGCCGCGAGGCGCAGCCCTCCTGTTCCGGGACCTGACGCCCTTCGAGCGGGCCGACGAGCAGGCCCGCCTGCACGACCGGCTCGCTGCGCTCGGCCAGATGGCGTCGGGCCTGGCCCACGAGATCCGCAATCCGCTGGCCGCCATGGAGGTGCTCGCTGGCCTGCTCGAGCGCCGGCTCCAGGACGCCGAGGCCAAGGAGCTGCTCGCCGAGCTGGTCACCGAGCAACGCCGCATCGGCGACTCGGTGGACGCCTGCCTCGAGTTCGTGCGGCCGGCCCATCTCGAACGGCGGCCGGTCGATCTGGCGGGTCTGCTCCGGGAGGCCTGTGAGCAGGCGCGTCGTCGGGTTCCCTTCGAGGGTGTCGTGGCGGTCTCCGAGCACGGGCCCTTGCACTGGCAGGTCGACGAGGGCCAGCTCCGCCGGGCGCTGGTCGATCTGATCGTCAACGCCCTCCAGGCGATGAACGAGGCCGGCTCCGTCCAGCCGCGCCTCGAGCTCTCGGCGAGCTCGGCCGCCGATGGCGTCCTGCTGGTCGCTCGCGACAACGGCCCGGGCATCCCCGCAGAGCTGCACGAGCGCGTCTTCCACCCCTTCTTCACCACCCGGGAGCGGGGCAGCGGAGTCGGCCTGGCCTGCGTGCACAAGGTGATCGCCAGCCACGGTGGCAGCATCTCGCTCGAGAGTGCGCCGGGGCAGGGCGCCGAGTTCAGGATCCACCTTCCGCCCGAGCCGGAGCTCCGGGTCGAGAGCCCGCTCCGGCCGGAGCCCTCCTCATGAGCGCACCGTTGCGCGGCCGAAGGCTTCTCCTCGTCGAGGACAACCGCGCCCTTCGCCGGGGCATTGCGCGCGCCCTGGCCGAGCGATTCCAGGTGGTCGACGAGGAAGGCGATTCGGACCGGGCCGTGGAACGCCTCGGCGATCCCGGGTTCGAACCCTACGACGTGGTGGTGACGGATCTCCGGCTACCCGGCGCCGGGGGCCTCGCCGTCCTGAGTGCCGCCCGGGAGCGCGACGAGCGCACCGCCATCCTGCTGATGACCGCCTATGGAACCGTGGAGGACGCCGTCGAGGCCATGAGGCTCGGCGCTTTCGATTTCGTGCAGAAGCCCTTCGAGCTGCCGGAGCTCGAGGCCCGCATCGACCGGGCGCTCGGCCACGCGCGCCTGCTCGGCGAGGTGGCCATCTTGCGCGAGGAACGCGCCCAGATGCAGGCGCGCTCCCGCATCGTCGGCTCCAGCCCGGCGCTCCATGCGGCGATCTCCCTGGCCGAACGCGCGGCGCCGACCCGTGCCACCGTCCTGGTGACGGGTGAGACCGGCACCGGCAAGGAGCTGATCGCCGGCCTGATCCACGCGGCTTCCGACCGCGCGCCGGGCCCCTTCGTCAAGGTCAACTGCGCAGCGCTTCCCGAGACCCTGCTCGAGTCCGAGCTCTTCGGTCACGAACGCGGCGCCTTCACCTCCGCGGACCGCCAGCGCATCGGTCGCTTCGAGCAGGCCGACGGGGGCACCCTGTTCCTCGACGAAGTCGCGGACATGTCGCTCGCCACCCAGGCGAAGCTCCTGCGCGTGCTCCAGGACCAGCAGTTCCAGCGCCTCGGCGGGAGCCGCCTCCTCCACACGGACGTGCGCATCGTGGCTGCGACGAACCGGGATCTGCAAAGCGCGATCGCGACCGGCGACTTCCGCGAGGATCTCTACTTCCGGCTGCACGTGATCGGGATCGAGCTCCCGCCGCTGCGCGAGCGACCCGGCGATCTGGAGGCGCTCTCCCAGCACTTCCTGGAGGAGTTCGCCCTCGAGATGGGCAAGCCACTCCGGGGTCTCAGCGAGGAGGCCCTGGAGCGGGTCCGGGCGCATGCCTGGCCGGGGAACATCCGCGAGCTGCGCAACGTCCTGGAGCGCGCCGTGCTGCTGGCCGACGGGCCGCAGGTAGGCAGCGCCGAGGTGGGCCTGGCCGATGCCACCGGCGCGCCCCAGGCCTGGCGCCCGGGCCTGCCGCCGGCCGGGCTCCCGCTCGCCGAGATCGAGCGGGCGGTGCTCATGGAGGCGCTCGAGCGCTCCGCTTTCGTCCAGAAGGATGCCGCCTCGCTCCTGGGGGTGAGCCGGCGCAAGCTCAACTACATGATCCAGCGGATGGGCATCACCCATCCGTCATGGCGCATCAACCGCAGTGTCCACTAGATTCGTCGCCCGTTTCCCACGGCCCGCAGCCGCGGGCCCACACGAGGGGTCTCCTATGAGCGCCGTCCATCGGGTTCGTCACCGTTCCCTGCTGTCGCTTCTGGGAGTGCTCGTGGTCGGGTTGGCCATCGGCTGTGCAGATCCCGGCGAGCAGCTCGAGCAGCACCTGACGGCCGGGGAGGGATACCTCGAAGCGGAGCAATGGGCCGAGGCCGGAATCGAGTTCCGCAACATGCTGCAGATCGATCCGAACTCGGCCGCAGGCCACTGGGGCCTGGCCCGGGCCCGGCTAGGCGCGGGCGACGCACGGGGCGCGTACTGGGAGCTGCAGGAGACGGTTCGCCTGGACCCCGAGAACGTGGAGGCGCGCCTGCGCTACGGCCAGTTCCTGATCTTCGGCAAGCCCGAGGACGTCGAGAATGCCGTTCAGACCGCGGACGAGGTGCTCGCCAGGGATCCCAAGAGCTGGCAGGCCTGGGTGCTGCGCGCCCGCGCCCTCGGAGCGTTGCGACGGACGGAAGAGGTCGGCCCCGCACTCGCGAAGGCGACCGAGGTGGCTCCAGAGGAGCCTGGACCGAAGCTGCTCTACGCCAACTACCTCCGCTCCGAGGAGCGACACGAGGAGGCCGAGGGCCTGTTTCGCGAGGTGACCGAGCTGCAGCCCGGCTTCCCCTCCTTCGCCGCCCTGGCTGGCTTCCTCGCCTCTCTCGATCGCGACGAGGAGGCCGAGGGCATGTTCCGCAAAGCGATCTCCCTCGCGGAGCCCGGGGAGCGTGTTCCGGCCTACTCGATGTTCGCCAACTTCTACATGGCGCGGGATCGGGGTGAGGAGGCCGAGCAGGTGCTCCGGAAGGGCATCGAGGAAGAGACGGACAGCGTCGACCTGATCTACACCCTGGCGCGCTTCTACCACGTGCAGGGTCGCCGGGAGCAGGCGGACGCGATGATCCTCGAGGCGACCCAGGCCGATCCCAGCGATCCCAAGCCCTTCCTGCTGCTGTCGAACTACCGAGGGCAGAGCGGCGACGCCGAAGGCGCCCTCGAGGCGGCCGAGCAGGCCCTCGTCGCGGACCCGGACTTCGAGCTCGCCAAGCTGCGCAAGGCCGAGGTTCTGGTCGACATCGGCTACCGCGAGGACGACAAGGCGCGCATCGCCAAGGGCCGCTCGATCGTCCAGGCCGTGCTGGCCCGGGACGAGGCCGCCCCCGAGGCGCTCTTCGTCCAGGCCAAGATCAACCTGGCCGAGCGGGAGTTCGACGACGCGGTCGCGTCGGTGCGCCGGGCTCTCGACGGCAAGCCCGATTGGGCCCAGGCCCACTACCTGCTGGCCTCTTCGCTGTTCCTGGCCGGCGATCGCACCCAGGCGCGGGTCTCCGCCAACCGCGCCCTGGAGCTCGATGCCAACCTGGTCGATGCCCAGAAGCTCCTGGCCCGGATCCACGCGACCCTGGGCGACCACCAGCTGGCCGTGGAGACGGGACGCCGCGTGCTCGAGGGGAGCGGCGGCGACGTCGCCCTCCGGATCCTCGTGGCCCAGAGCGAGGTTCGCGCGGGCAACGCCAAGGCCGCGCTGGCGCAGCTCGAGCTGATTCCCGAGGACGAGCGCACCGCCGAGGCCGCGTACGCGCTGGGTCGGGTGCACACGCTCCTCGGCAACGCCGAGGCGGCCAAGACCCACCTCCTCGCCGCCCACGGCATGAGCCCGAACCAGCACGAGGTGCTCCAACGTCTCCTGGACATCGAGGTCCGCGAGGGAAACATCGAGCCCTCCATCGAGCGCATCGCGGCCGCGGTCGAGGCCGTCCCCGACAGCTCACCCCTGCGCCGATTGGAGGGCCAGGTCGCGCTCTACACGGGCCGCACCCGAGAGGCCGAGGAGGCCTTCCGCAAGGCCATCGAGCTCGATCCCAACGACCTGAATGCCTACGGAAGTCTCGCGACCTTCCTGGCGGCGACGGGCCAATCCGCGGAGGTGGTGAAGACCTACGAGCGCGCGCTCGCCGCGAATCCGGACTCGGGCGCCCTGCACATGGTCGTCGGCACCCTCTACGAGATGCAGAAGCGGGCGGACGAGGCGATCGAGCAGTACGAGGAGGCGATCCGCCTCGCCCCCGAGCTGGCCGTGGCCAAGAACAACCTCGCGTACCTGCTGGCCGAGCAGGGCGGCAACCTGGATCGCGCCCTGGACCTGGCCCAGGAGGCCAAGGCGATGCTCCCGGACAATCCCAATGCCGCCGACACCCTGGGCTGGGTGCTGCTCAAGAAGAAGGTGCCCAGCGCGGCGATCGACTACCTGAAGGAAGCGGTGGGCGGCATGCAGCCCGGCGACAACCAGATCTCCCTGGTGCGGCACCACCTGGCGCTCGCCTACGAGGCGGATTCCAAGCTCGAGCAGGCACGGGAGGCCTGGATCCAGGCCCTGGGCGAGATCAAGGCCTACCGCGGCGAGAAGGACGGCGAGCCCGAGCGGCCGGCGCCCCCCTGGGCCGAGGAGATCGAGGCCGGGCTCGAGCGGGTCGGCTCCTAGGGGGTCACGCCCCCGAAGTTGCGCATTCCCGAGGGGTTCAAGCCCGCCCCCGAACCGGCCGATGAAAGACCGGAGTCACCCCCGTGTCCTTGGGGGGTGGGGGGAGGGAACCCATGAAGTTCTCGAAGCTGGCCCTGGTCCTTGGTTGCGTGCTGCTGGCCGCGCCTTCGTTCGGCGAAGAAGCGCCGGCGGTCGAAGCCGCGGAGTCGACGGAAGCCGAGGCCACGACCGAAGCGTCGGCAAGCACAGATCCCGCGACGACCACGGAGGATCACCAGGTGGCCCTCGGTCCGATGGGTGAGGATGAGAAGGGCCGTACCGGCCGTCTCCACACCGTCACCCGCGGCGACACGCTGTGGGACATCTCGGATGCGTACCTCGGCACGCCCTGGGTGTGGCCGTCGATCTGGACCGACAACGGAACGATCGAGAATCCGCATCGGATCTACCCCGGTGACATGATCTGGATCACGCCCCACGAGATGCGCAAGGTGTCCGAGGCCGAGGCTGCCGACCTGCTGGCCGGCGGTGACATTCCCGCGGCCTTCGGCGACGGCACGGCCGAGCTCGAGAAGCCCCAGGTCTATCGCTACACCGAGATCCAGTCGACGGGCATCGTGTTCGCGGAGGAGGTCGCCGGCATGGCCGCGATCGTCGACGGGCCGAGGACGCGCACCTGGTTCAGCGATCACGACAAGGTGATCATCGGCCTGGGTGCCGGTGAGGCGCAGGTCGGCGACCAGTACGACATCGTGCGCACGGCGGAGCGGGTCACCGACCCGGATACCGGGATCCTGTTCGGCTACTACAGCGAGTACCAGGGCTGGCTGGAGGTGACCGAAGTCCATCCCGAGAGCTCCTGGGCCATCATCCGCATGTCCCGTTCCGAGGTCACGCGGGGCGACACGCTCTTGCCGCGGCGCCCGCGCAATCCCGACATCGAGATCGGGCCGATGCCCCAGGTCGACGGCGCCGTGGTCTTCACGCCTGCGCGGCGGCTCGAGATGGGCAGCACCGACGTGGTCTTCCTGAACAAGGGCCGTCAGCACGGCCTCGCGGTCGGGAGCCCCCTCGAGATCTACCGCCCGCTCGGCGCGGGTCGCGACTACGAGAAGCGTGAGAACGTGGCCCTGCCGGACCACGTGATCGCCAAGCTCGTGGTGGTCGACCTGGCCGACGAGTCTGCGGTCGCGGTCGTGACCCACACGGTGACGGAGCTGGCGCGTGGCGACCGCTTCCGCGGCACGGCGGACATGAGCCCCTAGCCCACGCCACCTGGTCCTTCGAAGAGCCGGCTCACCCGAGCCGGCTCTTTCATTTTGGTAGGCTGGTCCTCCCCGGTCCCTGGAGATCCCCATGGATCGGGACCCTTCTCCTGCCCTGCTGGATCCCTCGGATCCGACGCCCGGGGTGGGCGACCTCCTTCGTCTCTGGCTCTCGCTGCAGGCGGCCTTCGCCTGGGCACCCCAGGAGATCGCCGGCTACCTGGTGGGCGGAGAGTCCCCCGAGGCCCTCGCGAATCGCTTTGGGGTGCGACTGCTGAGCCCGCGCGAGTCGGCCCGCCGTGCGCAAGTGCTCGCACGCGACCAGGTGCGCCTGCTGCCGATCACGTCCCCCCTGTACCCGGCGCGCCTGCGGCGCCTGAGTGATGCGCCACCGCTGCTCGCGGTGCGCGGCCAGCCCTCCGTGCTGGCGGCCCGTGGGGTCGCCATCGTCGGCGCTCGCGCGGCGACGGTGAGCGGCCGGCAGCTCGCCCGCGACCTGGGCCACGATCTCGCACGAGCGGGCCTTGTCGTCGTCTCCGGCCTGGCCCGGGGGATCGACCGGGCGGCCCATGAGGGTGCCCTCGACGCAGGGGGGTTCACCGTCGCCCTTCAGGCCTGCGGACCGGATCTCACCTACCCGCCCGAGCATCGCGCCCTCGCGGATCGGATCGCGAGCAGCGGTGGGATCGTCAGCGAGCTGCCCCTGGGCTCCCCGCCCCGCGCTCCCCACTTTCCCCTGCGCAACCGGCTGATCAGCGCCCTCGCCGAAGCGGTCGTCGTGGTCGAGGCGCGGCTGCGCTCGGGATCCCTGGTGACGGCGAGACACGCCGCCGATCAGGGGGTCGACGTCCTGGCGGTTCCGGGCCCCGTGAATGCCGCGACCAGCCGAGGGCCCCACCAGCTCCTGCGCGAAGGCGCAGGCCTCGTCGAGGATGCCCGCGACGTCCTCGCGGCCCTGGGTTGGCCGGGAGACTTCGCTCCTCCGGCGCACGGGAACGGGGGGGTGGAGGCCTGCGACCCCCTCGAACGGGCGATCCTGGACGCTCTTGCGACCGGGCCGATCACTCCGGAAGCGCTGGCGACGGCGCTGGAACGGCGCCTCCCCGAGCTGGCGGAGGCGCTGCTTGAGCTCGAGCTGCGGGGTGAGGTCGGGACGGACCGGGACGGCCAGCTCTGCAGGCTGGGGCGATCCCAGGGATGAGGGGCGATGGCCCCCCGTGGGGCACGCGACCCGGAGACGGCTACATTCGCTCCCCTCCGGCGTCGGAACCGGCGCGGGGTGGCAGGCTGGAGGTCGAGGTGGAGGTCGTCGTCGTGGGAGCCGGGCTGGCCGGCTGCGAGGCTGCGTGGCAGATCGCCTCCCGTGGTGTGCCGGTGGTCCTCTACGAGATGAAGCCGACCCGGTTCTCGCCCGCGCACCAGAGCCCCGAGTTCGCCGAGCTGGTGTGCAGCAACTCCTTCCGTGCGAGCGGCCTGGGAAACGCCGTCGGTCTCTTGAAGGAGGAGATGCGTCGGCTCGGCTCGCTGGTCCTGCGGGTGGCCGACGAGACTGCGGTCCCCGCCGGCCGCGCGCTGGCCGTCGACCGGCTCGAGTTCTCGAAGCGCATCACGGCCGAGATCGAGGCCCACCCGAAGGTCGAGATCCGTCGCGAGGAGCTGAAGGGTCTGCCCGCCGCACCCCTCGCGGTGCTGGCCACCGGCCCCCTCGGCTCCGAGGCGCTGGTCAACGAGCTCCAGCGCCACGTGGGCGAGGCGTCGCTCTACTTCTACGACGCCATCTCCCCGATCGTCTACGCGGACTCGATCGATCCCGAAGTGGCGTTTCGCGCGTCGCGGTGGGAGGAGGGCCCGGGCGACTACCTCAACCTCCCCCTCGATCGCGCCGGCTACGAAGGGCTGGTCGACGAGCTCGCGAGGGCCGACACCGTCCCCCTCCACGCCTTCGAGTCGGCGCTCTACTTCGAGGGCTGTCTTCCCATCGAGGAGATGGCGCGACGCGGTCGCGACACACTGGCCCATGGCCCGATGAAGCCCGTGGGCCTCGAGGATCCGCGTACCGGTGAGCGACCCCATGCAGTGGTTCAGCTCCGCCAGGAGGACAAGCGCGGTGTGCTCTACAACCTGGTCGGGTTCCAGACCAAGCTTCGGGTCGCCGAGCAGAAGCGCATCTTTCGCGCACTGCCCGGCATGGGAGAGGCGGTGTTCGCCCGCTACGGCTCCGTGCACCGCAACACCTACCTGAACGCGCCGACCTGCCTGAACGAGACTCTCGAGCTCGTGGGGCGTCCGGGTCTCTACGTCGCCGGGCAGATGGCCGGTGTCGAGGGGTACGTCGAGTCCGCTGCACTGGGCGGGCTGGTGGGCGCGCTCGTCGCCCGGCGGGCTCGGGGCGAGCACGTCGTGCTCCCCGAGCCCGCGACCGCCCATGGCGCGCTGCTCGGCCACCTTCGCGAATCGAGCCCCCGCGGCTTCCAGCCCATGAACGTGAACTACGGGCTCTTTCCGCCGCTCGAAGGGACGCGGCGCCTGAAGAAGCGTGAGAAGAACCAACGCCTGGCGGCGCGGGCTCTCGAGACATTGGAGCCCTACCGACGGGCGGTCGCCCCCGAGGCCCTGCAGCGATGAACTGGGAGCAGGCGATTGCGGCCTTCGAGCGGCACCTGCGCGCCGAGCGGGGCTTCTCCGAGCACACCCAACGCGCCTACCTCTCGGATGTGCGCCAGCTGGCCCGACACCTCGGGCCGCGCAGCCAGCCGGCCCGGGTGCGCGCCGACGATGTGCGGGGCTTTCTCGCCGAACGTCACCGCAACCAGGCCCCCTCCACTCTCGGCCGCAAGCTCGCCTCGCTGCGCACCTTCTTCCGCTTCCTGGTTCGCGAGGGTCGTCGGGATGCGGACCCGAGCATCGGGATTCCCTCCCCGCGAGCGCCCAGGCGCCTGCCCGCACCGATTGCCGTGGATGACTGCCAGGTGCTGATGGAGAAGGGCGGCGAGGACGAGCCCAGGCCTGCCGAGCTGCGGGACGACGCGTTGTGCGAGCTGCTCTACGGAGCGGGCCTCCGCGTGGGCGAGCTCGTCGCCCTCGACGTGCGGGACGTGGACCTCCATCAGGGCGAGGTGAGGGTCTGGGGCAAGGGAGGCAAGGAGCGGATCGTCCCGCTGCCGGCGGCGGCCCGCGGGGCGCTGCGCGCCTGGCTGGACCTGCGTCGTCACCCGGGTGTTCTCGGGGAGCCCCTCTTCACCTCCCTGCGCCGCCGAAAGGGCGAGCCGCCCCGGCGGCTCGGAGCGCGGGACGTCCGACGGCGGCTTCTCCAGCGGGCCCGGGCGGCCAACCTGCCGGGACGCATCCACCCGCATCGCCTGCGGCACAGCTACGCCACCCACCTGCTCGACATGGGAACGGACCTGCGCGCGATCCAGGAGCTGCTCGGCCACGCGAGCCTGTCCACCACCCAGAAGTACACGGCCGTGTCGGCCGAGCACCTGATGCAGGTCTACGATCAGGCCCATCCCCGGGCCCGCAAGGCGGGCGCCGGCAAGGGCCGAAACCGGAGCTCTGGAAAGTGAATGCCCCCCTACCCGGCGACCCCAGGAGCGGCGCGCTGCGTGCCACCACCGTGATCGGCGTCGTCAAGGACGGCCGGATCGCTCTGGCATCGGACGGCCAGGTCACCGTCGGTGAGACGATCATGAAGCACGGAGCCCAGAAGGTCCGCAGGGCGGCGGAGGGCCGCGCGGTGTTCGGCTTCGCCGGCGGCGTGGCCGATGCGCTGGCCTTGAGCGAACGGCTGGAGGCCAAGCTCGAGACCCATCCCGGCAATGTCCGGCGAGCCGCCGTCGAGCTCGCCCGGGACTGGCGCACCGATCGCGCCCTGCGCAGGCTCGAGGCGATGCTGTTGGTCGGCGACCCGACCGGCGTGCTGGTCGTCTCCGGAAACGGCGAGGTGATCGAGCCGGACGACGGCATTGCGGCGATCGGCTCGGGCGGCGCCTACGCCCTGGCTGCAGCCCGGGCGCTGGCCGATCGCGGGGACATGGAAGCCGAAGGCGTGGCCCGGCGTGCCCTCGAGATCGCCGCCGAGATCTGCATCTATACCAACGACCGCATTCACGTCGTGACGCTGCCGTGAAGGCACGCGCGCTTCGACCACCAGGACCCTGCCGTGACCCATCTTCGATCCTTCACTCCCCGCGAGATCGTCTCCGAGCTCGACCGGTACATCGTCGGCCAGCGCGAAGCCAAGCGCGCTGTGGCCATCGCCCTGCGCAACCGCTGGCGCCGCCAGCAGGTTCCCGAGGAGCTGCGAGAGGAGATCGCGCCGAAGAACATCATCATGATCGGCTCCACCGGGGTGGGCAAGACCGAGATCGCCCGCCGTTTGGCCAAGCTCGCCGAGGCGCCCTTCCTGAAGGTCGAAGCCTCGAAGTTCACCGAGGTCGGATACGTCGGCCGCGACGTGGAGTCGATCGTGCGCGACCTCACCGACCTGGCCGTCCAGCTGGTGACCGAAGAGGAGAAGCGCGCGGTCTCGGCGAAAGCCGCCGAGCGCGCCGAGGAGCGCGTGCTCGACGCGCTCCTGCCTCCGCCGTCGCCGCCCGGGCCGCAGCCGGCGGTCTTCCAGATGCCGGCGCCCGGGACGCCGCCGGCCGCGCTGCCTCCGCCCTCGGAGGCCGAGCCGGCTCGCGTCGAGACCCGGGAGAAGCTGCGCCGCATGCTCCGCGACGGCGAGCTGGACGAACGCGAGGTGGAGGTGGAGGTGGCCGACGGCGGCGGGAACCCGAGCCTCTCCGTCTTCACACCCCAGGGCGTCGAGGAGATGGGGATCCAGTTCAAGGACCTGCTCGGCGGGATGTTCGGCGGCCAGACCAAGAAGCGGCGGCTCAAGGTCCCGGCGGCCCTCGAGGTCTTCGCCGCCGAAGAGGCCGGAAAGCTGGTCGACATGGACGGCGTCCGGGAGCTGGCCGTCGAACGGGTCGAGCAGGCCGGGATCGTCTTCATCGACGAACTCGACAAGGTGGCCTCCGGTCAGGGAGATGGAGGTCGCTCGGGACCCGACGTCTCGCGGGAGGGCGTGCAGCGGGATCTGCTTCCGATCGTCGAGGGCTCCACGGTCCAGACCAAGCACGGCCCGGTGCGGACGGACCACGTCCTCTTCGTGGCGGCCGGCGCCTTCCACGTGGCCAAGCCCTCGGACCTGATCCCCGAGCTCCAGGGCCGTTTCCCCATCCGGGTCGAGCTGCAGAGCCTCTCGGAGGCGGACTTCGTGCGCATTCTCAAGGAGCCGCGCAACTCGCTGGTCCGTCAGTACACGGAGCTCCTGGCCACCGAGGGCGTCGAGCTGGAGTTCACCGACGATGGCGTCGCCACCCTGGCCGAGATCGCGGCGCGGGTCAACGAAGGCACGGACGACATCGGCGCGCGCAGGCTGTACACCATCCTGGAGCGCCTGCTGGACGAGATCTCCTTCGATGCGCCCGATCGTTCGGGGAGCCGGGTCCGCATCGACCGGGCCTTCGTACAGCAACGGCTCGAAGGACTGGTGCAGGACGAGGACCTGTCCCGCTATATCCTCTGAGGAGGGGGGTCCGTGAGTCAAGCTCGCATCCTGGTGGTGGACGACGAGCGCTTCTTCCGAGAGGCGATCCGCGAGGTGTTGGAGCCGGAGGGCCTGGATCTCGTGCTCGCCTCCGATGGCGCCTCGGCCCTCGAAGAGAGCGCCGACGAGACCCTCGGCGTGGTGGTCCTCGATCTCCAGCTCCCCGACCTCCACGGGCTGGAGGTCTTTCGCCGCCTGCGCGAGACCCGCCCGGACCTGCGGGTGATCATCCTCTCGGCCCATACCGATCAGGAGTACGTCCTCGAGGCTCTTCGCCTCGGCGCCTGCGACTACCTGGCCAAGCCGATCCACGAGGAGGAGCTGCTGCTCGCCGTGCGACGAGCGCTCGAGACCTTCGACCTGGCTTCCTCCCGGGAGAAGCTGCGCCGGCGCCTCAAGGGGCTCGACCAGGCCCTCCAGACCCTGCGAGCCCGGGCGGGGGCTTCGGGTGCCGACCGGTCGGCACTTCGCGAGGAGGCCGTCGACGCGCTGGCCACGCTGATGGGGGCCGCGCGCACCTCCCTGCTCCTGCTCGATGGCAAGACGGACAAGCTCAGGGTCGCCGCGGCCCAGGGAGGCAAGGTCCGGGCGGAGGACATGGATCCGGTTCGCGTCGGCGAGGGAGTCGCCGGGCTCGTCCAGGCACAGGGGGAGGCCCTGCTGGTCTCCGACGTGGCCACGGACGAGCGGGTCGACGGGCGGGTTCGAAGCGAGCGCTATGCGACGCCCTCCTTTGCCGTGGCGCCGGTCGCGGTGGGCGACAGGGTGCTCGGCGTGCTCTGTGCGAGCGATCCGGCGGCCGCGCCGAGCTTCGACGACGACGACCTCACCCTCGTCCAGATCTTCGCCGGAGAGCTGGCCCCGCTGCTCGACGGCCCGCCGGTGGATCCGGCCCGGCTCGGCGAAGGAGGTTCGCCTCCGAGCGATACCGGAGTCGCCCTGGCGCAGGCGATCTGCGAAGCGGTCACGGCGGAGGTCGAGCCCGCCCGCATCCTCGAGGCCGTCCTGCGCCCGGTCTCCGAGCTGCTCGACGCCGCTCCGGTGGCGCTGTACCTCACGGCGCCCTTCGGAGATGCCCTGGTGAGGGAGGCCGAATACGATGGCGCCAGGGCCTCCGATCGCGTCCGGATCTCCGCGCCGCGGGGCCTCACGGGCACGGTCCTCGAGAACGGCCGGCTCGTGGCGACGGGTGAACCTGCCCTCGATCCCCGCTTCGACCCCGAGGTCGACACGGCCGAGGACGGCGTCGCCCGGCCCCTCTTGTGCGGCCCCCTGCGCTTTCGCAACAAGATCCTGGGGGTCTTCCGGGCCTTTCCGGCGCGGGAGGCGGACGCGGTGCCCGAGCTCGGCGAGGTGCTCTCCGCAGCGCTGTCGGCGGCCGTCCGCAACGCCCTCCTGTACCGTAGCCTGGTCGAGACGATCGAAGAGGTCGCCGCTGCCCGCCGGCAGGCAGAGACGGCTCCGTCGGACTCGCAATCCGAGGGCTTCTGAGCGTGGTCCAGGTGTTGATCGACAAGGCCAAGATCCTGATCGAGGCGCTGCCCTACATCCAGCGCTTCCGGGACAAGACCGTCGTCATCAAGTACGGCGGCAACGCCATGGTGGACGAGGAGCTGCGCGCCTCCTTTGCGGTGGACGTGGTGCTGCTCGAGACCATCGGAGTGAAGCCGATCATCGTGCACGGTGGGGGCCCCCAGATCGGCGAGACCCTGGAGCGGCTGCAGATTCCGACCCGCTTCGAGCGCGGCCTGCGCGTCACCGACGATGCCACCATGGAGGTGGTGGAGATGGTGCTGGGCGGCACGGTGAATCGCGAGATCGTGAACCTGGTGAACCGGGGTGGAGGCCGGGCGATCGGCCTCACCGGCAACGATGGCGGCCTGCTCCGGGTGCGGCGGCGCGACCACGAGGGTGCGGATCTGGGCCGCGTGGGAGAGGTGGTCGCGGTGGATCCGGATCCGATCCGGGCGGTGGCCGATGCCGGCTTCATCCCGGTGGTGGCTCCGATCGGGGCCGACTCGGAGGGCCTGGCCCACAACGTGAACGCGGACGAGGCCGCCGGGGCGATCGCCGAGGCCCTGGGCGCCGAGAAGCTGATGCTCCTCACCGATGTCGAAGGCGTCCTCGACACCCAGGGGACCCTGGTCCGGCAGCTGACGGAGAGCGAGGCGGCCAAGCAGCTGGCCGAGGGCACGATCCAGGGGGGGATGATCCCCAAGGTCGAGTGCTGCCTGGCTGCGCTCCACGGGGGCGTGGGCCGGACCCACATCGTGGACGGCCGGGTCCTCCATGCGGTCCTGCTGGAGATCTTCACCGATGGCGGAGTCGGGACCCTCCTGACCCGCTGATCCGGGATTCTCCCTACGGGCCCGTCGCGGCAACACGAAGAAGCCCTGGAAGTCCGCAGGTTTCGCTCGGCTTTGGGAGGAAGCCCTCAGCTTCGCCCCGTGCCGCGCCGATGAGCCTGAGGCGCACCTCCCGGGCGAGGTGCGGCCTCACGGGTCTCCGTGGGGAAACGGGGGAATGGACTGCGTGCCTTCAGGCGAGGCTCAAGGCGAGGGGCAGGCGCGCCCGCGGCAGACGCGGCGGGACCTGCCCCAGTTCGAGCTCGAGATCGACGAGTCCCTGGACCTGGATCCCAAGATCCAGGAAGAGCTCATCGAGTTCGTCGGCGGTCTCTCGCGCCCCTACCACGAGATCCTGGGCGTGGCTCCCGATGCGGACACCCGCGCCATCAAGAAGGCCTACTTCCAGAAATCGAAGCGCTTCCACCCGGATCGCTACTTCCGCAAGAACCTCGGTGAGTACGAGGCGGTGATCGACACCTGCTTCAAGAGGTTGCTCGAGGCCTACGAGCTGCTCTCGGATCCCGCGACCCGGGCCGAGGTGCAGAAGAGCGAGACCTCCTCCGGATCCGCGACCGGCGATGGCCCTTCCTCGGGTGACGCGGCGACGGGGTCCTCGAAGACGCCCCGCGTGTCCGGTGCCGTCGCAGCCCGTCGTCTGCGCAGGCGCATGTCCGGCCTGCAGGGCCACAAGAAGATCCGCCAGGAGCGCAAGCAGAAGGCCAAGAGCTTCTTCGAGTCCGGCATCGCCGCCTTTCGCGGGGAGCGCTGGCTGGAGGCCGCCGGATCCGTCCGCCTCGCGATCGCCTTCGACCCCGACAACGAGGTCTACCGCGAGGAGTTCGGCAAGGTCCAGCGCAAGGCCCACGAGATGCGCGCCGCCCAGCTCCAGAAGCAGGCCGATGCGGCCATGGACCTTCGCGATCTCGGGGAGGCCTTCAGCCACCTCGAGGAGGCCTTCCACTACCGGCCCTTCGATGGCGAGCTGGCCTTCCGGGCCGCCCAGCTGGCCTGGCAGGTGGTGGGCGATCTCCACAAGGCCAAGGACCTGGCATCGAGCGCCTGCGAGCTCGAGCCGGAGAACGGCGCCTACCACCGGGTGCTGGGGCAGATCTACAAGGCGGCGGGCCTCGCGGCCAACGCGAAACGTGAGCTCGAGACGGCCGTCCGTCTCAAGGACAAGGAAGCCAAAGCGGAGCTGCGCGGCCTCTAGGGCCGGGCTGCGACCGCCATCGGGATCTGGAACCGGAGGGAACGATGGGTCACGTAATCGGAATCGACCTGGGGACCACGAACTCGTGCGTCGCGGTGCTGGAGAACGGCCAGCCCAGCGTCATCCCCAACGCGGGCGGCTACAAGACCACCCCGTCGATGTTCGCGATCACCCAGGACGGCAAGCGTCTCGTGGGCCACCTGGCAAAGCGCCAGGCCATCACCAACTCGAAGAGCACCGTCTACGCCGCCAAGCGGCTGATCGGCCGGCGCTTCGATTCGCCGGAGGTCCAGACCGCGGTCAGCGTCTCGCCCTACGACATCGTCGAAGGGCCCAACGAGGACGCGCGCATCGAGGTGTCGGGCAAGACCTTCACCTGCCCCGAGGTCGCCGCCTTCATCCTGCGCGAGATGAAGCGGGTCGCGGAGGAGTACCTGGGGGAGCCGGTCCAGGAAGCCGTGATCACGGTCCCGGCCTACTTCAACGACGCACAGCGCCAGTGCACCAAGGACGCGGGCAAGATCGCGGGCCTGGACGTGCTTCGCATCCTGAACGAGCCCACGGCCGCGGCCCTGGCCTACAGCTTCAACCGCAACGAAGAGGAGAAGATCGCCATCTACGACCTCGGCGGTGGCACCTTCGACATCTCGATCCTCGAGATGAGCGACGGCGTGGTCGAAGTGATCGCGACGGCGGGCAATACCTTCCTCGGCGGCGAGGATTTCGATCGGCGCATCGTCGAGCACCTCCTCGACGAGTTCCAGCAGGCCGAGGGAATCGACCTTCGTGGCGATGCGATGGCTCTCCAGCGCCTGAAGGACGCCGCCGAGAAGGCGAAGTGCGACCTCTCGGCCCGGGAGAGCGCCGAGATCAATCTGCCCTTCATCGCGAGCGACGACGCGGGTCCCCGCCACCTCTCGGTGGAGCTCTCCCGCGACACCCTCGAGAGCCTGGTGCACGACATCGTGGAAGGGACCCTCAAGACCATCGAGGATTGCATGGGCGATGCCGGGATCAGCCCCGATCAGATCGACCAGGTGATCCTCGTGGGCGGTCAGACGCGCACTCCGCTGGTCCAGAACCGGGCTGCCGAGTACTTCGGCAAGCGCCCTCACAAGGGCGTCAACCCCGACGAGGTGGTGGCGATCGGCGCGGCCATCCAGGGCGAGACCCTGACCAGCGAGGAGGAGAACCCCCTGCTCCTGGACGTGACACCGCTCTCTCTCGGCATCGCGACCTTCGGCGGTCACTTCGCCCGCCTGATCGAGCGGAACACCACCGTTCCCGTCTGCAAGAGCCACGTCTTCACCACGACCCGCGACAACCAGTCCGCGGTCAAGATCCGTGTCCTGCAGGGCGAGTCCGAGACGGCTGCGGAGAACGATCTGCTCGGCGAGTTCGTACTCGGCGGGATCCGTCCGGCCCGCAAGGGGGAGCCGGAGATCGACGTGTCCTTCGACATCGACGCGAACGGCATCGTCAGCGTCTCGGCGCGCGATACCACGACGGGCAAGAAGCAGTCGATCACGGTGAACGCCACGGGCACGCTCTCGGACGACGAAATCCAGCAGATCATCGAAGAGCAGGAGCTCTACGAGGTCCAGCTCAAGGAGTAGGGGATGAGCGATTCCACCGGGCGCTCCGTCGCCCAGTGGCTCTCGGAGGGCCTCGAGCAGCTTGCGGCCGGTGAGCCCGAGAAGGCGGCCGGCCTGTGGCGGCGCGTCCTCGAGGTCGAGCCCGGGCATCCCGTGGCCCTCGACTACCTGGCCTCCGTGGGCCAGACCGCGCCCGACGATGCCGAGGGCGGCGCCGACGCCGGGCCCCAGCCGGCCGAGCTGCGCGAGGAAGCGCTCGAGCTCCTCTCGGGGGGGCTCATCGACGAGGCCTTCGAGCTGCTCACGACGCCCACCGAGGGGCGTGCGGCCGAGCTCGAGACCCTGTGCCTGCTGGAGCTGCTGCGCACCTACCTCTACGACGACGTCCTCACCCGGGTGGGCGGGGGCGAGGCCGTGCCCGTGGTCGAAATGACCGCCGAGGACCTGATGAAGTTCAACCTGCCCTCGGGGGCCGGCTTCTTGATCTCCAGGATCGATGGCCTGACTTCGGTCGAGGATCTGGTGGCGGTCAGTGGCATGGATCCCTTCGAGGCCGTTCACACCCTCGGTCGCCTGCTCGACGTCGACATCGTGGGCGTGGCCGAATGAGCGACGCCGCGCTGATCGACTACCTGGATGCCCCCGTTCTGGTGGGCGATCCGGACGCCAATGCCGTTCACGTCAACCCGGCCTTCGAACGGCGCTTCGGGATCCAGGGAGCGCAATCGCTCGGCACGCCTCTCGCCGAGCTCTTTGAGGGGGGCGCCCGGGAAGCGATGCTCGCCTCCGTGGCCTCGGCCTGCGAGCGCGGAGAGAGCGCCCGCTGCCGCATCCGGGAGCGCGGCGTGGGCTACTCCGCCCTGATCTCCCCCATCCTCCAGAACGGAGAGGGTGTCGGCGTCGTGGTCCTGCTGACGGAAGAGGTGGAGGGCGCCGAGCTCCTGGTGGGCCTGCGGCGCCAGCTCGAGGCGCCAGCCGACGAGATCGCCGTGACCCTGGAGACCCTGATCGAGGAGACCGGGGGGCGCCGGAACCCGGGGCATCGTGCGCGCCTCGAAGACGCCCTGCGGAACCTGGAGCGGCTGCGGAAGTCGTTGGACGAGATGGGCGCGGTGCTGGCCGGCAAGACGCCCGAGGTCCGCGCGGAGCCCTTCGACCCGGCCCGGGTGGTGAGGCAGATCGCCGACGGCCTCCGCGAGCGGGCGGAGGTGCGCGGGGTGGAGCTGCAGCTGCTGGCTCCCGCCACTCTGGAGGGCTTCTGCGGCGACGGCACCGTCGTGGAGGCGGTGCTGCGACGGATGGTCGAAGCCCGTCTCCTCGCCGAGCCGGCACCCCTTCGCATCACGCTCGGAGTTCGCGCCCTCGGCGAGAGCGACGGCGGCGCGCTGCTGGTCTCGCTGACGGAGAAGGCCCGCGACGACAGCTTCGAAGGGCCCTTCGAGGACCCGGCCGCCGTGCAAGAGGGCCTGGCCGGCCTCGGAGCCCTGGCCCACGGCTACTCGCACCCGAGACTCGGCCGGACCACGGTCGTTCGCCTGCTTCCCGGCAGCTGAAGCGCAGTCTCCGGCGCGGGGCTCTTTCGTTACCATCCGACGGTTTTCGACCCGAGGGGGCCCGGGCTCCCATGGCGGGTCCGAACCCGAGGAGGATGACGATGTCGACTGGAAGATCCGTCGGGCGCGTGTGCCTCGCCTACAGCGGTGGCCTGGACACCTCGGTCATCCTGCGCTGGTTGATCGAGACCTACGACTGCGAAGTCGTCGCCTACTGCGCCGACGTGGGGCAGGAGGAAGAGCTCTCCGGCCTGCCCGACAAGGCCAAGGCCTCGGGCGCCGTCGACTGCGTGATTCGCGACCTGCGCGAGGAGTTCGTGCGCGAATACGTCTACCCGGCCATCCAGGCCGGCGCCCTGTACGAAGGCGTCTACCTGCTCGGAACCGCGCTGGCCCGCCCCGTGATCGGCAAGCACCACGTCGAGGTCGCCAGGGAGACGGGCTGCGACGCCGTGGCCCATGGGGCCACCGGAAAGGGCAACGACCAGGTGCGCTTCGAGCTGGCCTACCGGGCCCTGGCGCCCGAGCTCGAGGTGATCGCCCCCTGGCGGGATTGGGACCTCCGCTCCCGCACGGATTGCATGGCCTACGCCCAGAAGCACGGGATCCCCGTGACCGCCACGGTGGACAAGCCCTACTCGATGGATCGCAACCTCTTGCACATCTCCTTCGAGGGCGGCGTGCTCGAGGATCCCTGGCGAGCGCCCGACGAATCGATGTTCGTGATGACCACGAACCCGGAGGAGGCGCCGGAGACCGCGGCCGAGGTCACGGTGGCCTTCGAGCGCGGCATTCCCGTCTCCGTCGACGGCCAGGCCCTGAGTCCCGCAGCACTGCTGAAGCGCATGAACCAGATCGCCGGCGCTCACGGGATCGGTCGCGTCGACATGGTCGAGAACCGGTTCGTGGGCCTGAAGTCGCGCGGAGTCTACGAAACCCCCGGCGGCACGGTCCTGCATGCCGCCCACCGGGCCGTCGAGTCGATCACGATGGATCGCGAGGTGATGCACGAGCGCGATCGCCTCATGCCCCGCTTCGCCGAGGTCATCTACAACGGCTTCTGGTTCTCCCCCGAGATGGACTTCCTGCGCGCCGCCATCACCCAGTCGCAACAGAACGTGACGGGCGAAGCCCGCGTCCGCCTCTACAAGGGCGGCCTGCAGGTCACCGGCCGCCGCTCCCCCGTCTCGCTCTACTCCGAAGCCCTCTCCAGCTTCGAAGACGCCGGCTCGGCCGACACCTACGTCCAGGCGGACGCCACCGGATTCATCCGACTCCAGGGCCTCCGCCTCTCGAGCGAATCGAAGGACTGAGCCCCCGGCGGAGCCAGCGTCTCTGGCGGGCCTAAGGGACTTCGAGAACGACTGCGGTCACCGGGCCTCCACCGGTCGTCGATCTGGACGGGATTGAGTCCCGGCCGGTTGCCCGGCGCCCCGCGGAGTTGGCTCAGGTGCTCGGTGCGTGCCCCGTGGTGGTCCGGGTGGGGGTCCGGAAGGTTGGTGAAGGGGGTGGTTCGCGTGGGTGGGGGTTGGGTCTCGGGGCGTGTGGGTGGACCCGGGCTGCCGAGCGTCCGGCGCGGGGCGTGGGGGCTTCGTTGGAGGTTTCTTGCCCGAATTGGAGAAAGTGCTTGCGTTGGATAGAAGATCGCCGTATTCTACACCATCATGAGTCGCCGCCGCCCCCAACAGCTCGAGCTCAAGCACTACGGCTGGGGCGGAAAGCGGCCCGGCGCCGGACGGAAGCCCGGGCCCCACCCCCGC
>NYZB01000174.1 GCA_002687015.1 Deltaproteobacteria bacterium
AGAGCGCATTCAGCCGGGACTTCCGGGAGTTCAGGGCCTCCCACAGGCTTCCCGAGAGCATCTACCAGCTGGACGCTGCGGCGAGCCTCACGATCTGGCAGCAGGCATGGGTCAACCGCCAGCTGGACGCCATCGTGCTGACGGCCTTCCTGCTCTTCGTGGTCGGCGTCTTCGCGGCGCGCCGCTACACGACGGCGGCTCCGGGCCGCATCGAACGCATACACCTTGCGACGATGCTGGTGAGCTTCCTCCTGGTCGGCGTCTACATGGGCGCGCAACCCTCCGTGACGCAGATCCTCACCCTCCTCGAATCGGCCGTGGGGGAGTGGCGCTGGGACCTCTTCCTGAGCGAGCCCCTGATCTTCATCTCCTGG
Source organism: Deltaproteobacteria bacterium (assembly GCA_002687015.1). GTDB lineage: Bacteria > Myxococcota_A > UBA9160 > UBA9160 > UBA6930. Next base: position 375 of record NYZB01000174.1, read on the forward strand.
ATCTTCATCGCTGGCGTATCGTTGATCTGGGGACGAGGAGTCTTCTGTGGCTGGGTGTGCCCCTATGGCGCGATGACCGAGCTGCTCTTCAAGGCGGCACAGCGGCTGGGCTGGGAGGGCAAGGAGATGCCCGAAGCCTGGCACTCGAAGCTGCGTCACCTCCGCTACCTCGTCCTCGCCGTGCTGGTGGGGGCCTTCTTCTTCGACAGCGTCCTGGGCGAGCAACTGGCCGAAGTGGAGCCCTTCAAGTCGACCTTCCTCGTGCCCGCCTGGCAGCGAGGCGGCATCTTCCTCGGCTGGTGGCTGCTCCTCCTGGTCGCCTCGCTCCTCATGTACCGTCCCTTCTGCCGCTACCTCTGCCCGCTGGGCGGCGGACTCGCCCTCCTCAGCAGCGTGCGCGCCTCGGGACCGCGGCGACGGCGATTCTGCTCGAGCTGCCTAATCTGCACTCGCGGCTGCGAGCCGCGGGCGATCCGAGGCGACGGCAGCATCGACCCCAGGGAGTGTCTCTCCTGCATGGAGTGCGAGGCGAACTACCGCAATGACCAGGTCTGCCCGCCTCTGATGGGGGCTCGACGCCTGGAGCTCCACGGTGCAAAGACGGGGCAGGAGAAGGACAAGCTGGCCAGGCTGAAGCGCCACCTGGAAGACGCGTGAGGCGATCGATCCCCGGCGTGGCGGGCGGCGCACTTGCCCTGATCGCGACCCTGGCCTGCGGGCTGGCGGCTCGCTCCGAGGTGATCCGGGTGGGCAGGGATGCACCCAGCCCCGCTGCGGCGGTGGCCTCCGCAGGGCCGGGCGACGTGGTCGAGCTTCCGGCCGGGAGCTGGCCTGGCCCCCTTCACCTCGACAAGACCCTCACCCTTCGGGGCCGCGGAGGAAGCCTCGATGGCGGAGGTACGGGCACCGTCCTCACCATCGACGCCCCGGGCGCGATCGTCGAAGGTGTGGAGCTGATGAATGGGGGAAAGGACGTCGGGGCTCCGGACGCGTGCATCTTCGTCACGAAGAGGGCGACGGGGGCCGTGATTCGCGAGAACAGGATGCGCGGCTGTGCCTTTGGCGTCTGGGTCCACGAGACCGAGGGCGTCCATCTGCTGGCCAACGACATCGAGGGTCACGAGGGCCTCCGCGTGGCGGACCGCGGGAACGGCATCCACCTCTTCGACGCCAGCGAGCTGGTGCTGCGCGGCAATCGCATCTCCCACGCCCGGGACGGCATCTACGTCTCGGCCACCGAGGACAGCCTGATCGAGGACAACCTCACGGAGAAGCAGCGCTTCGGCGTCCACTACATGTACTCCTACCGCAACACCTTGCGGGGGAATACGAGCCGCGACAACGTCATCGGCATGGCCTTGATGGAGAGCCACCACCTCGTGGTCGAGGACAACGAGGCCCTTCGCAACGAGCGCAACGGGATCCTGTTTCGCGACGTGCAGTTCTCCGAGATCCGCGGCAACCGGCTCGAAGACAACGGGAACGGCATGTTCTTCTTCTCGAGCACGGAGAACACGATTCGGGAGAACCGGATCGCGGGCAACGACGTGGGCCTGAAGGTCTGGGCGGGAACCCGCCGCAACCTCATCGAGGAGAATCGGATCCTCGGCAACCGCCAGCAGGTCTTCTACGTGGGGGGCGAAGACCAGGTCTGGGGCGGCACCCGGCGCGGCAACTACTGGGGTGACTACGTAGGATGGGACGGCGACGGCGTCGGCGATCGACCGCACCGGGTCGACAGCTTCAAGGCGAATCTGACCTATCGCTTCCCCGCGGCGATCCTGCTCTTGCACAGCCCGGCTCTCGAGATGCTCTCGCACCTCGCCGATCGCCTGCCCCTCTTGCAGACGCCGACGGTGGTCGACCTCGCGCCCCTCCTGGGCGAGGTGCCGAGATAGACTCGTTGGCCGCCAGCGGGGTCTCCGTTCGCCTGGCTCGGGTCCAGGCGCTGGACGGCGTCCGTCTCGCTCTCGAAGGAGGCGGGGTGGCCCTACTCGCGGGCCCGAACGGAGCTGGCAAGACGACCCTCATGAAGGTGATCCTCGGCCTGGTGCGGCCGGATTCGGGCAGCTTCGAAGTCGATGGAGCCCCGGTCTCCATCGACAAGGCATGGAAGCGCCGGATCGGATACCTGCCGGAGGCCGTCACCTTCTCGGACAACCTGAGCGGGCTCCAGCTCCTGCGCTTCTTCGCGAGAGCGCGGGGTGTGGACTCGAAGCGGGTCGATGCGGTGCTCGGGGAAGTCGGCCTCGGCCGCGTGCGGCGACGTGCGGTGCGCAGCTACTCCCGGGGCATGCGCCAGCGCCTGGGCCTGGGCCTGGGCGTGGCCATCCTGGCGAAGCCCGAGCTCCTGGTCCTCGACGAACCCACGGCGGGACTGGACCAGGAAGGCCTCACCCTTCTCTGGCGCGTCCTCGCGGAGTGGAAGGAGGCCGGGCGACTGGTCCTCATGTCGACCCACGACCTGGCCCTCTCGGAGCGAAGGGTCGACACCATCCATGTGCTCCGGGAGGGCCGCGTCCTCGTGAAGGGAAGTGCGGGCGAGCTGCGCCGCAAGGCCGGCTCGACGCATCGCGTGTGGCTCGACCTCGTGGATTCGGAGGCCGAGGCTCGACGCCTGCACGATGCCATCAGGAACTGGGGCAAGGGGAGCATGAGCCTGGACCGGGGGCAGCTGCGAGTCGAGGTCTCGGCGGACGAGCTCCTCGAGCTGATGAGGATCCAGGGCGATTTCCCGAAGGCGGTCTGCGGGCTGCGCGTAGAAGAGCCGACCCTCGACATGGTCTACGAAGAGCTGCTCGGAGGGGAGCAGCGATGAGCCGAGTGGGCCTGGCGCTGGCCCTTCACGAGCTCTCGGAACGGATCCGGGACCGTTGGGTGCTGGTCATCAGTGTCCTCTTCGCGCTCCTGGCCTCGGGTGTGAGCCTCTATGGCCGGATCGCCCAGGCCGACCTCGAGGCCCTCACGGGACCCAGCCTGGTGACCCTGACGGCCTTGCTGGTTCCACTGGTCGCACTGGTCCTGAGTCACGACGCCATCGTCGGGGAGCGGGACCGCAACACACTCGGGCTGCTCCTCTCGCTCCCCGTGAGCCGGCTGGAGGTCGTCGCCGCGAAGTACCTCGGCCGATCGGTCGCCCTCACCCTCGCCGTCGTGGTGGGCCTCGGCGCGGCGATGGGGGCCGGCGGCCCGTCCGGCCTTCGCACCCTGGTCGCCCTGATGGGACCCACGATCCTCCTCGGGCTCGCCTTCCTCTCGTTGGGAATGCTGGTCTCCGCATGCACGCGCCGCCAGATCACAGCGACCAGCATCGTCGTGGTGACCTGGTTCCTGCTCGTCTTCTTCTACGACCTGGCCCTTCTGGGAATCCTGGTGATCTCGGACGGGGCGGTCTCCCAGCAGACGATCTCGTCGCTCGTCGTCGCCAACCCGGCGGGGCTCTACCGGCTACAGATGATGCAGGTCTTCGCCGGTCCGGAGCTGCTTCGCAGCCTCGGGATGACGGTGGCGCTGCCGAGCCCGGGCACCCTGGGCCTCCTCTGGACTGGCTGGCTCGTACTCCCGACGGCAGCCAGTGGCATCCTGTTGGCCCGCGAGAAGGTGATCTGATGGCGCGGCGAAGATGCGGCCCCGTCCGTGTGCTCGCCCTCGCGGCCCTGCTGGCGGCAGCGTGTACGCCCGGGGACGCCTCCGACCCGACTCCTGCTCTCGGGCCCGTGGCGATTGCGGACCAGGAAGACGCCGTCTGCGGCATGCTGGTTCGCGACCAGTCCGCGCCTCGTTCGCAGGTCATCCATCGAGACGGCGAGCGCTCCTTCCTGTGCTCGATCGGAGACCTCCTGGTCTACCTCGACGTACCCTCGCCCCACGGCGTGCCTTCGAAGGTGTGGGTGGAGGCGATGGAGCCCGGCGAAGACCCCGGTGCTTCCCATACCGGTCCGCATTCCTGGATCCCGGCGGAAGATGGCGTCTACGTGGTGGGGATCGAACGCCATGGCATCATGGGCCCACCGGTCCTGGTCTATCGCAGCCGGGAGGCCGCGCGACGCGTGACCCAGGGGACCAGCGCCCGGATCCTCGACATCGAGGAGCTCAAGACCTGGTGGCAGCGGCGCAGCGAGGGACCACCGGCCTCGAACGAAGCGACCGGGTTCTCGGGAAGCGATGCGCCGCCCACCCGACGGCACGGGCACTGACGGCGCCCCCAGCCCCTTCCCCGCATCTCTGCGCCCCTAGAAGGGGAGCGGGACGATGCCCAGCCTCTCCTTGACCGACTCGACGAAGTTGCGCTCGTCGAAGACGATGTGGGAAGCGCCGACGTACATGTCGCGGAAGCAGCGCTGTAGCCGGTTCGGATTGCGCAAGCCGTGGCTTCCCGAGGCCTGGAAGGCGAAGGTCGTGGCCTCCCTGCTCACCTGGACGATGTAGCTGGCGGCCGCCTTCGACTCGCGACGGATCTGCTCGAGTGTCTCGGGAGATTCGCCGCGTGCGATCGCATCGACCGCAGAGCCGTAGGTCTCGTGGGCGAGGAGTCGCACCGAGTTCAGCGCCTGCGTGTGCAGCGCGAGATCGCGCTGGAAGACCTGCTGCTCCTTGAGGGGATCCGATCCCATGCGTGTTCGCGCCTGGGTCGTGACGATATCCACGATCTCGTGGAGGGCCCGCTTGGCGACGCCGATCGCCCAGCCGCAGGAGCTGATCGTGCCCAGGGGCACGGGGCCGAGCCCGTAGAGGGCGCCCCCCGACCTGGGATGGGTCTCGAAGATCGAGTGGGTCAACCCCGCTTCGACGAACTGCTCCGGGATCTCGTAGTCGAAGCTTGCGGTTCCGCAGAGACCCATGACGTCCCAGTTCCCCTTCATGACCGCCTTCTCCATCGGAACGATGTAGGCCAGGATGCTGGGAAGACCGTTGGGGCCCATGACCGACTCCCCATCCACCAGCTCCATCCCGGCGCCGCCGATGAAGTCCGCATGCGGAGAGCCGGTGGCGAACTGGTGCTTGCCCGAAACGCGATAACCCCCTTCTTCCCGGATCACCACGCTCAGCGGGGCGAACATGCCGGCGCCGGCTCGCGAGCGGGCGAAGGGCTCGACCAGCTCGGGATCCATGTAGGCGAGATAGGCCATGCAGGAGGTGTTCTGTGCGTAGGACCAGCCCACGGAGCCATCTGCGAAGGAGATCTCCTCGCAGACCTCGATGATCGTGGAGGGGTCGGACTCGAAGCCGCCGAGGGCTTCCGGCATCAAGAGCCGGAACAGGCCCGAGTCGACGAGGCCTTCGACGATCGGCGCTGTCATGTTCAGGGTCTCTTCGACCCGGTCGGCCTCAGCCTCGATCGTCTCGCGCAGGCTTCGTGCAGCTTTCAGCAGGTCAGGGGCAGCCATCGGGATTCTCCTCTGAGCGAGAGCAAGGGGCGACTTCGCGCGGCGAAGGGCCCGGAGGCTACCCCAGCTCTCGGCGAAGTCGGCAGGTCCCGCATGGCTTCTCGCTCCGAGGAGAGGCGGGGGTGCCGGCGGAGCCCGTCCCGAACGACGCCGCTGCGCGAAGGACACGGCGAGCCGCTTCGGTCGAGAGCCCTGGTCCATCGGCCATTTGACGGATGCGAATTCGGCTACCGTGGTGTGTCTTGGCGATGGAGATTCCGAGAGCCGAGCGCCGGATGGGAGGAGAGCTCTCTATGGACGCGCAGCAGCAAGACTCGTGGTCGATGGAGCCGCAGCCGGACGGCTTCCTGGGAGTCCTCGGACGAGTCCCGGTGACGCAGTTCCTGCGCATCGTCATGCCGCTGACCCTCGTGATGGCGTTGGCCTTCGTCCTCAAGTTCCGCTCGGAGGTCGCGGCGGACGAAGAACGACTCTTCGCTCGAGAGGCCAACGCCATCGAGCGCGGCATCCGTCAGATCGAAGGCGAGCTGGAGATCGCGGCCAGGGACCTCTTCTTCGTCGGATCCCTGGTGAAGGTGGCCCTCGAGGACTCTCCGGAAGACCACTCAGGCCTCGAGCAGAACCTGCTGGCCCTGGCGCAGAGCCGTCCCGACTACAAGCAGCTCTCCTTCATCGATGCCGCAGGCAAGGAGAGGATTCGGGTCGAGAACCTCGAGGCGGGGGCTCGACTGGCACCCGAGGGCGGGCTCCGCGACGACAGCGAGAGGGACTACTTCGTCCACACCTCGCGGCTCGGCGCTGGAGAGATCTTCTCGGCCATGGACCCGGACAACCCGAAGGGCCCGCGGAAGGGCGAGCTCACCAAGCCGGTGATTCGACTGACGACGCCGGTCGACGGCGCTTCCGGAGAGCGGCTCGGGATCGTCGCGCTGGACGCACGCGGCCCCGCGATCCTGGGCGAGTTCGAGCTCGGCGCCAACGAGGGGGGCGTTCAACGGATGATCGTCAACTCGGCGGGCTATTGGGCCCGATCCGGGCCCGAGGTCGAGGGCTTCATGCTCGCTCACGGGAAGGGCTTCCAGAGCACCCTTCCCGAGGTCTGGCGGCAGATCGTCGAAATGGGGAAGGGTCGGGTCGAGAGCAGCGACGGCCTCTTCTACTTCGACACCTTCGGCCGACTCGCCGCCTCCGTGGGCGCCGACACCAAGGGCCTGGGGGGGAGCTCGTGGGTGCTGATCTCAGCGGTTCCGCGCGCCACCCTGCATGCCACGGACATCCGCGTGGCCACGCGGCTGCTGGTGATCGCGGTGCCCGTGCTCTTCGCGATCCTCACCGTCGGTTGGCTCCTCGCTGCGAGTCGCGAGAGGCGGCGCCTGCACAAGCGGGCGCTGCGAAACGCGCATTCCGTGCGAAGCGCGATCATGACCGCGGCCCTGGACGCGATCGTCGTCATGGACGCGAATGGCATCGCGCTGGAGTTCAACCCGACGGCCCAGCGGATCTTCGGCTACACGCCGGATGAGATTCGGGGCAGACAGGTCGCCGACCTGATCATCCCGCCGGATCGGCGGGAAGATCACCGCCAGGGCCTGGAGCGCTTCCTGGAGACGCGCGAGGGGCGCTTCATCGACAAGCACATCGGCAACCTGACCGGCATGCGAAAGGACGGCAGCGAGTTCTCCGTGGAGCTCACGATCTGCCCGGTCCACGCCGCCGGGAGACAGCTCTTCTTCGGCTTCCTTCGCGATCTCAGCGAGCCGGGACGAACCGAGATCGAGGCGGCCGCATAGCCAGGACCGGGGATCCACGATCCAGCGCGCCGGAGCGCAGCAGACAGCTCCGGTCGTGGACCGTGCTTCCGGGAATGCCTGCCTACGCCACGGCTCCGGCCTCGCGCAGACCCGCGATCTCGTCGTCCGAGAAGCCGTAGTCGGCGAGCACCTCGTCGGTGTTCGTGCCGGGCGCGACCGAGACGCTCCGGATCTCACCCGGCGTGCGGCTGAAACGCGGTGCCGGCGCTGGAGCCCTCGCGCCGGCGAAGTCCACGAAGCCCGCCCGTGCCCGGTTGTGCGGATGGTCGGGCGCTTCCCGCATCTCGAGAACGGGAGCGAAGCAGACCTCACCCCCCTCGAAGACCGCGCACCATTCGTCGCGGGTCCGGGTCCTGAAGATCGCGGCAAAACGCTCCTTCATCTTGGGCCACTGGCTCTTGTCCATCTGGTCGGGCAGGTCCTCTCCTTCGAGGCCGAGCCGTCGGATCAGCTCCACGTAGAACTGGGGCTCGATCGACCCGATCGAAACCCACTTGCCGTCCTTCGTCTCGTAGACATCGTAGAAGTGGGAGCCCGTGTCGAGCAGGTTCGTGCCTCGCTCTTCGCTCCAGAAGCCGACCTGGGCGGCGCCGTGGATGGAGGCCATGAGCATCGTCGCGCCGTCGACCATCGCCGCGTCGACGACCTGGCCCTGGCCCGATCGGATGCGCTCGAGCCAGGCCGCGAGCATCCCGTAGGCGAGGAGGAGGCCACCGCCGCCGAAGTCGCCGACGAGGTTCAGGGGCGGCGTCGGGGCCTGCCCCTTTCGACCGATGGCGTGGAGCGCACCGGAGAGCGCGATGTAGTTGATGTCGTGGCCCACGTCATTCGCGAGCGGCCCTTCCTGCCCCCAGCCCGTCATGCGACCGAAGACGAGCCCGGGGTTTCGAGCCAGGCAGACCTCGGGCCCGAGCCCCAGGCGCTCCATCACCCCGGGGCGGAACCCCTCGAGCAGCCCGTCCGCGCTGTCGACCATGCGCAGGACGGTCTCCACGCCGCGCGGGTTCTTGAGATCGACCGCGACGCTCGGCCGGTTCCGCCCCAGGAAGTCGTGCGCCGATCCATCGCCGCGCAGGAAGGCCTCGCCCTTCGGCCGGTCGACCCGGACGATCTCGGCCCCGAGATCGGACAGGCACATTGCAGCGAAGGGCGCGGGACCGATCCCGACCATCTCGATCACCTTGAGTCCTGTGAGGGGGCCTGCCATCGATTCTCCTTGCCCGCGCGGAAACCACGACCTGCGATCGGCGGGGCGCAGGTTAGAGGTTCCGGGGTAGGGGTGCCTCCGGAGCTCGCGGCGAAGCGCCGGGATCCGGGACCGCGCGAATCCCTCCGCCCGAGGAGGATCCCTGGCCGGGGAAGGCGTCGATGGAGAGAAATCGACCTCTTTATCCGCTATTGTCCGGCCGATGGAGCAAGAACGGGACCGGCCGAAGTCCGGGCCCCCGCATGTGAGCGCCCAGGCCCCAATTCGAACGGAGACCGCCATGTCGCTGGAAGAGATCGTCACTCCCCTCAAGACCCTCTGGAAGTTCGACTACGAGACCAACGTGAAGGCGCTGCGCGATCTCTACGAGATGGCGAAGAAGGAGCAGTGGAACGCCGCATCGGACATCCCCTGAGATCTCGAGATCGACAAGGAAGGGGTAGGCGACATCCTGGACCCGAGCGGGGAGCGCTTCCCCCGCTACGACTTCGTGAAGGCCCTCTCGGACGAGAAACGGGAGCAGTTTGCGGCACGACGCTCCGCCTGGACCCTCTCCCAGTTCCTGCACGGCGAGCAGGGTGCACTGCTCTGCTGCGGGCAGCTCGTCGAGGCCGTCCCGGACATGGACGGCAAGCTCTACGCCGCCACGCAGGTCGTCGACGAGGCCCGTCACGTCGAGGTCTTCCATCGCTACATCACGCGCCTCGACCAGGTCTACTCGATCGAGCCTTCGCTGCACGCGGTCCTCAACGCGATCCTGGAGGCGGACCTCTGGCAGATGAAGTGCGTGGGCATGCAGGTCATCACGGAGAGCCTCGCGATGGGGACCTTCAAGTCCATGAAGGAGAACACCCGGGACGACCTGCTGCGCAAGGTCGTCGAGCTGACCGCCCAGGACGAGGCGCGCCACGTCTCCTACGGCCTGATCTACATGAAGGAGGAGCTCCCCCGCATGTCGGATCCCGATCGCGAGCGCGTCGAGGACTTTGCGCTGTCGGCGATTCGTCTCCTCACGACCGGTGGTGGAGGAGGCGCGGATTCCAGCGGCGGCGGCATCCTCTCATCCCGCGAGGCGGTCTACACCGAGGTGGGCATCGACTACGACGAAGCGATGCGGGAGATCGGAGAGAAGGCCAACGATCCGGAATTCGCCGACTCGGGCCCCCGGATGTTCGAAGACCACGTGGTCCCTCAGCTCCAGCGGGTCGGTCTGGTGACCGATCGCGTGGCTCCCGGGTATCGCGAGCTCGGCTTCGAGGTCTAGGAAGCCCCTCGGGCTCGGAAGGCCCAGCAGAATCGGGCACTTCGGAAGGGCGTCGGCGGGGGCGCCCACGCCGATCGGCACCCGGCGGCGGACGATTCGATTGCCGTCCGACCGATCGGTCGGTATCGTCGGCAGCGAGCCAACGCACCCGATTGCCGAGCGGTGCGCGGCTACGGAGGCCACGACCTGGTGAGCCCCCTCCTCCTCACGCCCAGCGAGACGACCCCGGAGACGGCCGAGACCCCCGTCGGTCCCGGCGGCCTACCCGATGTCTCGTGCCTGGGCGGTGGGGGTGGCCCGAGCGCCAGCCCTGGCCCTCTTCCCATCGACTTCCCGCAGCGCCCGATCTCACAAGCCCATCCCAGGAGACCAGCTCAGTGAACAAGTTCATGAAGGAGAACCGCAGGCAGTTGGGTGACTTCGAAGTCATCGACTTCGTCGACCAGGATCAGATCGGAGAGCTCCGCGCTCATCTCGAGGTCGAGGCCCCGACTTCCGTTCGCTGGAACGACTGGGACTACGGCAGCGGCGTCAGCGAGCTGCGCGCCCTCTACGAGAAGGGCAAGCTGAACCAGTGGAACGCCACGACCGACCTGGATTGGGAGATCCCCGTCTCTCCGGACGAGTGGGTCGGCAAGCCCGAGCTCTCGCTGCTCGCCAATCTCGCGAAGATGGCGGGCAAGGACGAGGCCACCCAGAAGGCGGCGATGATCGACGAGCTCGCCTTCACCTGCTCCCAGCTCCTGCATGGCGAGCAGGCTGCGCTCCAGCTCTGCGGGCAGCTCACCAGCCTGTGCCCGAGCACCGACGAGAAGCTCTACGCGGCCAACCAGGTCGCCGACGAAGCCCGACACGTCGAGGTCTTCGCCCGCTTCCTCTCGGACAAGCTGGGAACGATCTACCCGATCACTCCGACCCTGAAGATCCTGCTCGACGAGCTGCTGACGGTCGAAGGCTACCAGATGAAGACCCTCGGTATGCAGACCCTCTTCGAGGGCATGGCCGTCGGCATCATGCAGATGCTGCGCACCAATTCGCTCAATCCGCTCTTCATCGACATCATCCGCAAGGCCGAGCTGGACGAATCCCGGCACGCCGCCTTCGGCGTCTTGAGCATGCGACGCGTCGTCGAGACGGCCGACGAGACCAGCATGAACGAGATGGAGGACTGGGCCTTCTCCGTGCTCGAGGCCCTCAACGCCAACCAGCAGCTCGACATGCTGCGTCTGCTGGGACCGAAGTACGACCTCGATCCGGTCGTGGTGACGCAGATGATGCTCGCGCTCCCGAACTGGAAGGACATCAACAGCGCCGTCTACATGCACACCGTCGTGCCGAACCTGAAGAACCTGGGCCTCATCACCGAGCGCACGGAGAGCAAGTGGCGAGAGGTGGGGATGATCTCGGACAACCCGAGCATCCCCCAGGATCTCGATCTCGCGAACTGAGGCTCTTCCGGGAGCCGAGGAGGAATGCCATGGCATCTCGCGACCTGAAGAAGGCCAAGAAGGCCCTCGAGCTGCTCTATCAGAACCCCGACGACACCACCCAGGCGATCGTCGCGATCGCCGCGATGAGCGGCGGCTCGAACGAGCGGCTCTTCAAGCGTTTCAAGAAGTCTCCGAGGGGACAACGGATCCTGGACGAGAGGCGCGACCTCTACGCCCTTCTCTGCGACCGGGAGCGCATGCTCGCGATGCCAGAGGGTTCGCTGGGCCGCACGATCTGCGAGTGGTTCATTCGAGAGGGCCTCAGCGCCGAGGGCCTCGCAGGTGCGAGCGAGGCTGCGTCGGAGGAGTTCCCCGATCGCCCCGTGAACCTGGGCGACGAGGGGAAGACCTTCGGGTCGCGCATGCTCAACCTGCACGACGTCTTCCACGTCCTGACGGGCTACGACCGCGACCTGCGTGGCGAGATTGCCGTGCTCGCCTTCACGGTGCCCCAGACATGGAATACCGGCATTGCCTATCTGGTCTGGCGCTCCTTCCTGAACAACGACTGGAACTCCGAGCCGCGTCGGCTGATCCGCCAGGGCCTGATGCGCGGGCTACGCGCGAAGTGGCTCCTGGTCGAGGACTGGGAGTCCCTCTTCGAGCAGCCGATCGACGAGGTGCGCGAGAAGCTCGGTGTCGGCGCACCGCCGATCTACGAGCAGCTGCGCTCGGCGGCGGCGCCTCAGCTCGCCTCCTGAAGGGCTAGGAAGGCAGCGGGGGCTTCGGCAGCTCCCGCGGGAGGAGCCGCTCGAGCCCGATCTCGAGGGGGAAGCGCTGTAGGGTTCCGGCGAGATCCGCCGCCGCATCCACAACGTGGGGAAAGTCGGTGCGCGGCGTCGATTCGATGCTGAGCCGCATTCGGCGCCGTTTCTCGTCGGGATCGGCCCTCCCCCCCGGATCGGGCCACGCCGTGGCGAGCCCCGCCGCGCCCACGGTGTAGGCGCACATCACCGCGAAGGTCTCGACCGCCTCCTTCTCCGACATGCTGGCCCGGCGAAGCACATCGAGGATCGCATTCAACGCGCTCGTTGCGGCCGGCCCGAAACGCGATGCGGTGCTCAGGAAGGGCATGACACCCGGCGTCTGCGTGAGGGCGTCGAACATCCTGCGGAAGGTGACCACGGTCCAGCGGCGCCAGGCCTCCGGGCCCGCGCCTGGCTCGTGCCCGGTGACCGCGGCGTCGCGGACGAAGAGGTCGAGCACGCCGTCGATGACCTCCGCCTTGTTCTCGAAGTGGCGGTAGATCGCCATGGGCGTGACGCCCAGCTCCTCGGCCAGCCTCTTCATCGTGAGGCTTGTCAGATCGTCCCGCTTCGCGATCCGAAGACCGGCTTCGAGGATCTCGCCGCGCGAGAGCGAGCCACGCGGTCGCCTGGCGGGGGCGACGGCGCTCCCTCCGCCAGCTCCCGCCATCAGCAAGAGCTCGGGCACCGAGCCAGCCGGGCCGGGAGCTGCATCAGAAGAAGTTCCCCATGTGGGAGGAGTCGCAGATGTTCATGTCCAGCAGCACGACCCGCCTGGCGAGCTGCAGCCCCTTCTCGGTCTGCCGCAGCAGGTCGCGGCGTTGTCCGACGAACTGCGATACCTCGTCGACCCGACGGGATCGGTGGAGCACCAGGTTCGAGTAGGCGAGCAGCTCGTCCGGCTCCTCGCCTCGCAGGACCTCCACGTTGCTCACCAGGCGCCGCGTGCGCGAGGGCGGGTTCTCCCCCCAGGCGGTCCCGGTCCCCAGTCGCAAGGCCTTGGCCATGAGCGTGAGCTTGTCGTCCTCGAAGTAGGCCAGCCCGGCCAGCTCGTCCTCGTTGGTGACCGGCGCCTTGCCCCGAACGGCCTGCACGTTCTCTCGGGTCGGAACCAGGTAGGTGCAATCGTCGGCCAGGAGCCCGAGCCACTCCGTGTATCGCCGATCGTCGAGCATGCGGGCCTCGCGATAGAGGAACTGCTCCACCGCGCGTAGCTCTTCGAGACTGACGGGCCTGCTCTCGGCACTCGTCGAAGCTTGGCTCATCGTGGGCTCCTTTCCTCTCTCGTCGTCGGCACATCGGACGGGGCCGCCTCAGGGCTGGAGCATCAGCTCCTGCCAACGGAGGTACATGTTTCTCTGGGTGTGCTCGCTGTAGACGTTACTCACCCGCCCGGGCATCTCCGGATGCGGCCCCGCCTCCAAGCCGGCTCCGTAGTGGAAGGGATGCTGCGACGCTTCGATGCCCGAAGCGCCGTGGGTGACGCCCTCCCAGTTCTCGCCGTCGTCCTGCTCGAAGAGACCTCCCGGACCGAAGGTCATCGTGTAGAACTTGCGCATCGCGTCCTTGACCTCCTGGGGTGCTTCGCGATCGAAGAAGACCCAGGACCAGAGCTCGGACTTCGTCGGGCCCCTTGGATGCGCCACGCGGAAGGTGAAGTTGCTTCCGAGCAGGAACAGGTTCGGGAAGGTCGTGCAGGTGGCGATCTTGATGTGCTTGCGCACCTCGCCCAGGCGCTCCTCGGCCTCGGCCTGGATCGAGGCCAGGTATTCGCCGACTCCCGGAGCCTTGCGCAGGGCCAGCTCTCCCGGGAGTCGCCCCTCGCTGTCGTCCCCGGGATAGACCCGGAAGGTCCCGCCATGACCCCCCGGCAGTGCCACGTTGCGCCCATACTCGAGCACGGACTTCAGCGCGGCATCCGAGGAGGGATCGCCGGGTGCGATCTGGAAGATCGAGGAGTGCGAGGCGGGCGCGTGGGCGACATCACCGACCATGTTCTCGGCCGGGACCTTCCAGTTCGTGCCAATCCTCCACTTCTGGACCCCGAGCACCTCGATGCCGCCCTCACGGCGATTCAGGCTGGTGTCCAGATACCACTTCATGTCTCCCAGGTAGTCATCGAGAGAGACCGCTCCGGCGTCGTGGTTCGCGAAGATCAAGCCGCAGTAGGTCTCGACCCGGGGCACGGCGAAGAGACCGAGCTTGCTCTTGTCCAGGTCCTGGGGATAGGAGGCCCGCTGGTTGGGGAGGCCCGCCAGGGAGCCGTCGCGGCCGAAGCTCCAGCCGTGATAGACGCAGTAGAAGGTCCGCGTGTTGCCGCGATCCTCGCGGCAGACGGGCATACCGCGGTGCGGGCAGGAGTTGAGGTGGACGCGGATCTTCCCCTCGTTGTCGCGCACCACGAGGACGGACTCCTCGCCCATCGACGAGAGGAAGAAGTCGCCGGGATCCGGGATCTGGCTCTCGTGGCCCACCATCAGCCAGGAGCGCCCGAACACCCGGTGCTTCTCGATCTCGTACAGGTCCGGATCGAAGAAGAGCCGCCGACTCACCCAGGTGCCGTCTTCGCTGAGCAGGCCGGGGATCTGCTCCTCGACGGTCGGATCGACTCTTCGTCCCATGGCTCGGTCCTCCGGCCTCAGTTAACGATGTAGTATATATCATATACATCGCAGACGAAGCCGGCAACCCCGAGGGCCTGGTTCGCCAGGGCAGGCCTCCTGGACGCGGGGAGCCCTGCTCCCCCGGTCGCCTCCGGATTTCGCCTATGATCCACGGGACGTGATCGGTGCCGGCCGGCAGGTACCGGGCCTTCCGTCCCGGTCGGGCCGGGCACAGAGGGGAATGCGAAGCATGGCGGCGACGACGTGTCCGAACTGCGGACATGAGATGCCCGATCAGGTCTGGGGCTGTCCCAACTGCGTGAGCTCGTCCGGGGGCGAAGATGGAAGGAGCGGAAAGGAGATCTCGGGCAGGGGCATGACGACCATCCTCGTGCTCTTCATCCTCTTTCCCGTTCTCCTCTTCCTGCTGCACCTCTTCCTGCCCGGCATGTGAACCACGGTCTGCGGCCGATCGCCGGCCGCGTTGGCGGGGCAACGCCCGCCTCGGCTCGGGCGGATGGGAGCCGGTCGGCTACGAGAACGCCCAGATGACCGGGAACACCGCCGAGAGCAGGAGCGAGGTTCCGGCCTGGAAGAGAAGGGCGATCACGAGCCAGCCGACCAGCGAATTCGTCAGCTCCCGCAGCTTGCCCGAAAGGCCGCGCGCGGAGAGATCGAAGCGAATGCTCTCACTCCCCTGGATGATCCAGAAGGCGATGAAGCCCAGCAGGAGCGAGCTCGAGAAGAGAACCAACGCCAGCCCCAGCACTGCGACCTCCTCGGCCATCCGGCACCACCCGTCTTCCCGGACGAGCTCCTCCTACTGGACCTGGGATGTTCCAGAGGAGAATACCGAGCCCTGGTTTCCGCGGCTATTCGAGGGCGGACAGGTCTCCGATCCGGCGCGCTCGATGGGGCAATGGCGGACACGAGGAGTGCTCTTCGACGAGGAGACCAGGCGGCTCCGCCCCTCCGAGATGAAATGGCGTGCCCTCGGGTCTACCATCCCGCGCATCCACGAGCCTGCGGGAACCCGATCCACCACGCGCCCAGAAAGCACAGACATGAAGATCGACTGCGATTTCGTCGAATCCGAGGGATGGTCGGGAGACCAGATGGCCGAGCGCATGAAGTGGATGCGCGAGAACGACCCCATCTTCTGGTCGGAAGAGAGCGGGTTCTGGGTCATCTCCAAGTACGAAGATGCGGAGTTCATCTCCAAGCACCAGGAGATCTTCACCTCCGAGTTCGGCATCCGGCCCGGCACCGACGTCATTGCGGGTCTCATCGATGATGGCGAGCCGCGACACGGAATCCTGCGAAACAAGATCAACGCGGGCTTCACGCCGCGCATGGTGGGCAAGCTCGAGGTGATCTTCCGCGAGATCACGGCCAACGCCATCGACAAGGTCGCCAAGAAGGGTGAGTGCGACTTCGTCGAGAGCATCTCGACGCCGCTTCCGATCCTGCTGATCGCCGAGATGATCGGGATCCCCAAGGTGGACCACCAGCAGTTCGCCGCGTGGTCCGACGACCTCATCGCCTCCCAGGGCAACATGGACGACCCGGAGATCATGGCGAGGGCCGCGCAGGCCTTCGTCGAGTACGGGCGTTACATGACCGAGCTCATCGAGGTGAAGCGCCAGGATCCCCAGGAGGACTTGATGAGCATCCTCGTCGGTGCCAAGGACGCGGGGCTCCTCGACCGGCAGTTCACGAACGAGGCGCTTCTGGACCGGGAATCCGAGGAGCACATGGAGCTCGCGAACGACGAGCTCATCATGCTGCTGGTCGTCCTGATGATTGCCGGCAACGAGACCACCCGGAACGCGATCTCGGGCGGCATGGAGCTCTTGATCAGGAATCCGGACGAGTACCAGAAGCTCTGCGACGACCCCTCGCTGCTGAAGAGCGCCGTGGAAGAGATGGTCCGCATGGTGTCGCCCGTGCGAACCATGGGGCGTACGCTGACCCGAGACTACGAGCTGCGCGGCAAGCAGATGATCAAGGGTCAGGAGGTCGCGATCATCTACCCCTCGATCAATCGCGACGCGGATGTCTTCGACGATCCCGACACCTTCAAGGTCGAGCGCAATCCCCACCATCTGGGCTTCGGGATCGGGCCCCACTTCTGCATGGGCGCCAATCTGGCGCGCATGGAGATGCGCGTGGCCTTCGAGCAGGTGCTGAAGCGCATGCCGGGAATGGAGTTCTCTCGCGGCGGCCCCGAGTTCCGCCCCTCTTCACTGGTGCGTTCCTGCACGCACATGTGGGTCCGGTTCACACCGGAGCAGCCGTGAGCGACGAAGATCGCAGCCTCGTCGATGCGATCGTGGGAATGCGCGAGCAGGAGGCCGTGGAGCTCGCGAGCGCGCGGCTCGAGGCCGGCTGCGAGCCCATTCAGATCCTGGACCTGTGCAAGGAGGCGATGGACGTCGTCGGCCGGAACTTCGAAGAGGGCGAGTTCTTCATCCCCGAGCTGGTGATGGCAGGCGAGATCCTCAGCCAGATCTCGGAGGTCGTGAAGCCCCACCTCAAGGCAGATGCCGAGGCGCCGGGCGAGCGTCTCGGGACCGTGGTGCTCGGGACGGTGCAGGGAGACATCCACGACATCGGCAAGAACATCGTCGCCTTCATGCTCGACGTGAACGACTTCGAGGTCTGCGACCTGGGAGTGGACGTCGCGCCCGAGCGATTCATCGAAGCGATCGAGCAGCAGTCCCCGGACATCGTCGCGCTGAGTGGCTTCCTGACCCTCTCCTTCGGCTCGATGAAGAGCACCATCGAAGCGATCGAGAAGGCCGGACTCCGCGACGCCGTCAAGATCATGATCGGCGGCGGCCAGGTGGACGAGGCGATCCTCGAGTACACGGGGGCCGATTCCTTCGGTGCCAACGCGATGAGCGCGGTCAATCTCTGCCGGCAGTGGAAGGCCGAGGCGTGACGGCGGAAGGCGCGAAGCTCTTCGAGGAGCGTTCGCAGCGCATCCTGGACGCCGTCGAGCTGCGGGAGCCCGATCGCGTTCCCTTCTCCACGCACTGGCATTTCTGGCCCGCGCGCTACGCCGGCATGACCTGCCGGGAGGCGATGTACGAGCACGCCCGCTTCGACGCCGCCGTTCGCAAGGCTGTGCTCGACCTCGAGCCCGACTCCTTCGCACTCATGCAGCCCGGCGTGGCCCTGGGACCCGCCTTCGATGAGATGGGCTTTCGCATGCTCGAGTGGCCCGGGCACGGCGTCGGCGAGGACTCCTCGTATCAGTACATCGACCGCGAGTACATGACGGCGGACGAGTACGACGACTACATCCTCGACCCCACCGGCTTCTTCCTGAGGAAGTACCTGCCGCGCGTCGCCGAGGCCTTCGAGGGCTTCGCCGGCTTTCCGGATTTCCCCGCCTTCCCCTACCTCGGGATCGCTCATTCGACCTCCGCCTTCGCGACGCCCGAGATGGCGCAGAGCTTCGAGCGGCTGGCGGCCGCCGGCCAGAAGATCAACGAGGTCTTCGGCTCGGCACTCCCCATGGCCCTGGAGATGACGGAGCACGGCTTTCCCACGGTCTTCGGCTCCTTCTCCATGGCTCCCTACGACTACATCGCCGACTACATGCGCGGATCGCGGGGCGCGATGCTGGACATGTTCCGCCACGAGGAGAAGATGATCGCTGCGATCGACAAGGCGCGCGCGGTGATCGTTCGAGGCACGATCGAGCGCGGCGCCTCCCTTCCTTCGAAGACGGTCTTCATCCCGCTGCACTGGGGCCTCGATGGCTTCATGTCCGGCGAGCAGTTCGAGAAGTTCTACTGGCCCTCGCTGCGCGATCTCATGGTCGAGCTCATCGACGCCGGGATGACCCCTCTCATCCTCTGGGAGGGAGACTGCGAGTCGCGGCTCGAGGTGATCGGGGAGATCCCGGCCGGCAAGGCCATCTACTTCTTCGAACGCACCGATCCCTTCAAGGCGAAGGCCGTGCTCGGCGACACCGTCTGTCTGCGCGGCTTCGTGCCGGCTTCGCTCTTGACCACGGGCAAGCCCTCCCAGGTCGAGGACTACTGCAAGAGATTGATCGATGGCTGTGCGCCGGGAGGAGGACTGATCGTCGACGGCTCGATCGGCATCCCCGACGACGCGCGGGTCGAGAACGTCTTCGCGATGCGGGACGCCGTCTGGAAATACGGCCAGGCCAGGTAGCCCGGGGAGCTGCGATGCCGATCCTGAGCTCGGTCCCGCTCGACATCTCGCTGGCCGACCTGCTCCGGCTGCGTACTCTCCAGGGCAAGGGAGGGCTGCACCCGCGGATTCGCGAGCTGCTTCCCCGGATCCTCGCAACGGTCCTGGAGCAGGAAGTGCTGCGTCCGGCGATCGCCTGGGAATCACGTCGCTTGCTGGAGGTCTCCGACACTCGCGTCCGCCTCGCGGGTGGAAGCGAGCTGGCCCAGGCGTCGGCCGTGGTCGAGCTGCTGGGCAGCGCGGAGGAGCTGGTGATGGCGGTCGGAAGCATCGGACCCGAGCTGGACCGCATGAGCCGCGACTGGTTCGCCGACGGGCGCGAGGTCGAGGCCTTCGTGCTCGGCGAGATCGGCAATCTGGCCATCGGAAAGCTCAGCGACCGCATCCCCGAGCGCATTTCGGAGTGGGCCGCCGAGCGGGGGCTCGAGACCAGCGGAGCCTTGAGCCCCGGCGGGACCGGGGTGGACCTGTCCGAGCAGCGCGTCGTGGTCGAGCTCGCAGACGCCGGGCGAATCGGAGTCGAGCTCACCACGGGCTGCATGCTGGCGCCGGTGAAGTCCGTGTCGATGCTGATCGGTCTCGGGCAGGGGCTTCCGACCTGGACCCACGCACAGGCCTGCAACCTCTGCGCATCGCGGGATCACTGCCGGCTCCGGCGGTGGGACCCGGAGCCCGCCATCGCCCAGCCCCATGACTGAAGCTCCTCCCGGCCTTCCGTGAGCGACCCCATCCGGATCGAGCTCCGCCCGCTGGGGCGCAGCATCGAGGTGGAGCGAGGCACCAACCTGCGCGATGTCCTCTACGCCCATGGCGTCGAGTTCCCCTGCGGAGGAAGGGGACGCTGCAAGCGCTGCCGCGTCCAACTGGTCGAGGGGACGCTGCCGATCGACGACGAGGAGAGCGCGCTGCTCTCCGACCGGGAGAAGGAGGAGGGCTGGCGCCTGGCCTGCCGCTGCCGGGTGGAGGCGCCGGTCTCGCTTGCGGTGGAGCAGTTCCGCGCACCGATCCTGGTGGATCACACTCCCTTCCTCTTCGAGCCGCGACCGGGTCATGGCGTGGCCGTGGACCTGGGGACCACCACGCTGGTGGCGCAGCTCCTGGATCTCCAGACCGGCAGGGTGCTGGCGGCGCAGACCGCGCTGAACCCGCAGGGCGCCCTTGGCAGCGACATCATGAACCGCATCGAGCTCGCGCTCAGCGAAGACGGGCGCCTGCAGCTCGTGGCGCTGGCGCGGGATGCCGTGGAAGGGCTCGTACGCCGCGCCGTGACCTCGGCGGGCCTCGGGGGAGCCCCCCTCGAGATGCTGGTCCTGGTGGGAAACACGGCGATGCACCACCTCTTCTGCGGGCTGGACGTCGCGCCGCTGGCCACCGTCCCCTTCGAGTCGGAGAGCCTCGGTCTCCAGGAGCTCCGGGCCGACGAGATCGGCTGGAAGCTGCCGGGCAACCCGCTGATCCGCTTCCTGCCCTGCCTCGGGGGCTTCGTGGGGAGCGATCTCCTGGCCGGTGTCCTGGCCACCCGCATGCACGAGAGCGATACGCTCACCGCCCTCGTGGACCTGGGGACCAACGGCGAGATCGTAGTGGGCACCGGGAAGCGCATGCTCTGCACCTCGACCGCCGCTGGTCCCGCCTTCGAGGCAGGCGGGATCGAGATGGGCATGCAGGCCACCACCGGCGCCATCGACGGAGTGACCGCGGGGGACGGCAGCATGCAGTGCCGTGTGCTGGGCGGCGGCGGCGCGCGCGGCATCTGCGGCAGCGGCCTGGTCGACGCGGTGGCGGCCGGCCTGGACCTCGGCTGGATCGAGCCCAGCGGCCGGCTCGCCGAGGGGCGCAGGATCGTCCACCTCGACGGCCCCGTACACCTGACCCAGAACGACGTCCGCCAGCTGCAGCTCGCGAAGGGAGCCATTGCCGCGGGACTCAAGATCCTGCTGCGGCGTCTTGGGACAGCGGGGGCTGCAACACCGCAGGTGAACCTGGCAGGAGCCTTCGGCAACTACGTGAACCGGGACAGCGCCCGGCGCATCGGCCTGCTCGACTACCCGGACGGGAAAGTGGAGCCCGTGGGGAACACGGCGCTGCTGGGCGCGAAGCTCGCGCTCTTTGCTCCGGAGCGTGAAGCTGCCGACATCTCGCAGCTGAGTGAGCGAATCGAGCACGTCGCGCTGGCGGCGGACTCGAGCTTCATGGAGGTCTTCGTCGGCGAGATGCGCTTCCCGGACCGGTCATGACATGCCCGATCCGCCTCGGCTACCGTGCCCGATGCCGCCTCCGCAAGCGAGAGAGCGCCGGACGGAGGGCGCGGGAGCCAGATGCAGCACGCCTCGAAGAGCCGGGAGAGGGTCCTCACGGCCCTCGACCACCGGGAGCCCGACGCCGCGCCGATCGACTTCGGTGGAACCCCGGTCACCGGAGTCCACGCGAGCTGCGTGGCCGCCCTTCGGAGCCACTACGGGCTCGAGCCCCGACCGGTGAAGGTCCACGAGCCCTACCAGATGCTGGCCCTCGTCGAGGACGATCTCAAGCGGGCGATGGGTGTCGACGTCGAGGGCGTCCCCGGCCGCGAGACTCTCTTCGGCTTTCGCAACGACGACTGGAAGGCCTGGAAGATGCCGGACGGCCTGGAAGTCATGGTCTCGGTCGACTTCAACACCAGCACCGACACCAACGGGGACACCCTCATCCACCCCAAGGGCAACCTCTCCGCACCGCCGAGTGGCCGGATGCCGGTGGATGGCTACTTCTTCGACACGATCGTACGGCAGGACGAGATCGACGAAGATCGCCTCGACCCGAAGGACAACCTCGAGGAGTTCAGCCCCATCGGGGATGCGGATCTCGACGAGCTCGCCCTCGACCTCGAGACCGCGGGGAAGAGCGGGCGCGCCGTGATCACGGCCCTGGGCGGCATGGCCTTCGGCGACATCGCGCTCGTGCCGGCGCCCAACCTCGAGCATCCCAGGGGCATTCGCGACATCGCCGAGTGGTACATGTCACTGGCGGGGAGGCCCGGGTACATCCACGCCGTCTTCTCCCGGCAGTGCGAGATCGCGCTCGGGAACCTCGAGCGCATCCACTCGCGGATCGGCGACTCGGTCGACGTCGTCATGCTCTGCGGGACGGACTTCGGAACCCAATCCGGCGCCTTCTGCTCCGTCGATACCTTCCGCGACCTCTGGTTCCCCTACTACAAGCGCATCAACGACTGGATCCATGAGCACACGGCCTGGAAGACCTTCAAGCACTCCTGCGGTTCGGTCGAGCGCTTCGTGCCCTCCTTCATCGAGTGCGGCTTCGACATCCTGAACCCCGTCCAATGCTCGGCCGCCAACATGGAGCCCGAAGCGCTGAAGGCCAGGTTCGGAGACGACATCGTCTTCTGGGGTGGGGGCGTCGACACGCAGAAGACCCTTCCCTTCGGAAAGCCCGAGGAGGTTCGTCGTGAGGTCCTCACCCGTCTCGAGATCTTCTCCCGCGGCGGTGGCTTCGTCTTCAATACCATCCACAACATCCAGGCCCGCACCCCCGTCGAGAACATCGTCGCGATGGTCGAGGCCCTGCGAGAGTTCAACGGGGAAGCCTAGATGGCAGTGCTGGAAGAGCTCCGCGAGGCCGTCCTCACCGGGGACAAGGACAGGGCGGTGGAAGTCACCCGCCTGGGACTCGAGACCTCGATCGACCCCCAGGCGCTGATCGACGACGCCATGATCCCGGCCATGGACGAGGTCGGAAGGCGTTTCGAGGAAGAAGAGTACTTCGTGCCGGAGCTCCTGCTCTCGGCCCGCGCCATGAAGGCGGCGCTCGAGCTGATCCGGCCCCTGTTGGCCGACACCGGCGCCTCGAGCAGGGGCTGTATCGTCATCGGCACCGTCAAGGGCGACCTGCACGACATCGGCAAGAACCTCGTGTCGGCCATGTTCGAAGGAGCGGGCTTCGAGGTCGTCGATCTGGGAAGTGACGTCTCGCCCGAGGCCTTCGTGGCGGCCGCCCGGGAGAAGAGCGCCGATCTGGTGGGTCTCTCGGCCCTTCTCACGGTGACCATGCCCTCGATGAAGTCGACGATCGAAGCACTCGAAGCGGCTGGCCTGCGCGATCGGGTGAAGGTCCTGGTCGGCGGCGCGCCGCTCTCCACCGACTATGCCGTCGAGATCAAGGCCGACGCCTACGCGCCCAACGCGACCGCGGCCGTTCGCGCCGCCCAAGAGCTGGTGGGAGGCAGAGCCCCATGCCGCTGATCGAAGAGCTGATGGCCGGTGGGCCCGTGCTCCTGGACGGAGCCTGGGGAACGGAGCTCCAGGCCCGCGGGCTCACCCTGGGCGAGATCCCCGACTACTGGAACCTCGGGCACCCCGATCGGGTCGAGCAGGTCGCCCGCGCCTACGTGGAAGCGGGGAGCGACATCATCCTCACCAACACCTTCCGCGCGAACGCGATTGCCCTGGCCGGACACGCGGACCTGTCGAAGCTCGACCAGGTGAACCTGGCCGGGGTGGAGATCTCGAAGCGCGCTGCGGGAGCCCGTGCGCGGGTCTTCGCGTCGATCGGTCCCAGCGGGAAGCTCCTGGTGAACCGCCAGGTGGACGAGGCCTCCCTGCGCGCCTGCTTCGAGCAGCAGGCGGGCGCACTCGCGAAGGGCGGAGCCGATGCGATCGTCGTCGAGACGATGACCGACCTCGAAGAGGCCCGCTTCGCCATCGAGGCGGCGCGCGCCACGGGACTGCCGGTGGTCGCCTGCGTGGCCTTCGACAGCGGCAAGAAGAAGGACCGCACCATGATGGGCGCCACGGCGGAGCAGGTCGCAGAGGCCCTGACCGAAGCAGGAGCCGATGTGGTCGGCGCCAACTGCGGCAACGGCATCGAGGGCTACATCCCGATCTGCGCACGGCTCGCTTCGGCCACCGATCGGCCCATCTGGATCAAGGCCAACGCGGGCCTGCCCACACTCCAGGAGGGAGAGGTCGTCTACGGCACCACGCCCGGGGAGTTCGTCTCCCATCTGGGAGACCTCGTCGACGCCGGTGCGAGCTTCATCGGCGGCTGCTGCGGGACGAGTCCTGCCTTCATCGAGGCTCTCCGAGCACGGCTCGACGCATGAGCCCCGCTGCGCGATGAAGGGCAGGACACGGGTCCTGAGCCTGCTCGATGGCCGGCCCCTCGATCGGCTCCCGCTCATGCCGATCACCATGATGTTCGCCGCCGATCAGATCGGGGTGCCCTACGGCAGGTACGCGACCGATCACCGCGTCCTGGTGCGCGGCCAGATCGAAACCGCCAGGCGCTTCGACTTCGATCACGTCTCGGCCATCTCCGATCCCTGCCGGGAGGCGGCCGATCTGGGGGCTGCGATCGAGTACTACCCCGACCAGCCTCCTGCCGTGGTCGAGAGCAAGGCCCTGCTGGGCGAGGCCCGGCAGCTCGCCCGCCTCGAGTGCCCCGATCCGACGAGCGCGCCGCGAATGGCAGATCGGATCGCGGCTCTGTCGCTGCTCCGCCAGGAGGTCGGTGGCGACCTGTTGATCGAGGGATGGGTCGAGGGGCCCTGTGCGCTCGCTGCGAACCTGCGCGGCATCAACGCCCTGATGCTCGACGTCGTCGACGAGCCGGGATTCGTGCGCGATCTCTGCGCCTTCTGCGTCGAGCTGGCCCTGCTCTTCGCCCGCGCCCAGGTCGAAGCGGGTGCCGACCTGATCGGGATCGGAGACGCCGCGGCGTCCCTGGTCGGACCCGCACGCTACGAGGAGCTCGTCTTCCCGGAGGAGCAGAGACTGATCGAGGGAATCCACGCCCTCGGCGCTCGCACCCGGCTGCACATCTGCGGACGGACCCGGCGCCTCCTTCGGCAGCTGGCTCGCCTGGGCACCGACATCCTGGACCTCGACTGGATGGTGCCCATCGAAGAGGCTCGCGCCGCCTGCGGTCCCGAGCAGGTCCTGCTCGGCAACATCGATCCGGTCGCGCTGCTGCGGGGCGGCACTCCGGCAGGGGTGAGGGAAGGGCTCGGCGACTGCCACGCGGCGGCCGGCGGGCGCTACATCGTGGGAGCCGGTTGCGAGGTCGTGCGCGACACCCCCCTCCCGAACCTCCTCGCAATGGTCGAGTACGCTCGCGCACACGGAGGCAGGGCTGGGCCGGGCTCGCACCCATGACGCACACGATGGCGCGAGAGAGCTGGCAACGGCACGGAGAAGGGGAGCGATGAGCCTCTACGGAGAATGGTCCGAACGCGATGGGATTCCCTTCTTCGAATACGACGCCGACCAGGACGCCCTGCCCGAGGCGGAATGGGATCCGATCCAGGGTCCCAGGACCCGCCGCCACTGGGTGCTCGTCGGGAACCGGTCGATCCAGCTCCAGGCCGCCAACGACGGCCGCGTCGCGCTCTTCGACGAGCGCTTCGGCTTGCGCTGGATCACGGCCCCGGACCCGGCCGGCACCGGCATCTCGATCATCGACGAGGGAGGCGAGAGCTGGGGAAGTGCCTGGGAGATGCGCCCCCGGGCGGAGCTTCCCCGTCGGCGCTTCGGTCCGACCTGGTTCGAGGTGGTCGCGCGCC
>NYZB01000175.1 GCA_002687015.1 Deltaproteobacteria bacterium
AAGCCGCGTAGGCGACACGCTGTCCACGCCGCTGCGCGGGCCACCCTGTCCCGGCCGAGCCATTCTGAGGAATGAACCCCGCCCCGCCGCGCGTCGCAGAGAGAAGCGAAGCGGCCCCGGCAAAGCCTGAGCGAGTCGGATAGGGTGGAATACGGAAGGAGGGTTACCGCGATCACCTTGGTACGGGCAAGGGAGCGCTCGGTTCGATTCGGGCCCCGGTTACTGGGAGCGACATCGCACCTTGTTGGCCCATCGCTTGCCGGCGGGCTTGTGGAGCGGCTCACACCAGAATTGAGCGCCCGTGGGGTGGATGCGCCGCTTGACGCGCGCCGTCGAGGAACCTTCGCCCACGTCGAAGGTGCAGACCACCTCGGCGAGCATCCTGCCACGGGCCTCGACGCCGACGATCGACGACTCGTGGACGTAGACGTAGGCGGCTGTGCCCGCGTCGACCCATCCCGGGCCCGCCTGGCCTATCTCGCCGAGGTCCACGGCGATGCTCCGCGGACACTCGATGACGACTTCCGGAGGGACCGGGGGACCCTGCAGGCTGGCTGGCGACGTCCGTGAGCGTTGCATCTGCGGCAGCGGAGCTGCGGGTGCCGCTCCCGCTTTCGGGCGCGGCGCCCGGGGCACCGCCTGGCGCTTCGGGGCCGGCACCCTCAAGCCGGGGGAAGGTGCCGCGCTTCCCGCCTTCGGCCGAGCCGACGGAGCGACCGGAACGGCTCCCGCCTCGGGTCGAGCGGTCGATTCGACCGCCGAGCCCGGTGTCTTCGACGCCTTCATCTGCGCGTCGGAAGGCGAGGGGAGCGCCAGTCCAATCGTGAAGCAAAGGGTGAGGCAAGGGGCCGAGATTCGCGGTGCACTCATCGCCTCCTTCTCCCCTTCCTTGCGCTAGAAGCGGATCGGGACCTGGGAGTAGCCGCGCACGGTGCTCGTGTGGATCATCTGGAGGCCCTCCTCCTCGAGGTCCCAGGTCGGGAATCGGCGCAGGGTCTCTTCGAGGGCGACGCGCCCCTCCATGCGGGCGAGGGAGGCTCCCAGACAGAAGTGGATTCCGAAGCCCAGGGACATGTGGCGGTCGATCTGGCGCGTGACGTCCAGACGGTCGGGGTCCGGGAACTCGCGCTCGTCGCGGTTCGCCGACGCCGTGAGCAGGGTGATCTTCGAGTCCCTGGGGACCACCTGTCCGTAGTATTCGACGTCGCGCATCACCCAACGGGCCTGGACCGGGGAGGGAGCCTCGAAGCGCAGCAGCTCCTCGACGCCGCCCGGGATGAGGGCGGGATCGCGGACGAGCTTCTCTCGCTCGCCCGGGTTCCGCGCCAACAGGATGGCCGCCCAGCCGAGCAGGCGCGCCACGGTCTCGTTGCCGGCCGAGGACAGCAGCAGGTAGAAGGCGTAGAGCTCGCCATCGCTGAGCTTCCGGGTGGAGCCATCGTCCTGCTCCAGCTCGCCGCGCATGAGATCGCTCATCATGTCGTCCCGCGGCTGGCGCCGGCGGTCGGCGATGTGCTTCTGCCAGTAGCTCGTGATGTCCCCGGAGGCGTCCCGGGCGGCCTGGCTCATGCCCGTCTCCCCCGGCTCGCGGTGGAGGGTCAGGTCGGTCCAGATGCGGAGCTGCTCCTGGTCCTCCTCGGGCACGCCGAGGAGCGAGCTGATCACCATCACGGGCAGACGCGCGCTGAAGTCCGAGACGAAGTCGAAGCCGCCGGAGCCGACGAAGGCGTCGAGGTAGCCGGCCGCGAGCTCACGGATGCGAGGCTCGAGCTCGCGCACGCGCCTTGGAGTGAGCGCGTGGCCCACGAGCTTGCGGAAGCGCGTGTGGGCGGGCGGATCCATGAAGATCATGGGCGGGTTCTTCATCGGCTGGTCCATCAATTCGATCACCGTGCCGCGTGCCGAGCTGAAGGTCTCGTGGTCGAGGCTGGCCTCGAGCACGTCCTCGAAGCGGCTCAGCGCGTAGAAGCCGTACTGCTCGTTGTGATAGAGCGGGGCCTCATCGCGCATCCGTCGGAAGACGGGGTAGGGGTCGGCATCGATCTCGTAGTCGTAGGGGTCGTAGATGAGTTCCGCGGCGCTCACGTATTCGCTCCTCCTGCTCTCGCATCGTGTGCGAGGGGTGGCTTCGGTCTCGGTTCCCACGGCGCACGGGGTAGTGTGTGTCGCCCGCCGGGCCTTGTCCAGCAGCAGGCAAGGATGAGCACGACCCGGGTTCCAGGGATGCAGAACGACCGGGCCTGGCCCGGCAGAGAAGGAGATGTCCATGGATACCGTCGGACGTTGGATGGCGGAGTACCTGCGAGCGCGTGGGATCGACACGCTCTTCACTCTCACCGGCGGACACATCTTTCCGCTGCTCGACGGTTGCCTCGACGCCGGCGTGCGCGTCGTGGACACCCGTCACGAACAGGCGGCCGCCTTCGCCGCCGAGGGATGGGCGCTGCGGACGGGTAGGCCCGGGGCCTACCTGGTGACGGCTGGGCCCGGCTTTGCCAACGCGGTGGCCGGCCTGGCCCACGCCTCGGTCACGCTCGCCCCGACCCTCTGCATCACGGGCGCCAACCCCACGAAGGAGGACGACAAGGGGGCTCCCCAGGAGCTCGAGCAGCTTCGAGTCGCCGAGGTGTACACGCGCTACGCGAAGACGGTGCGGAGGACCGAGCGCATCCCCCAATACGTCGAGAACGCCTTCCAGCACATGACCGGGCCCACGCCCGGGCCGGCCTTCCTGGAGATTCCGCAGGATGTCTTCTACAAGCCGCTGCCCGAAGACGCGCCCACGGACTTCGGTCCGCGCCCGGCCCCGCGCTCGGCCGCTGACCCCGCAGACGTCGAACGCACCGCGGCGCTGATCGAGCAGGCGGAGCGGCCCGTCCTGGTAGCCGGAGGCGGCGCCTTCTGGTCCGGCGCCGAAGAGGCGCTCCGCCAGCTGGCCGAGCGGACCGGACTGCCCGTCTTCACCCGCAACGCGGCCCGGGGTCTCCTGCCCGATTCCCATCCGCAATGCTACGGCGGCTCGCCCGGTCTCGGGGTCTTCAAGTCCGACCTGGTGCTGGTGATCGGCTCCCGCTTCAATGCCACCTTCTACTACGGCGAGTTCGCCCCCGACGCCAGGGTGGTCCAGGTGGACTGCAACTCCGCCGCCCTGGGCGACAACCGCGGCATCGACGTCGGCTTGTGCGGGGATGCGGCTCTGGTGCTCGGCCAGCTCCGCGAGGCCCTGGCGGACTACCGCACACCGGCCGAGTGGATCGCGACCCTCGATGCCGCGGTGGAGAAGCGCCGCACCAAGTTCGCCGCCGGCTTCCAATCCGACACGCGGCCCATCCATCCCATGCGGCTGATGCAGGAGCTCAACGAGTTCGCCGACGCCAGCACCACCTTCACGGTCGACGGTGGGGACATCGGGGTGGCCGCGGCGCGACACCTGATGGCCGAGCATCCCGGGGCCCAGCTCAGCAATGCGAGCATCCTGGGCTCGCTCGGACCCGGGCTCCCCTTCGCCCTGGCGGCCAAGGCCGCCCGACCCGACGACACGGTGGTCAGCGTGACCGGCGACGGGGCCTTCGGCTTCGGGGCCATGGAGCTCGATACCGCCGTCCGCCTGGATCTCCCCTTCATCTGCGTGATCGGGAACGACGGCATCTGGGGGATGATCGAGCGCTCCCAGCGCCCCATGTTCGG
Organism: Deltaproteobacteria bacterium; assembly: GCA_002687015.1. Taxonomy (GTDB): domain Bacteria; phylum Myxococcota_A; class UBA9160; order UBA9160; family UBA6930. The sequence continues at coordinate 3,688 of NYZB01000175.1, forward strand.
CGAGGACCGCGCCGTGGCGGCGACGCTGGGCGATCGGCCCTACGACCAGATGGCCGAGGCCCTCGGTGGCTACGGCGAGCGGGTCGAGGACCCCGACCAGATCCGGCCGGCGCTCGAGCGCGCCCGCGAGAGCGGGCTTCCCTCGTGCATCAACGTGATCATGGATCCCAAGGTCACGGGCTGATCCCGTCCGGAGGGCACCCGACCCTGGGGATTGAAATCATGGTTCTGATTGCATAGAATTCATGTTTCCCACGCCATGACGTCTTCCAATCGCCAGACCCCGCAGCCCGAGCAAGGGACTCCCCTCAAGCGGCGGGTGAAGGAGGAGCGCGAGACCCTCTACCGGCAGGCGATCACGGCGGCCGCCGAGCGGGTCTTCGCCCAGAAGGGAGCCGACGGCTCGCGGATGCGCGAGATCGCGGCCGAAGCCGGCATCTCGCTGGGCACGCTCTACGGGGTCATCGATGGCAAGGAGTCGCTCTTCCAGGCCATCCACAAGAACCGCATGCGCGAGTTCCTGGATTGCATCCGGGATGCCCGGGATGCCCACGAGGAGACCCTGCCCAGCCACCTCGCCGTTCTCACCCGCGGCGCGGCCTACTTCCTCGAGCGGCCCGACTTCCTGCGCATGTGCTGTCGCGACGGCTACGGCTGGGCGTCCGGCTTCCCGACCCTGGAGGGTGCGAGCGAGGTGTGGAACGAAGGGGTCTCGATCCCCCGAGGCCTCTTCTCGCGTGGCATCGAGGAGGGGATCTACGTCGAAGAGGATCCCGATCTCCTGGTGCGCAAGATGCTCGCCCTCAAGCAGGTGGAGCTCACCTACTGGCTCGAGCAGGCCAGCGAGACACCCCATGAGGTCGTCCTCCGGCGGCTCGAGAGCCAGTTCATTCGCGCTTTCTGCACCCCCAATCATCAGACGGGCCCCCTCGCCGGGGCCGGCGACCGGGAGGGCTGACATGGAGCAGACCTGGGAGTCCCACGCGCAATCGAAGCTCTCGCTCCTCGACGCGGCGAACGGCGACGTCGTCGTGTGCAGCCTCTCGGCCAGACCAGATCAGCTTTCCGCCGCCCTTCCGGGGGAGCGCGTCTGCTTCGTCTCCCCTCTCCGGAACCGATCGGAGACCGAGTGGCTGCTCCGGGGGCTTCATCTCCATCCGAAGGTCCGACACCTCGTCCTTTGCGGCGAAGACCACAGGGCGACGGGAGCGGCCCTGGTCGCGCTCCTCGAGGAGGGCCTCGACGATGCGGGCCGCCTGCCGGGCTCCCGCGGGAGCTTGGCACCCGACCTGGGTCGGGCTTCCGTGGACGCGCTTCGCAGCCAGCTCCAGGTATCGGACTGGCGGGAGAAGCCCATGGACGATGTGGCGAGAGGCATCCTCGACCTTCCCTCGCTCTCGGAGAGCCGTTCCGCGCGAAGCCACCAGGTGGGCTCCGCGCCGGAGCGAAAGCCCTTCCTCTCTCGGCGAAGCAGCTTCCCCCTCTTCACGAGCGACATCGCCGATGGGTGGTTGCAGCTCCTCAACCTGGTGACGCGGATCGGAACCGAAGCGACGACGGAGAAGGGCGATCACTTCGCCGAGGCGATGAATGCGATCGTGACGGTCGAGCACCCCGAGGAAGAGACCCCTCTTCCCGCCTTCCTCGATCTCGACACCGCGGATCTCGACGCGCTCCAGCGCCGCTTCTCTGCCTCGCTGCCCGCCTGGGAGGGCCTGGACCAGCTCGAGTCGGCCCTGGCCGGGCACGGCTCCGCCTCGGTGGCCTTCAACGTGGTCGAGGAGAAGCTCTTCGCCTCCTTCGTGTTCCGAAGCTGCGACGTCTACACGGAGTGGCCGCTCGAGGCTTCGGTGCTGGTCGGTTTCCAACGGGAGGCCGCCGAGCGTCTCGGGCTCGGTCTGGGCAGCTCCACCTTCATCATCCACTCGGCCAGGCTCTTCCACTGGGATTGGGAGCGCGCCCAGCGGGTGCTCGGCGAGTCGTTCAAGCGTCCGCTGCCACTCCAGATCGACCCGTCGGGCATCTTCCTCTTCGGCAACGACGGCGGCGAGGCCCGGGCGATGCTCCTCGCCCACGACGCGAGCGCGATCTTCTGGGAGGAGGCCTTCAGCGATCCCGAAGACCTCTCCTGGTACATCATCGACGTGATGCCGTGGCTCCTGCCCCAGCACATGAGATACGTCGGCCAGGAATGCGCGGCGTTGATGCGCGCCATCCGAGAGGGCGAGTGTTACGAGCAGGGGTAGAGGCGGAACCAGCCATGCAGCCGGGAGACCGGTCTCGCATCGCAAGCACGGGTTCGAGGAGGACGATTCATGGGCAGGCTCTTCTGGGAGGTCATTCAGCGGTCGACCACCGGTCCGATCATGTCGGAAGAGGAGTTCGAGACCGAGCGCCTGCCCTCCGTCCTGGCCTCGGTACAGGCCAAGTACAAGATCGAGGCGGATCCCGACGAGCCCATCATGGCCGACCCCGACATGGCGGATGCCGTCTTCAAGGCCGGCATGGAGCTACTGCTCGAGCTCGGGCTCTACTGTCAGGACACGAAGCGGGTCATCCACTTCACCGAGGAAGAGATCAAGGAGGCCATCGCCACGGCGAGGCATGAGGTCGTCCTCGGGCAGGGTCGGGACGAGATGAGGCTCTCGCCGAGGGCCCCGGGCGACACCAAGCACCCCTACTCCTGGTCTCCCGCCGGCGCGATGACGACGAACATCGACACCTACAGGACCCACGCCCTGACCGTCGTCCAGGAGCCGGCCTGCGACGGCGTGATCCCCATTCCGCTCTTCGGCGTCAACGACACGAAGGTGGTGGCGGAGACGCCGGCCCACACCCTCGTCTGTCTCACCGAGGCCCGCATCATGAACGACGTGGCGGGCTGGGCCGGCCGCCCCGGGCTCTTCTTCGGGATCCCGATGAGCGCCACCACGCCCATCACCCTGATGAGCACCTTCGACTCGGGCCTCTACAACAAGCACAACTGCACCCTTCCGGTCCAGATCCTCATGGACATGCGGGTCAACTTCGATCGCTTCAACCTGGTCTTCTTCGCGGAGCAGCAGGGCCTCGAGCCGTGGATGAGCTGCTCTCCCACCCTCTATGCCTACCTCACCGGTCCGGAGCAGGGCGCGATCGAGATCATTGCGCAGTCCCTCGGGATGCTCGCGTACTCGGGCGGCGCCCTCACCCAGGCGATGTCGGTCTCGGTGCACGGCGTCTACTCCGGAAACGACATCTCGTGGTGCAACTCGGCCGCCGCCCTCGCGGCCGAGAGGAACCTCCAGCTCCCATGGCTCTCGATCGGGAGCACCGTCGACCCGGGAGGCCCGATGAGCGACGGAGCCTGGTACGGGACAGCTCTCTCCATCATCAACGCGTGCATCTCGGGGATGGAAGCGACCTGGCTCTCGGGTGGATCGACCGGGCTCGAAGCCCGATGGGCTGGCGAGATCTCGCGAGCTGCCGCCGGGCTCAGCCCCAGCGAGGGCATCGAGGTCATCAAGAAGATCCTCACCGCCGAGCGGGCGCCGGCTCCCCCCTCGACCAAGATCGACAAGCTCTACGACCTGAAGACCCTCCGGCCCATTCCGGAATTCGTCGACCACTACAAGAAGTTCACGCGGATCTTCAAGGAGTGGGGCCTCGAGTACCCGAGCTGGGACGAGTAGCGAGCCACCGAGCAGGATAGGAGAAGACATGGCGACGATTGAGGCGCTGCGCACCCTGGTGAGTGAGACCAAGCCGGAAGAAGCCGCGGAGATGACGGCCGAGCTCCTGGCGGCCGGCCTCGATCCGATGGAGATCCTCGAGGCGGGCGTGATGGACGGCCTCAGCGACGTCGGGGATCGCTTCGCAGCCAAGAAGGCGATCGTTCTCGACCTGGTGCGCGCGGGCGTGACCGCCAAGGCCTGCATCCCCCTCATCCAGGATGCCTTTCCGGAGGGCGAGGGGCAGCAGTACGACAAGAAGATCGTGCTCGGGACCATGCTCAGCCAGCACAACATCGGAAAGAACCTGGTGAGCACCCTGCTCTCGATCGGTGGATTCGAGGTCATCGACATCGGGGAGAAGAACTCACCCTTCGACTTCTACGAGACCGCCGAGAAATCGGGAGCCGACCTGATCGCCGTCTCCGTGGTCTTCGCCCCGGCCATGGAGAAGTTCACCGAGCTCATCGATCTCCTGAAGGAGCTGAAGGTTCGCGACAAGTACCCCGTCATCGTCGGCGGGGCCGTCACCTCGAAGGCGTGGGCCGAGAAGGAGGGCGCGGACGGCTGGGGGGAGCAGGCCAAGGACGGGGTCCTGCTCGCCCGGGACCTCCTGGGCATCGCGTAGCCCGCGGCGATGGGCGGGCATCCGGGACCGTCGGTGCGAGACCATCCATGACCCTCCGGGTGATCCAATGGGCGACGGGCAAGGTCGGGCAGCGTGCCGGGCGCGCGATCATCGAGCATCCGCAGCTCGAGCTGGTCGGCGTCCATGCCTTCAGCCCCGACAAGGTCGGCAAGGATGCCGGCGAGCTCTGCGGAACGGAGGCGACGGGGGTTCGGGCGACCGACGACGTCGACCAGCTGCTCGCTCTCGGCGCGGATTGCGTCAGCTACAACCCCCTGCTTCCGGACCCCGACGAGCTGGTGCGGATCCTCGAGGCCGGAATCAACGTCGTCTCGACGGCCGGCTTCATCACGGGCCGGAACGTCATGGGTGGCCTCTACGAGCGTCTGGACGAGGCGGCGCGGAAGGGCGGTGCATCGATCTTCGGAGCCGGGATCAACCCGGGCTTCATGAACCTGCTGCCCGTCATGCTCACCAGTGTCTGCGATCGGGTCCATTCGGTCTCCGTCACCGAGTCGGCGGACGTCTCGACCTACGACTCGCCCGCGATCTGGAAGATGCTGGGTTGGGGGCAGCCGGTTGGCGCAGAAGGCCAGAACCTGCACGTCGAATCCGTGAGCGAGTTCTTCCAGGACGGATTGGACCTGATGGCCGAGGCCCTCGGGCTCGTTCTGGAAGAGAAGCGGACCGTCGTGGAGTACTCGGTCACGCGCCAGGATCTCGAGCTGCCCTTCATGACCTTTCCCAGGGGCACGGTGGCCGGCCAGCGCTCGACCTGGCAGGGCATCGCCGGCGGAAGGCCGGTGATCTCGCTCCGCATCGTCTGGCAGATGGGCGAGGGCCTGGACCCCGGGTGGCCCCTGGGCGAGGGCTATGCCATCGAGATCGAGGGCGAGCCGGCGATCAAGAGCACTTTCGAGCTCAGGCAGCCCGCCCGGCCGGAGCTCTCGCGGGAGCCGCACACGATGGGCCTCGCGTGGATCGCCAGCGCGATGCCCGCCGTGAACGCGATCCCCGCGGTGTGCCGCGCCGCGCCTGGAGTCCGCAGCTATCTCGATCTGCCGCTGGTTCGCGCCTCGGGCCTCGTGCAGCTGACCTAGGCGGCCGTCGATCCCGGAATCCCCGAAGGAGAGCTTCCCCATGTCGAAGATGCCCGAACTCACCATCATGCTGAGTGAGCTCGACACCCTCATCAAGCCTGAGGAGGAGAGGCTCGTGCTCGACTTCGCGCGGCAAGCGGAGGATGCGGGTTACGGCGGCATCCACATCATCGACCACGTCGTGATGGGGCCGAGCTCCTGCTACAACGGGCCCCCCGACAACCCCCGCGCCCTTCGGTGGGTGGGCAATCAGGCGCCGGACCAGCACATGCCGAGCCAGATCGTGATGATGTCGGCGATCGCTGCGGTGACCCAGACCATCCGCCTGAATGCCACGGCCACCCTCGCGCCCCTGCGCCATCCCCTCCTGAACGCCAAGCAGTGGGCGACCCTCGATCTCATCTCGGGCGGGCGGGTGACCATCCTCCCGATCGGCGGCTGGCAGGCCGAGGAATACGAGGCCTTCGGGATCCCCCACAAGGAGCGCGGCCGGCGTCTGGACGAGCAGCTCGAGATCATGCGCCTCGTCTGGACGGAGACGCCGGCGAGCTACCACGGCGAGTTCTACGAGTTCGACGACATCTACGTGATGCCGAAGCCCATCCAGCCGGGTGGACCGGAGATCCTGATCGGTGGCGATCGGCTGACCGACAAGGTCATCTCGCGCATCGTCAAGTACGGGAGCGGCTACACCGTCCTGGAGCCGCCCTCGCCGGAGCGCCTGGCCGTTCTCGAAGAGGAGATGAAGAAGGCCGGGCGGAGCGTCTCGGAGTTTCCGACGGGCGGCATGTTGATCGCCCTCTTCGACGATCCCACCCAGTGCGCCAACCTCGAGCGCAGCATCGAGACCTTCGCGGCGCCCCTCGTCGAGCGGGGCGTCGACCGGATCACCCTCAAGCCCTCCCAGTTCATCGACGACCCGAAGGAGATGCCCGCCTTCTTGAAGAAGGTCTACCGGATGATCGAGGAGCTGGTCTAGGCGAGGAGAAGACCCGGTGACGAAGAAGATCGAGTCCCCCGCCGAGACTCCTGCGGAGGTCTACCACTACTGGCACAAGCGCTGGTGCGAGATCCTCTCCTCCGAGCACCGGAGCGAGATCCTCGCGGCGGGCCTCCAGGGCTCCAGCTTCACGGAGCGGGTGCCCGACGCCCCCGATGGAAAGGGCTACTTCAGCTACGCCTTCGATGAGCAGGGCCGCCTCGATTTCATGGAGGGCGAGGGGCAGGCCGTGGCCGAGTACGCGAGCTACGAGCTCGGCTTCCGCCTGCTCAGCGATCCGACGATGGACGGGGCGAGCGCCATGGAGGACGGCCGCTTCCGCATCGTGAGCCGCCCCGAGAGCTGGGGCGCCCTGGCCGCCGTGATGCCCCTGCTCCGGGAGGCCTGCCACCGATCAATCGAAGAGGCCGAGCGGGAGTTCGACCTGGAGCTCCCGAAGTACTGGTAGGCGGGCTTTGGGTCCGCCGGGTCGGGGCCGCTTCGCTTCTTTCTTTGACGCGCGGCGGGGCGGGGCGGGGTTCATTCCTCAGAATGGCTCGGCCGGGACAGGGTGGCCCGCGGAGCGGCGTGGACAGCGTGTCGCCTCCGCGGCTTGCGCCGCAGGCGACCTTGCTGACGACGGCCAGGTAGCCTGCCTGCGCTTTATTTCCTCGGA
>NYZB01000176.1 GCA_002687015.1 Deltaproteobacteria bacterium
GGGGGCGGGTGCATGCGGTGGCGTGGCCGCATACCTGGCTGCTCCAGGAGGGGTGGCGCGCAGGTGGGGGGCTACTCGATCCAGGGGAGTGCCCGGGCTAGCCCGAGCAGCCGGATCTGACGATCTCGCCAGCCCGAAGAAGCCCCGCTCCCCGGCCGGCGCACCCCGTACCAAGACCCTCTTTCCCTCACCAACCTTCCGCCGACCACCCTGCTCGCGCTGCTACGCCGCCTGGCGTCCAGGCTCCTAGCCGACCGTCAGCACCATCACCGCTTTGGCCGTGTGCATGCGGTTCTCGGCCTGGTCGAAGACCCGGCTCTGGGGGTGCTCGAACACCTCGTCCGAGACCTCGCACAGGTCGGGGTGCTTCCGTGCGAACTCGGTCGAGAGATCGTGCAGCGCGGGCAGGCAGTGCATGTAGATCGAGTCCGCCCGGCCGGTCGAAGCCATCAGCTCCGGTGTGACCTTGAAGTCGGCGAGGAGCGCGACTCGCTCGGCGATCAGATCCTCTTCGCCCATCGACACCCACACGTCGCCATAGACGGCCTGGCATCCGTCGAGTGCCCGGTCGGCCTGGTCGGTCACCAGGATGTTCGCGCCCACCGAGGCCTCGCTCATCAGGTCCTTGACCAGCGCCTCGGGTGGCTGGAGCTGGCCCGGTGCGAGGATGCGGAGATCCACGCCGACCTTGGCGGCGCCGATCATCAGCGAGCGGGCCAGGTTGTTGCGGCCGTCACCCACGTAGCAGAGCTTGGCGCCGCGGATGTGGCCGAAGACCTCCCGGATCGTGAGCAGGTCCGCCAGCACCTGGGTCGGGTGGTAGGTATCGCAGAGCGCATTCCAGACGGGCACGCCCGACTGCTCGGCCAGCTCGCGCACGATGTCGTGGGAGTAGCCCCGCCAGACGATGCCGTCGAAGAGGCGCCCCAGGACGCGCGAGATGTCCTTGATCGACTCCTTCTGTCCGAAACGGATGTCCTCGGGGGGGAGCACCTCGAGGTTGGCGCCCTCGTCGGCCGCCGCCACGGCGAACGAGGAGCGCGTCCGCATGGACGGCTTCTCGAAGATCATGGCGATGTTGCGGTTCTCGAGGCGCCGCGGAAACACGCCGCTGCGCTTGGCGGCCTTGAGGTCGGCAGCGGTATCCACCATGAGCCCGATCTCGTCCGGCGCGAAGTCGCGCAGGGTGAGGAGGCTGCGGCCCTTCAGGCTGATCGGCATGGCGTCTCCCTCCAGGGGGAAAGAAGGACCCTAGCCAGTGGCTACAATGCCGGCCATGTCGGACCCGATCGAGGTGTGGGAGTCGCCCCAGCCGGACGATCACCCCGAGCTTCGCACCGGGGAGGCCGGCTGGGTGTGGATCGGGCCCGCAGGCGAGCTCGAGACCAACACCCGCGTCTCACTGACACCCAACAGCACCCACGCCCTGCTCGGTCATGGGGTGGTCGACGCCCTGAACGAGCTGCCCATCGAGATGGGTCCGCTGGGTGTGGGAAGGGACATCCTGATCCCGCAGGCCGCGCTCGATGACGCCTCCGAGATCCTCTACGAGGCCGATCGCAAGACCTACGGCGCGACCTGGGAGTTCCCCCTCGTGCGGGAGGTGAGCCGCGAGCTGTGGCTGCGCATCGACAATCGCGAGTACCAGCGAAGCCTGGCTCGGCTGCAGGATCTGGTGAGCGCCGCCAGCCGGTCGGGTCACGCGGTCCGGATGCGGATTTGAGCCGCCGCGTCGCCTTCGTGACCGGTGCGAGCCGTGGTATCGGCAAGCAGACGGCGCTGGCCCTGGCGCGCCGCGGCTATGCGCTGGTCTTGACCGCGCGAACCCTCCACGAAGGCGAGAGCTTCGACTACTCGAACACGGGCAAGGCGGCCGACGTGCGCGCAATGCCCGGAAGTCTCGAAGCCACGGCCGAGGCGATCCGCGCGGCCGGAGGGGAAGCCCTGCCGATTCGCATGGACCTGCTCGACGAGGCCTCGATTCGCGAGGCGGTCGCCCTCGCGCTGCGCAGCTGGAAGCGCATCGACGTGCTCGTGAACAACGCCATCTACCAGGGCCCCGGCACCATGGACCTGGTGCTGGACCTGGCTCCGTCGGATCTCGAGCGCCTCTACCTGGGGAACGCGATCCACCAGCTGTTGCTGGTCCAGCAGGTGCTGCCCGGCATGCTGGAGCGCGGCTCGGGCGTGATCGTGGATCTGGTGTCGCAGTCGGCCATGGGCGATCCCGCCGCGCCGGCCGGGCAGGGCGGATGGGGCTTCGGCTACGCCTCTTCGAAGGCGGCCTTTCTCCGCCTGGCGGGAATCCTCGCCGTCGAGCACGCGGGCTCCGGGGTGCGCTTCGTGAACGTGGAGCCCGGCTTCGTGCTGACCGAGACCATGGCGGAGCGCGGCATGACCGAGCAGTTCGCGAAGCGCTACGGCGGCGCGCCGACGGAGGTGCCTGCCGAGGTGATCGCGTGGCTGGCGGACGATCCCGCCGCCGACGAGTGGCAGGGACGGACGGTCTTCGCGCAGAAGCTCTGCAAGAAGCTGGGCCTGGTGCCCGGCTGGCCGCCCCCGAAGGAGGGATAGGGGCCCCGGGAAGGCCGGCCGCTCGGCCCGCGCCCGGGGTCGAGGCCGCGCCCCGTGCCCTCAGCCCGGCTCCACCGGCGCGATGATCGACTTCCAGCGCCCGCCGCGGAAGCGGGTCACCAGGCCCGTGGCCTTGATCACGTAGTCGATCAGGAGCGCCGCGAAGATCCACTCGACGCTCCAGCCGAGCCAGACGAAGAGCAGGGCCACGGGGATCCGACCCAGGAAGAAGCCCGCGAAGACCGTCAGCAGGGGAAATCGCGTGTCGCCCGCGCCGCGCAGGGCGCCGCCCAGGGCGAACTCGATCCCCATCAGGGCCTGGACGGAGCCCAGCAGCCAGATGAACACGACGGTCAGGCGCACCACCTCGTCGTCGTCGATGAGGAAGCGGGCAAGCGGCTCGGCCGCGCCGATGATCACGGCTCCGAACACGACCATGACGCCGATCGAGAGCCACATCGCGCGCCAGCCGCTGCGCTCGGCCCCGGCGGGGTCGCCGGCTCCCAGGTTCTGTCCCACCAGGGTCGAGGCGGCGATCGAGAAGCCAAAGCCCACGAGGAAGGAGAAGGACAGGATGTTGACCCCGATGCTGTACGCGGCGTAGGGCGACTCGCCGAAGCGTGCCACGATCATCAGGAAGACGATCAACCCGCCCTGGAACACGAATTGCTCGAGCCCCGACGGGTAGCCGATGTTCAGGATCTGCCGAAGGCGTTGGGCCGAGAGATCGCCGCCCCGCGGCCCCCATTGGATCACGAGCCTGCGCCCCAGCCACAGCCCGACCGTGAGCAACGCCCCGAACGAGAAGGCCAGCCCGTTCGCGAGGGCGGCGCCGAGCACGCCGAGCGCCGGCAGGCCCCACTCGCCGTAGACCAGGCCGTAGAGCAGGCCCACGTTCACGACGTTCGTTGCGATCGCGATCAGCAGGGGCGTCTTCGTGTCTCCGGCCGCCCGCAGGGCCGTGCCCAGCACGATGTTGAAGGCGAAGGCCAGGTTGAACCAGGCGAGGGTGCGGATGAAGTCCGCGGCCAGGTCCATGGTGGCGGGCTCGAGGCCCTGGAACATGCCCGCGAGGTTGCGCGCGAAGAGCACGCCGGGCGCCGTCAGCAGCCCCGCGAAGCCCAGACAGAGCCAGAGCGAAGAGCGGGTCACCCGCTCCGCCTCGCCGCGATCCTCGGCACCCCAGGCGCGGGCGACCAGGGCCGTGGTGCCCGCCGTCACCGCGACCAGCACGCCCTGGAGGATGAAGAAGATCCGATGGCCGGTGCTCACGGCCGAGACGGCGTCGGCGCCCAGGGAGCCCACGATCTTGACGTCGACCAGCCCGACCAGCGAGTGCAGGAGATTCGTCGCGATCGCCGGCCAGGCGAGCGTCCAGATCCGGCGGGTGGTGCCAGTGCTGCGGCTGGGACGGGCGGATCTCTCCAGCCCGCCCCGGGCCGGGCCGACCGGGGGCGGCTCGGCGGCGTCGACGGATTCAGCGGGGGGCATGGCGGTCCGGGCAGGGCGCCGTGTCTCGGTAGCGGGGATGTCACCCATGCTCAACCCCGAGATGGCAGACGAGGTGCGCCGGGCGCCGGAGCTCACCCGAGGGGTCTGGACCGACCTCGGGGCGAGGGGTGGCCCTCGCCGTGGCGGAAGGCCCGGGCCAAACCGAGGGCTGCGACCAGACCCAGGGGCCCGATCACGAGGGCGCCCGCGGCCGAGGCGGCCGGGTCGAGGCCCCTCGCGTGGAGCAGGAGGGTCCAGAGGGTGATCGCCGTCGCGGCTCCCGAGGCGAGGCCCCATTGGCGCACCTTGCGGGCGACCTCCGGGTCGGCGAGGCCCAGGGCCAGTCGGCGCTTCAGCAGCGAGGCGTAGTGAATCGACTCGAGAGCGGTCCATCCCATCGCCACCGCCGCCAGGGCGTTGATGACCACGATGGCGAGCCCCTCCTTGGCCAGGGCGCCGGCCCGGAAGCCCGGGGAGAGGCCCTGCCACACGAAGCAGCCCAGCAGGGCGGCACCGAGCAGCAGCAGCCCCGCGCGCGCCCGCTGGCTCTCGGGCCGGAAGACCCGCTGGGTGAAGAGTCCGATGGCCGCGATGCCCACGACCATGAGCACGTGGGCCGCGATCATCAGCCCCGTGCGGGTCTCGTCCGAGAGGGCCTGGGCCTGGCGTGCGACGCTCGTCAGCGGGTAGGCCAGGCCCCCCATCAGGAAGAGCCCGGCGCCCAGGCTGGCCTCGGGAATGCGCCGGGTCCGAAGGGCCAGCCGCAACAGGCGGGCCCCGATCACCAAGCTGACCAGGACGAAAGCCCCACCGCCCAAAGCTGCAATCCAGCGCATGAACCCGAATCGGCCGATTCGGGGGCTGGCTTGAAAAACCCCTCAGCCCGCGGTCTGGCCCCCATCGATCGAGAAGGCCGTGCCCGTGACGAAGCGCGCCTCGTCGGAGGCCAGGTACGCCACCGCCGAGGCGATCTCTTCGGGCTGGGCCGGTTCGATCAGCGGGATCACGCGGGCGAAGAGCTGCAGGTCGGCTCCCTCCGGTGGCTGGAAGGCCCGGCTCATCGGAGTGATCACGCCGCCCGGACATACCGCATTGACCCGTACGCCGCGCTTGGCGAACTCCAGGGCCATCGACTTCGTGAGGGACACCACGGCCGCCTTGGAGGCCGCGTACACGGAGGTGTAGACCTGCCCGGTCAGGCCGGCGGCCGAGGCCATGTTCACGATGTTCCCCTTCGTGGCGAGCAGGTGGGGAAGGGCGGCCTGGGAGAGGAAGAAGACCGCGCCCAGGTTGACGGACATCAACAGGTCCCACTCCTCCTCGGTCACCTCGTCCACCGCTGCGCCGCGGAGGACGCCGGCCACGTTGCAGAGCACGTCGAGCTTGCCGCCGTCGGCGACGGCGGCCGCGACGATGGCGCGGCAGGCGGCGCGATCGCGAACGTCGAGGCGATGGGGGTGGGCGCGACCTCCCTGCGCCGTGATCTCAGCCGCCGTCTCCTTCACGCCGCCCTCGTCCAGGTCGGCCAGGAACAACTCCGCGCCTTCGCTGGCCAGGCGAAGGGCCGTGGCCCGCCCGATGCCCGACGCCGCGCCCGTGACCAGCGCCACCTTGCCCTCGAATCGATTCATGGCTTCCTCTTTCCCGGCGCGGCCGAAGTCGTTCGCGACCCGGTCCCGGAGAACCTTGCGAAGTTCGTCCAGGGAAACGCGGGTAAGTACTCATTTTCATGAGGGAACTTCGCCCTGTTCAGCGAGCTCCTTCGGGCCTCCATGGGGGTTCCCTCCGCCTCGGGGAGCCCCGCGCCCAGGCGGCGGAGCGTGGCCCGGGGCGTCCCAGGCGGCAACCCCGTCTCCGCACCGTGCGGTAGCCTGCTCGTTCGAACTTGCCCGGGGGTCCTTCATGGCTTCTCCTCGCCGGCTTCCGGTCCTCGGGGCCACCACGGCTCTTGGCCCGGCCCGGGCGCCCGCGCGTTAGGGTGCTGCGCCTCTACGACTACCTGGAGTCGGGCAACGGCTACAAGGTCCGCCTGCTGCTGACACAGCTGGGCCTCCCCTTCGAGCGCGTGGAGATGGACATCCTCGAGGGCGAGACCCGCACGCCCGCCTTTCTTGCGAAGAACGCCAACGGCCGGATCCCGTTGCTCGAGCTCGAGGACGGCCACTTCCTGGCCGAGTCGAATGCGATCCAGTGGTACCTGGCCGAGGGGACGGCGCTGCTGCCCGACGACCGGCGCCTCCGCGCGGAGGTGCTCCAGTGGATGTTCTTCGAGCAGTACAGCCACGAGCCCTTCATCGCGGTGCTGCGCTTCTGGCACCACGCGGGCACCCTGGCGGAGCACGGAGAGGCCGAGATCGCCGCGAAGCGCGCGGGGGGCGAGGCGGCGCTGGGCGTCATGGAGCGGCACCTCCGCGAGCGTCCGTACTGCGTGGGCGACGCCTACTCCATCGCCGACATCGCTCTCTACGCCTACACCCATGTGGCGGGCGAGGGCGGCTTCGATCTCGAGGCCTACCCGGCCGTGACCACCTGGCTCGCCCGGGTGCGCAGCCAGCCCGGCCACGTTCCGATCACCGAACCGGTGGGCGGCCCCTGACCGCCGGCGATGTCTCGCCCCGGCAGGTCGTGTGCGATGCTGCGCGGGGGGAGGAGCGCGGCATGGGGCGACTCGACGGCAAGGTGGCGCTGGTGACGGGAGCCGCGCGGGGCACGGGGTCGGTCATGGCGCGCCTCTTCGCCGAGGAGGGGGCACGTGTCGTGCTGGCGGACCTCCTGGACGATCTGGGAGGGGCCGTGGCCGCGGAGATCGGCCCGTCCGCGCACTTCGTCCACCTCGACGTGTCCGATGAGGAGGACTGGGCCCGCGGTGTCGAGGCGACGGTCGAGCGCTTCGGTGGGATCGACGTGCTGGTGAACAACGCGGCCGTGCTCCTGCTCGCGGCCCTCGATCAGACGAGCCGCGAGGACTTCCTGCGCATCGTTCGTGTCAACCAGCTCGGCCCCTTCCTCGGTATCCGTGCCGTGCTCGAGCCCATGAAGCGCCGCGCTGGCGGCTCGATCGTCAACATTGCCTCGACGGACGGGCTGAAGGGCATGAACGGGGTGTCGGCCTACGCGTCGAGCAAGTGGGGGCTGCGCGGCCTCACGAAATCGACGGCGATGGAGCTCGGTCGCTACGGCATTCGCGTCAATGCGATCTGTCCCGAGGCGGGCAACCCCAACATGAGCGCCCCCTTCATCCCGGGCCATCCGGATCTGAGTGAAGTGCCCCACGAGATGATGCAGGCGATCCTGAAGGCTCCTGCAGAGGCCCGTCCCGAGAGCCGGCTCCTCGACGTCGCGCGCATGGCGCTCTTCCTGGCTTCGGACGAGAGCATGTCGTGCACCGGGGCGGACTTCGTGGTCGACGCGGGTCTCACGGCGGGGCAGGTCCAGCGCGGGGCTCCGAGCGCCTGAGAATCGGTCCTTCGGCCCTGCTGCAGGCCTGGTAGCATGCCCGCAGGAGGTCTCCCCGTGCTGAAGCGAGTCGATCGGCTACAGATGGCGGTGCCCGACCGGGGCTCGGTCGCCCGATCCTGGGGCGAGGTGCTGGGAGCCCAGCCCGCCGGCGAGGATCGCGTCGCTTCCCTGGGCGCCTTGCGGACCCGGCTCCGTCTCGGAAACGGCTTCGTGGAGCTGCTCGAGCCCGATGGCGCCGGCCCCATCGGAGATGCCGTGGCCAAGCGCGGCGCGCACCTCTACGCGGCCGGCGCCGCGACCGACGACGTCGCGGCCCTCGTCGCCCACCTGCGCAGCCAGGGAATCGAGGTCGCGGAGGAGGGAGGGCAGGCCTTCGTCGATCCGAGCCGAAGCGGCGACGTCGGCTTTCGCGTCGTGCTGAGCCAGGACGAAGAGCGCGAGATCGTGGGAGACCTCGACTTCTTCTACGAGACCACGCTGCTCGTCGCTGATGCCCGAGCTGCAGCCGAGCGCTGCGCCTCGATCTTCGCGCTCGACCCGGCTGCCTTCGTGCCCATCGATTCGAAGCACTACGGCTATGCGGGCACGCTCACGCTCTTCCATCCCGATCTCCTGGGCCGCTTCGAGGTGATCACGCCCTACGACGCCGCCAAGACCATGGGCCGCTTCTTCTCCCGTTTCGGCGAGTCCTTCTACATGGCCTTCGCCGAGTCCCCTTCGCTCGGCGCGATCGAGGTGCGGGCCCGCGAGCTGGGAGTCGGGCACACGCCCGAGCCCCCTTCCGAGGGACGCGAGGGCGATGCCAATACCGTCTTCCTCCACCCGGATGCGCTCGGCGGGATGATGCTCGGACTGTCGCGTCCCACGCAGGCCTGGCAGTGGTCCGGACACCCGGAGCGCGTGCAACCCCGGCCCGGAGCGTGAGGCCGTGAAGAGCCCGGTGCTCCGGGTCGAAGACGTGGGTCGCGTTCGCCTCCTGACCCTCGATCGCCCGGAGGCGCTGAACGCCTTCGACGACGAGCTCTACGACGCCGTTCGCGAGGCACTGGCCCAGGCCGCCCTGAGTGCGACGGTCGCAGTCGTGGTGATCACCGGGGAGGGACGCGCCTTCAGCGCGGGGCAGGACCTGGGCGAGCTCGAGACCCCACGTCGTCACCAGGACGGTGCGCGCCACGGCTTCCCCCCCTTCATCGAGACGCTGGAGACGTTTCCGAAGCCGCTGATCGCCGCGGTGAACGGGATCGCGGTCGGCATCGGACTCACCATGCTGCCCCACTGCGACCTGGTTCTGATCGCCGACGAGGCGCGGCTGCGCGCGCCCTTCGTGAGCCTGGGGGTCACCGCGGAGGCGGGCAGTACCCACCTGCTGCCCGAGACGGTGGGTTGGCAAGAGACCGCTCACCTGCTCTACACGGCGTCGTGGATCCGTGCGGACCAGGCCGTCGAGCTGGGCCTCGCCTGGCGATCCCTTCCGGGGGAGCGCCTGCTCGAAGAGGCGATGGAGGTCGCGGGAGAAATGGCCGCGATGCCGATCGCGTCGCTGGTCGGTACGAAGAAGCTGCTGCTCGAAAGCAGGCTCGGCGCCATCCGCGCCGCCCGCGAGCGGGAGAACCGCACCTTCGCGCGCCTGGCGAGGGGGCCCGCCAACCGGGAGGCGATCGCCGCGTTCCGCGAGAAGCGCAAGCCCGACTTCACGCGGCTTCCTCAGGAGGACGTCTAGCCGGCGGGGGGTCTGCGGCGGCCGCCCGCGCGAGCCGTGGGTGGCCGCTGGCCTGCCCCTTCTCCGACGGCGAGCCCCTAGAAGGCGCGGTTCAACATCCCCGCCAGGATCCCGCAGGCCGTCGCGAAGCCCAGTGTAGAGCCCGCGACCGCCAGCCAGCCCGCGCGGCGATGCCGGCGAAGCCAAGCCGGCTCGGCGCGTGGGTCGGAGTCTCGGCCCGTCACCCGGCGCGTCCCCGCGAGGCGCCGACCCAGGGTGAAGGCCACGACGCCCGCGATCAGCATGGTCGCGACGAGGCTCTCGTGCACGTAGAGGTTCATCCGCTGGCCTGCGCTCCACACCGAGAGGTCCTCGGCGCCGATGGCCAGACGCTTGACGACGTAGGCGACCAGGAAGAGGGCGACCAGGCTGCTGGCCGCGAGCATCGAGCGCCGGTGGGCTGCCACCTCGTCGCGCCGGATCTGTCGCACGCCCCGGGCGGCCAACGCGACGATGACGCCCATGTTGACCAAGGCTCCGCTCCAGAAGATGGTTCCGGGGTCCACGATCCCTCACGTGCTGATGGGCGTCGCAGACGGTAGCGGGTGTCGCGCGTGCCGGTCGGGGCCGCTTGAAAGGCTGCAGTGGCTGGCCTAACCACCCCGGCGTGCACTACCACCGTCTCATCCTCGACCGGGTCGTGCAGGAGACCCCCGATGCACGCTCTTTCGTGCTGGCCGTTCCCGCGGACCTGAAGGAGCGTTTCGCCTACCGGGCGGGTCAATTCCTGACCTTCCGGGTGCCCTGGGAGGGTGACTCCCTGATTCGTTGCTACTCGCTGGCGAGCTGCCCGGTGAGCGAGGCGGGCGAGTGGAAGGTCACCGTCAAGCGGGTCGAGAGCGGGCGCATCTCGAACTGGTTCCACGACGAGCTCTCGCCGGGCGACGAGCTCGAGGTCATGGCGCCGAGTGGACGCTTCGTGCTGCGCGGATCGGAGGCCCCTCTGCTCCTCTTCGCGGGCGGCAGCGGGATCACGCCGGTCATCTCGTTGGTCAAGAGCGCCCTGGCGACCACGACGCGCCGGATCCGGCTGGTCTACGCGAACCGGGACCGGGGCTCGGTCATCTTCGCCGCCGAACTCGAGGCCTTGAGCTCGGTCCAGGGCGACCGTCTCCAGGTGATCCACCATCTGGACGATACCCAGGGCTTCCTGGACGTGAGTGCGGCCGCCGCCCACGGTCGCGGGTTCGAAGGGGCCGACGCCTACGTGTGCGGTCCCACGCCCTTCATGGACGTCGTCGAGAGGGCGCTCGCGTCGGGCGGCTTCGCCGCCGACCGCACCTTCATCGAGCGCTTCGAATCCCCGGAGAACGACGCGTCGCTCGAGCGGCTCCTGGGCGCCGACGAGGTGGAGGGAGAGGTGCCCGCCGAGATCCTCGTGCACCTGGAGGGCGAGGAGCATCGGGTGCCCTATGCGGCCGGGCAGTCGATCCTGCGCGCTGCGATCGATGCCGGCCTCGACGTGCCCTTTGCCTGCCGGGAGGGCTACTGCGGCTCCTGTGCGGCCCGGACCGTGCAGGGAGACCTGGTGATGGCGCACAACGAGGTGTTCAACAAGGCGGAGGTCGCCAAGGGCTGGGTCCTCACCTGCCAGGCCCGCCCGACCGGCCGCACCTGCGAGGTCCGCTACGACGACTGAGCGCGAGCGGCCGGTGGCCAGCGCGCTCGCATCCGTGTCAAGCTGGCTCCCTCGAGGGGGAGGCCCATGGACGTCCACGAAGTCCTCTACACCACCCGCGCCATGCGCCGGGTGAAGCCCGATCCGATTCCCGAAGAGGTGCAACGCCGGATCCTGGATGCGGCGATCCGGGCGCCCAGCGGCGGCGATGCCCAGATGTGGCGCTTCCTCCTGGTGGACGATCCCGCCGTCCGGGCCCGGCTCGGCCCGATCTACCGGTCCTGCTTCAAGCAGCTCTTCGAATCGATGTACCAGTCCCAGGCGAGGACCGCGGCGGCCAACCCGGACGAGCCCGGGAGCCGGAAGTTCCGCAAGATGCAGAGCTCGGCCCAGTGGCTGGCGGACCACTTCGAGACCTATCCGCTGCTGCTCTTCGCATTCTCCCGGTTCGACAGGAGCGGAGGCTCGATCTACCCGGCCGTCTGGAGCGCCATGCTGGCGGCCCGGGCCGAGGGCGTCGGCTCGGCGCTGACGAGTGTCTTCGGATTCGAGCTCGACGCCATGCTCGACGTCCTGGGCGCACCCAGGGACGAGGGCTGGAGCTTCAACGCCTGCGTCACCATGGGCTACCCGACCGGGCGTTGGGGGGTCGCGCCGCGAGTCCCCGTGCACCGGGTGAGCTACCGCAATCAGTGGGGCACGGCGGTGGGCTTCGAGATCGAGGAGCCGCTCTGGCAGGGCCAGGCCGCCGATCCCGCCGCCCCTTGATCAGTCCCGGAGGTTCGAGGCGGGGGTGGTCGCCAGGAGCCGGATCAGCTCCGATTGCCGGCTGACCTTCAGCTTGCGGAACAGGAACTTGAGCTGAGTGCGCACCGTTTCAGGAGAGCGCCCGGTGGTCTCGGCGAAGCTCGCGGGGGTCTGGCCGCCCGCCAGGGCGCGAGCCAGGCGGCCCTCGGCGGGTGTGAGCCCGTAGAGGGCCTCGAGCAGGCCGACCGCAGGGCGTCGGACCGCGGTCGTGTCGACCAGGAAGGCGAGTGCAGCCGGCTCGTTGCCGCGCAGGTCGGGGAGCGGTCTCGCGACGGGCACGAGCGCGATGCCGAGCGGGAGCTCACCTCGGCCTCTGGGAACCGACACCACGGTCGGCGTGCCGGCCTCGTTCGGGTCGGTCGCCCCGGACAGGGCCGCGGCCAGCGCGGTGTCGACGGACGCAATACTGCTGCGGAGTCGACCGGCCTCCACCCGCAGAGCCGGCTCGCGGGCCAGAAGATCCACCGCGCGTCGGTTCCGCCACGTGACGAGGCCGTTCGGGTTGATCAGCAGGATGCCTTCGATGCCCGAATCGAGAACTTCCAGCGCCGCATCCCGCGCGGCCCGCGCCATGTGCAGGTGCCAGGCGGTCTGGGCGGCACGGGCCAGCTGGGTGTCGAGGACCCGGCAGAACTCGACCTCCTCGGCGTCGAAGTCCCGATCGCGGTAGAGCGCCCAGCCGCTGCCCGGAACCTCGTCCGTGGGCGGGTGGGAGCTGCCCATGACGGCGAGGGGCGCGAAGCCCTGCGGCTGCATCCACTCGCGGAAGTAGCGGGTGGCCCGGATCTGCTCCTCGCCGAAGTACTCGCCGACCTCGAAGAACCTGCCGGAGGCGTCACCGGCCATCATATCGGCCCAGGGAAGCTCCTGGGAGTGGTCTTCGAGCCAGCTCTCCTCGTAGGGACCGAGTGGCCGGCTGATCGTCTGCTGTCCGACCTCGACCGGGAAGCGGTGGAAGCGGGAGACGGCGATGAATGCGCCGCCCAGCTCCTTCGACAGATCCCGGGCGAGCGCCACGGGAAACTCGCTCTCGATCGCACTGGCGTGGATGCGGTCGATGAACTGGTGCAGCAGCGGCTGGGTCAACATGGCCGGGGAACCCGGTCTCCTCGAGGCGTGCTCCAAGTGAAGGGCGGCTCGGGCGTCGGCGCAATCGGCTTCGGGTGTCCGAGTCTGGAATGGACCTGGCGGGATGAAGCGGCGGGAAGGCGTCGTTACGAAGGCCGCGGCAGAGTTCTCTGTGGCCTTCCAGCGAGGAGCCGGGTGCACGCCCAACATCGCCGGTCCGCCAGCTCGTCCCCCGTGCCGCGACCTTCGGACCCGAGGATAGGGTCGACGGCGCGGCGCTGTCTTCACCCGGGCGGGGTACCCGGCGCATTGGGGTCTTCCCCAATGCGAGTGGGTCGCCTGGGGTAGAAACCGCTCGGGGCGTCGTGCCTCTGGGAGCGTGACGCCAGCCCCCGGAGGGGTAGTATCCGGCCCCATGAACGACTGGAACGACGACTTCCTGCGCTTCTCCGGGACCGAGGGCTACATCACGTCGCCCTCCCTGGTCGAGGCGGTGAACGCCGCGATCGCCCTGGAGCGTCCGCTGCTCATCAAGGGCGAGCCGGGCACCGGCAAGACCCTCCTGGCCCAGCACGTCTCCGAGGGGCTGGGCATGCCCATGGAGCAGTGGCACATCAAGTCCACGAGCAAGGCCCAGGACGGCCTCTACGTCTATGACACCGTGCAACGTCTCAACGATGCGCGCTTCGGCGATGGCGACGTCTCGGACATTCGCACCTACATCCGGCTCGGCCCGATCGGGCGGGTCTTCGCCGCGGAGGAGCGGCACGTCCTGCTGATCGACGAGGTGGACAAGGCGGATCTGGAGTTCCCGAACGACATCCTGCTCGAGCTCGACGAGATGCGCTTCACGGTCATGGAGACCGGCGACGAGGTGAAGGCCCGGCAGCGGCCCATCGTGCTGATCACCTCGAACAACGAGAAGGAGCTCCCCGACGCCTTCTTGCGGCGCTGCGTCTTCCACTTCATCGAGTTCCCGGAGCCGGAGCTGATGAAACGCATCGTCGACGTGCACCACCCCCACCTCGACACGACGCTCCTCGACAAGGTGCTGCTCAAGTTCTACTGGCTGCGCGAGCAGAGCGAGCTGCGCAAGAAGCCCTCGACCTCCGAGCTGATCGACTGGATCTCGGTCCTGCTGCGCTCGGGCATCAGCGCCGAGCAGATCGAAGAGCAGATCCCCTTCCTGGGCTCCCTGCTCAAGAACGAGCAGGACACGGAGGCCCTTCAGGCCTACGACGATCGGGGCGGTCGCTATCCCGAGTCCTGGCAGGATCTCGGGCCCCGCTACAACAACTAGGAAGAGCGCTTGTTCCTCGATTTCTTCTACGGGCTGCGAGAGCACGGCGTCCCCGTCGGGATGCAGGAGTGGATGATGCTCATGGAGGCCCTGAAGCAGGGCCTCCACGGGAGCAGCCTCCAGCGCTTCTACAACCTGTCGCGAAGCCTCCTCGTGAAGAGCGAGACCTACTTCGACACTTTCGACCGGGTCTTCCTCCGGGTCTTCGAGGGTGTCGAAGGCGCTCTCGACATCGAGGACGAGGTGCTCGAGTGGCTCAAGGACCCGAAGAACTTCCAGGAGCTCACCGAGGAGCAGCGCCAGGCCCTGGAATGGCTGACGGGTGACGAGCTCATGCAGCAGTTCCTGGAGCGGCTGGCCGAGCAGACCGAGCGCCACGACGGCGGCGGCAAGTGGGTCGGAACCGGTGGTCGCTCGCCCTTCGGCCACGGCGGGGAGCATCCGACGGGCATCCGGGTCGGCGGCCAGAGCCGCAACCGCTCGGCCATGAAGGTGGCCGAAGAGCGACGCTTCCGCGACTACCGCACGGACGCGAGCCTGGACATCCGCCAGATCCAGGTGGCCCTGCGGCGCCTGCGCAGCCTGACCCGCGTGGGTCCCGCCAACGAGCTCGACCTGGACGAGACCATCGACGAGACCTGCCGGAACGCGGGAGAGATCGAGCTCGTGTTCCGCCCCGAGAAGCGCAACAACGTGCGTCTGCTGCTCCTGATGGACGTGGGCGGGACCATGGACCCCTACTACGAGCCCGTCAGCAAGCTCCTGACCGCGCTGCACGAGGAGCGGGGCCTGCGCGAGTTCCGGGCCTACTACTTCCACAACTGCCCCTACGAGCTGCTGGGCACCACGGCCGCCCTCCTTCGCAAGGATGCGATCCCCACCGGTGACGTCCTGCGCAAGCTCGACGAGCGCTGGAAGGTGTTGATCGTGGGCGACGCGGCGATGCACCCGGCCGAGCTCCTCGAGCCCTTCGGCAACATCGACCCGCGCCGCACCACCGAGACCCGGGGCATCGACTGGCTGCACCGCATCCACGACCACTTCGAGCGCGTCGTCTGGCTGAACCCCGACGAGCAGGACACCTGGGAGCAGACCCACACCACGCGGATCATCAAGAACCTGTTCCCGATGTTCCATCTCTCGGTGGACGGGATCGCGGATGCCGTGCGTGCCCTGATCGGGGCGAAGACCCTGGGCCAGACCGTCCACTGATGGCCGGGCCGCCCCACGCTCCGCCCCAGGCCGGGGAGTACTGGCGCGCCAACCTGCGGGTCATGGCGATCCTACTCGCCGTCTGGGCCTTCGTGTCCTATGGCCTGGGCATCCTCTGGGTGGAGCCCCTGAACCGCTTCTCCCTGGGCGGTTTCCCGCTG
This sequence comes from Deltaproteobacteria bacterium, assembly GCA_002687015.1. Lineage (GTDB taxonomy): Bacteria > Myxococcota_A > UBA9160 > UBA9160 > UBA6930. The sequence goes on from NYZB01000176.1 coordinate 15,450, forward strand.
GGCTTCTGGTTCGCTCAGCAGGGCTCGATCTACGTGTTCGTGGTCCTGATCGCGGTCTACGTGGTCTGGATGGATCGGCTCGACCGTCGGCACGGAGTGGACTGAGGCCGCGGCATGGACGTCCAGACCTGGACCTACCTGCTCGTCGGTCTGACCTTCGCGCTCTACGTGGGCATCGCGGTCTTGAGCCGCGTGCGCTCCACCGAGGGCTTCTACGTCGCCGGCCGCGGCGTGCCGGCCATCGCCAACGGCATGGCCACCGGCGCGGATTGGATGAGCGCGGCCTCGTTCATCTCGATGGCCGGGCTCATCTCCTTCATGGGCTACACCGGCACCATCTACCTGATGGGCTGGACGGGTGGCTACGTCCTGCTCGCGCTGATGCTGGCGCCCTACCTGCGCAAGTACGGCAAGTTCACCACCTCTGAGTTCCTGGGCGACCGCTACTACTCGAACGGCGCTCGGCTGGTGGGCGCGCTGTGCACGATCTTCATCTCCTTCACCTACGTCGCAGGGCAGATGCGCGGCGTCGGGGTCGTCTTCTCGCGCTTCCTCGAGGTGGACGTGAACACCGGAGTGGTGATCGGGATGGCCCTGGTCTTCCTCTACGCCACGCTCGGCGGGATGCGCGGCATCACCTACACGCAGGTCGCCCAGTACTGCGTGCTGATCGTCGCGTA
>NYZB01000177.1 GCA_002687015.1 Deltaproteobacteria bacterium
ACGCGGCCGCGTTCGTCCTCGAGCTTGATCTGCGCGGCGAGCCGACCCTGGATCGAGCAGTAGCGGCCCCCGAGCATGTGGAGGTCGCCGCCCGGGGTCCGACGCGGAGCCCGCAGCGAGAAGTCGAGCTCGGCCATCTGCTCGCGCAGGCGCGGATAGCCGACCGCCGCGAACTCCACCGTCAGGTTCTTGCTGTGATTCAGGGCGATCTCGCGGAGGATCGAGCCGGCCAGGGCCTCCGGCCCTCCCGATCCGCCATCGCGGAGGCCCGGGACGAAGAGGGCGACCAGGACCAGCGCCGCCAGGGCGGCCGCCGCCATCACGAGGCGGCCTCGAGGGCTCCGCTTGGCGCGGGCGCCCGGTCCGGCGCCTTCGTTCTCGAGGGCCGCAAGCTGCTTCAGCCGCTCGAGGACGGTCGGATCGACCTCCTGGGCGTCGTAGAAGCGGCGGAGGTGGTCGTCCAGGGGCTCGCGACTCATGACGTCTTCTCGGCCTCCGATGGCTGGAGGAGATCGCGCAGCTTGCGCCGCGCCCTGTGGATGACGCTCAGGATCGTGCCGCGGGGGCGCCCCGCCAGCTCGGCGATCTCCTGGGCGGTGTAGCCCTCCACCGCGGAGAGGAAGAGCACCTCTCGCTCCTCGGGGCGCAGCGTCCCCAGCGCCTTGTCGAGCGACCCGATATCGGCCACGAGGAGCTCGGCGTTTCGCAGCTCCGCGAAGTCTCCCGCCTGGGCGAGCTCCTCCTCGGTGCCGATCGGCTCGACGACGGCCAGCATCTGGCGGCGGTACTGGTCGACGAAGCGACTGCGAATTGCCCGGAACAGGTAGCCGGCCCGCCACGGGGCCTTCGCGCTGAGGCATGCCACACAGGCGTCCTGAAGCAGGTCCGCCGCCCGATCGGGCTCGTGGGTGAGCGCCATCGCATAGCGAAAACCCCGTCGAAACAGCTCGTCGAGATCCTCGCCCTGGCCCGGGGCGGAGCCCCGGGCTCGGGCCGGCGGCTGCGTCCGTCGCCTCGTCACTCCAGGTGATAGGCCCGCTTCTTGCCCTCGACGGAGTGCACGATGCCCTGGGTCGCCTGCAGCTGGCCGTCCTTGGGGATGACCAGGAAGTCGACGTCGATCTTGCGGCCGCTCTGGTCCACGAAGTCCGCGCAGCTCACGTAGAAGTCGCCCTTCTTCACGATCCCGCTGTGCAGGTCGTAGGATCCGAGGGTCAGGAGCTTGCCATCGACGGGGTCGTAGAGGCGCAGCGCGCCGTCGACCGACTGGCTGGCCACGAACTCGTTCATGGCCTTGTGGATGTTGGTCCGGAGGTCCCCCTTGATCGAGGGATCGTCACCGGCCTGGGCCGACGCGGCCATCAGCGCCAGCAGCAGGGTCGCGGCAATGGCCGCCAGCCCAGAGGTCCGGGTCTTCGTCGTCGTCATCCTCTCACTTCCTTCCTGGTGGGTGCCTTGCCGCGGCATCGGGCAGGGCACGCGTTGCTGGACAGGACGATCGTCCGGTCCGTTTGATTGCACCCCTCGATCGGCCTCGATCAAGTGGGGGAAAATGTCCCATTCTCTCGAGCGGCCTCGTTGCGCTCGAGCTCGTCCGGTGGGGTGGGGCTAGCTCGCCCCATCGTCCAGGATCAGCTGGTCGAGAGAGCGCAGCGTGTCCTCCTCACTGCCTTCGTGCCTGCCGAACTCGTGCCTGAGTCGCCCGAGCAAGTGGGTGGCTTCCTCCCTCTCGTCACTGTCCACCAGCCCCGTGATCTCCTCGAGGAGCCCGCGGAAGTGATGGTGGGCGCGGATGAAGCTCCGCAGTCGGTCCTTGAACTCCGGCCGAAGCTCCCAGATGGTCGGAAAGTAGAGGGTGTCCTCCGCACCGAGATGAGACGCCAGCGCCTCCTTCAGCTCCTCGAAGGCCTCTCGGGCCTCGAGGGGCGGGCCCTCGCCGGCGAACAGCGCCAGCGCCCGGGCGAAGAGTCGCTCCAGGACACGGTGCTCGTCGGTGATCTTGCCTACCACGGGCGCATCCCCTGGATCGTTCCCCCTCGATTTCCGGCAAGAGGGTATTCACCATTGGGCGCGCCGGACATGATGTTGGTCATACCGGCAGGCGATCGGGCTATATTGCCCGGCCGAGGTCCTGCCCGGTGCCCGAAGCACCCGAAGTTCGACTGGAAGAGGCTGAGTTTTTCCGGGCGCTTTCCGCGGAGCGCTTCGACCGGGTGCGCTCGCTCCTCGTCATGAAGCGGTTCAAGCGCCAGGAGGTCGTCCTCTCGGCGGGCCTTCCGGCGGAGTACCTCTGGGTCGTAGAGACGGGCGAAGTGCGCCTCTTCAAGAGCTCCGTCGACGGCCGGCTGGCAACCCTCGAGACCCTCTATCCGGGGGAAGCCTTCGGGGCCATCTCGGCGTTGGGACAGGACAAGTACCCCGCCAGCGCCGAAGCCGTGACCGACGGCTCGGCATGGTGTCTGCCGAGAAGGGAAGTCCTGGCATTGCTCCAGGAGGAGCCGCACCTGGCGGTCGAGGTGCTGCGGATCATCTCGGGCCGTCTGCATCAAGCCCACGAGCGTCTCCGTTCCTTCGCACACGACCCTGCGCCCGCGAGGCTTGCGAGCGCCCTTCTCGAGGCCGCTCGCGAGGGTGAGGCGCGTGTGACCCGACGAGCGTTGGCCGAAACCGCCGGAACGACGGTGGAAACGGCGATCCGGGTCCTGCGCCGCTTCGAGCGCGAGGGGCTCATCCTCGGTGCCGTGGGTCGGGTCGAAGTGCTGAACGCGGAGGAGCTGCGTCGCATGTCGGGCGAAGCGGGCTCGTAGCCTGCCCTGCGCCGGCCCGGCCCTCGTCGCAGGCCCGCACCAGAGCCCGAATGCGACGTCCGCGGCGCCGCCGCGTCCGGATTTCGCTCCGGCCTATGACGGAGGTCATACAGGCTCCGGATGCGACCCTCTATCGTCCGCGGCAAGGAAGATCCGGCAGTGATTCCGCCGGGTTGGGTATTCGCCGACCGGGGCACCACCTCTTGTCAGACACCAGGAGAACGAGAATGCGGACCAAGCGAGTTGCCATCACGGCGTCAGTCTTCGCGATCGCCACGTGGTTGGCCCACACCGCCTCCGCGTACGAGGTGGCACCCGTGAAGGACGGCGGCACGATCTCGGGCACGATCTCGCTCACCGGCCCCGTGCCCGAGCTCAGGCGCTTCAAGGTCGAGAAGACTCCCGAGGTCTGTGGGACCGAGGACCGGCTCGTCGCGGAGATCCGCTCGAAGGACAACAAGCTGGCGGACGTCGTGCTGCTGCTCGAGGAGGTCGCCGCCGGAAAGCCCTTCCCGAAGGAGGAGGTGCAAGGCGGCCCCCCGGAGAGCGCCTTCCACTCGCAGGTCCCGGGCGGCAATGCCGAGTTTCCCGGAACGACCATCAAGCCCAAGGAGTGCATCTTCGGCCCCTACACCGGCGTGATCGCCCAGGGGAAGATGCTGAACTTCAGGAACCAGGACCCGGTCAAGCACAGCCCGCACACCTACGCCTCGAAGGGTCGCGTGAAGACCACGATGCACAACGAGGACCTCGAGGGTGAGGGCCAGCTGGACCTCGAGGTCAAGTTCGCGAAGGCCTCCATCAAGGTCTTGAAGCTCGAGTGCGACCAGCACGAGCACATGCAGAACTGGTTCCGCAAGGTCGAGAACCCGTACTACGCCTTCTCCGCGGAAGACGGGAGCTTTACGATCGACCAGGTCCCGCCGGGCACCTACAAGCTGATCGCGTGGCATCCCAAGTTCAAGAGGGAGCAGAAGCAGGAGGTGACCGTCTCGGCCAACGGGACCACCGAGGCGAACTTCAAGTTCAAGGCGCGCATCCGTCCGAAGGCGACCCCCGTAGAACCCGCAGCGGCACCCAGCGGGGGCGGCGAATGAAGCGAATCGGGTCCGGCGGCCGGAACGGATCGACGTCGGGCCGGACCTTCCCGAGGGTCGGCGCAGCTCGCCATCGTCTCGCATTCCTGTTCGGGCTGGCGGGCGCCCTGCTCCTCGCCGCGACCCTGGCCCATGGTCATGGAGAGGAGAGAACCGAGGAGGCCGAGGATGCGAGCCAGAGCATCTACTCCGGGGCGGCTGGGATCCCCGCCGCCATCAACCTCGGCCTGACCGGAACCCGGGGCACCACGAACCCGAACCTCGCGGCTCGGCATCTCCAGCAGAAGCAGAAGGTGGCCCTGGGCGGCACCTATACCCAATCCGGAAGGCAGCACTTCGGAGGCGACCTCCGCGAGGACGTGCGCCTCGTGCGGACTGCGACCGATTCGGTTCGCCACGGCCATCCCTGTCCTGCCGACGTGGTGAAGCGCGTCTACGACGTGACCGCCATCAACGTCGACATCACGCTCAACCAGTACCACGACTTCTATCCCGGCTACATGTACGTGCTGAGCGAGAACATCGAGGCGGTGCGCGAAGCCGAGCTGAAGAACGAAGACGCGCGCTACGCCCTCGAAGATCCAGGCTCCGTCACGAATGGCCTGTCGGGTGACATCATCCAGCCCCTGGCGATCCGCGTGAACCAGGGCGAGTGCCTGGTCGTGAATCTCTCCAACGAGGTGGAGGACGAGGACGTCAGCTTCCACCTGCACGGCTCGAGCCTCGTGGTGAGCGAGACCGGCGAGCCGGCCACCTCGGTCAATCCCGACACCAACGTGGCGCCCGGTGAGACCAGGCGCTTCGAGTGGCACGTCGAGTACGGCCACCAGGAAGGCGTCCAGCAGTTCCACAGCCACAATCACACCCAGGCCGCCACCGGGCTCTTCGGCACCGTCACGGTGGAGCCCGAAGGGTCGAGGCATCTGAGCCCCTACACCGGGGAGCCGATCAAGAGCGGCTGGTTGGCGATGATCGAGGACCCCAAGGGCCCCGACTTCAGGGAGTTCGTGGTCGTCTACCACGAGACGGGCGACGGCGAGATGCGCCCCCTCAACATCGATGAGGAGATGATCTCCCAGCGCGACCCGACGGCCCACAACTACCTCTCCGCGGGCAAGGCGCTGAACTACCGGAGCGAGCCCTTTGGAAACGGGCTCCGCAAGGAGCAGGAGCTCTTCGGCCTGATGGACGAGTCGCAGTCCTACAGCGCCTATCACAATGGCGACCCCTCGACGCCGATCCCGCGCTCCTACCTGGGAGACCCCGCCAAGTGGCGGCTCGTCCACGGGGGCACCGAGGTCTTCCATTCGCACCACCTGCACGGCGGCGCGATCCGCTGGCGCCGTCAGTCGGAGCTGGAGCAGGAGCTCGACCTCTTCGGCTCCGCCAACGAGAATCTGGGCACCAACGGCCCCATCAAGTACCCCCCGATCCAGGCCGCCTCGAACCGGGTGGACGTCCAATCGCTGGGTCCGGCCGAGACCCACGACCTGGTGATCGAGTGCGGCTCGGGCGGTTGCCAGCGCACAGCCGGTGACTTCCTCTACCACTGTCACGTCGTCCACCACTACGTGGCCGGCATGTGGGCCTTCTGGCGGACCTACAACACCCTGCAGGTCGAGGGGGCCAGGACCGACACCATGCCGCCGCTGGCCGAGCTTCCGGATCGGCGCGGGAAGATGCTGCCGGCCGTCGACTCGACGAAGCTGGTCGGGACGAGCGTGGAGTGGTTCGGCCAGGACTTCGAGATCGGAGGCCTCGACACCAAGACCGACCTGGAGAAGAGCCGCTTCTCGCTCGACGATTGGGTCGAGATGCAGCTGCCGCCCAAGGGCCTTCCGGGCAAGAAGGAGAACTGGAAGGAGCAGATCCTCGCCTACGACTCCAGCGTCTGGAACTGGGAGCGCGAGGGTGAGCTGTACCTGGGCGAACCGGAGACGATGATCAACTGGGCCAAGTACAAGCCCCAGTGGATGGGCAACCAGCCCGGCGAGAGGCCGCCCCTCTTGTTCGATCCGGCGACCGGAAAGCGCGCCTTTCCGGGCATGCGGCCCCACTTCGGGAAACGCCCGCCCTTCAGCCCGGGGAAGAGCCCGGCACCCTTCCTGGAGCCGATTCATCGTCAGGCCAACGGCGAGAACAGCGCCAACGTCTCCCGGCCCGGAGAGAACGGGCCCTGGAGCCTCTGTCCGCGGGAGGCAGCCGCGCCCGGCCAGCTGAAGCACTACAACATCCACGCGATCAGCACGCCGATCACGATGACGAAGGCGGAGGGGGACCAGGAAGCGATCGTCGATCCCCAGGGCCAGATCTACGTGCTCCACGAAGAGGAAGAGGAGATCCGGGCCAACGACGAGTTGAAGATCCCGCTCGTCGTCCGAATGAACGTCCACGACTGCGTGGATGTGGTGCTGGCCAACGAGATCCCGGACGACCACGAGAATCTCTATTCGAGCAAGGTGAACATGCACATCCACTTCGTGCAGTTCGACGTGCAGGCTTCGGATGGGGTGATCACGGGGATGAACTACGAGCAGTCGGTGCGCCCCTTCACGATCCTCGAGGACGAGGGCAAGGGGATGGGCACGCCCCAGAACACCCTGACCACCTCTCGCGCCAAGGCCGGCTCCAGCTCGATCAAGGTCGCGGATTCCGGCGTCTACCAGCCGGGGGTCTACGTCGGCGTGGGCATGGACGCGGTCGGCCGCCTGGACATCCGGGAGATCGAGAAGATCAAGGGGGACACCCTGGTCTTCACCGAGGCCCTCTCCCACGACCACGAGAAGGGCGAGTTCGTCAGCACGGAGTTCGTCCGGTACCGCTGGTACGCCGATTCGGACTTCGGGATCACCTACTGGCACGACCACGTCTACGGCCTGACCTCCTGGGGCCACGGCTTGTTCGGCTCGACGATCATCGAGCCGAAGGGATCGACCTATCACGATCCCGTCACCGGAGAGCAGGTGCGAAGCGGCAACGTGGTCGACATCCACACCACGGAGCCCGTCTCATCCCAGGTCACGGGGAGCTTCCGTGAGTTCGTGATGCAGATCCAGGACAGCAACCCCACCACCGAGACGCAGGTGGTCGCGGGCGCCGTCGTCAACAAGAAGCCCAGTCCGGATGCCAAGCCGAACACCATCAACGCGCTCGGAAGCATGGACTCGTGGAGCCTCCCGGTGAACGCCTTCAGCTACCTGAACGGCGGTGATCGCACTTCGGGCGGCTCCATCGGGCTGCGCGCGGAGCCTCTGCATCGTCGCCTGAACGAGAACGACGACGCGTCGCGTCTCTTCAGCAGCGAGGAACACGGTGATCCCGATACTCCGATGGTGAACGCCTATCTCGGTGATCCCATCGTGATCCGCGCTCTCGCCGAAGCGGCCAACGAGAGCCACGTGATCCACGTCCAGGGCCACTACTTCCCGGTCGAGCGCTTCCTGACCGGTGCGCGCCCCCAGAGCTCGGTGCACATCGCCATCGCCGAGCGTTATGACCTGGTGATCCCGGAAGCGGGCGGCCCCCAGAAGAAGGCCGGCGACTACATGTACCACAGCGGCCGCCTCTCCCACTTCGGCGAGGGGATGTGGGGCCTGATCCGGGTCGAGGACGAGCTGAGGGAGGGTCTGCAGCCGCTGCCCATGCACAAGGAGATCCCCAAGTCGGCCCCGGGGCTGTGCCCGGACGACGCGCCGCTGAAGAGCTTCGACGTCGCCGCCATCGACTTGCCATTGGACTTCCACCCGAAGGCACCGGATCTGGCCCCTGCGCCGAGCGGGACGAACCGGAACCTGATCTTCGCCAACCCCGAGGGCAAGATCTTCGCCCTCACCAGCGAGGTCGCTTCCCTCCGCTCCGGGAAGACCCAGCCGCACCCCCTGACCCTGCGCGTGAACGTGGGCGATTGCATCAAGGTGACCCTGCACAACCAGCTGAAGAGCGAGAAGGCCTCCTTCCACGCCGACATGCTGGCCTACGACCCCCACGACTCGATGGGCGCCAACATCGGGCGGAACAAGGGGGACCAGACCGTCGCGCCCGGCGGCAAGCGGACCTACACCTTCTATGCCCATCCCGAGTTCGGTGAGGCGACGGCCATCGTCACCGACTTCGCGAAGATCACCCGCAACCTCCGCGATGGTCTCTACGGAGCCATCATCGTCGGCCCCCGGGGTTCTCGCTACCAGGACCCCTCCACCGGCAAGGACATCTCTCTCGGCAACAGCTGGCAGGCGGACGTGGTCGTCGACCGCTCTCTGCGGGGCAATCGGAGTCGCCCCGACTACAGGGACGTGGCGTTGCACTTCCAGGAGGAAGACAACCTGATCGGGACCCCCTTCATGCCCTACATCGCGAGCACGGCGGGCATGTCGGCGGTGAACTACCGGGTCGAACCCATGGCCTGGCGCGCCGAAACCTATGGTTGCCCGCAGGAGGATGCGGTGCACTGCCACGGCAAGGCCCCCGATCCCGCGACCCCGGTGATCGAGGTCGCCGCGGGCACGACCCTGCGAATGCACGTGATCGGATCCCACGGCGAGCAGAACACGACCTTCAGCGTCGAAGGGCACCAATGGCCGCTCGAGCCCAACGTGGCGGGGGCCGAGATGCTGGAGGTCCAGCACTTCGGGCCGGCCGACGCGCTCGAGCTCAACTTCGTGGCGGGCGGCCCCCACGAGCTCGCTGGGGACTACATGTGGACGAGCGAGCGCATGCCCCACGCGATCGCCGGGCAGTGGGGAATCCTGCGAGTGTTGCCCCCCTCCGATCAGGGCGAGCCCCCTACCAGGGCCGACGCCTCGGAGAGTGAACTCGAGCGGGTGGAGTACGAAGGAAGCTCCGTGTCCATGCGTGCGCCGAGCGAGAGTGCCCGTTTCTAGGGCGCCGGGATGGAAGTCATGAACGAGATGAGAAGCAGGAGTGATGCCTTGACTGCAAGAGGAACGACGGGGACCCGATGGGTCCTGGTGTGGGCAGGGGTGAGCCTGGTCGCGCTCGGCCTGTCGATGGGCACGGCCGCTGCGGCCGAGCCGCGCCCCCTGGCACCCCTGCCGAAGGCGGAGATGCCGGATCCCGCAAAGGTCGAGATCGGCAAGTACATGTTCTTCGAGAAGCGGCTCTCAGGGGACGGCGATCGCTCCTGTGCAGATTGCCATATCCCGGAGAAGGGCTGGGCCTTCCCGGAGCCCCTGTCGATCGGCTATCCCGGCACCCTGCACTACCGGAACGCCAAGACGGTGATGAACGTGCGTTTCGCCAAGTACTTCTACTGGGACGGGCGCCTCGACGGAGGGAACGACCTGCCGACGCAGGCGCGGGATGCCATGACGGATTCCCACTTCATGGCCGCTGACGGACGGATCATGGGCCAGCGCATGAAGCAGATTCCAGAATACGTGAAGATGTTCAAGAAGGCCTATGGGGGAGAGCCCCACTTCGGCCTGATCATCAAGGCGCTGGGCGACTTCGAGAAGACGCTGGTCTCGAAGAACGTGCCCTTCGACAACTACCTGAAGGGGAACAAGGGCGCGCTCTCCGCCGAGGCCAAGGAAGGGCTCGCGCTCTTCGAAGGCAAGGCGAACTGCATCCAGTGCCACGACGGCTTCATGTTGAGCGACGGAGAGGCACACGCTCTCGGGGTGCCCGTGAACCCGGACATCTTCGAAGTGAAGCGCTACACGACCCTGCGCTCGCAGCAGATGTTCCTCGGCACGCCGAACTACCGCAACCTGAAGTCCGATCCGGGCTTCTTCGGTACCGAGAAGAACAACAAGTACTTCGGCACCTTCGTGACGCCCTCGCTCCGCGAGGTCTCCAAGACCGCGCCCTACATGCACAACGGCATGCTGCCCACCCTGGAATCCGTGGTTGACTTCTACAACGAGGGCGGCGGCCCGGCCGTGAACCAGGACCCGCTGATCAAGCCCCTCGGCTTGACGGCCGCCGAGAAGGGCGCTCTGGTCGAGTTCCTGAAGAGCCTGGCCGGGGACGATCTCGGCTACCGCACGGCGGACTACTCCGAGGACAAGCGGCCTCCCTACGAGCTCCTGAAGTGGGTGGGGCAGGACAACTAGTGCCTTCCAGAGACCTCCATACCAAGGTGATGACGATGCAAAGAGCAACGGGAGAGACGGACATGATCTCCACGGCCCTCCGTTTGTTGGCCGTCGCGGCGATGGCTCTCGGTCTTGCCCTACCGGCATGGGCCGGGACCGCGAAGCCGGTCCAGAAGGACGGCAAGACCTACTTCGAGATCGATGGGGAGCTCTTCCCGGCGCTCGAGCCCCTCGGGCCTCCGCCGATTCCGAAGGACAACCCGCAGGGTGTCGACGCGGATGGATGGCCCCTGAAGAACGATCCCAAGGTCAAGCTGGGCCACTTCCTGTTCTTCGAGCCCGCTCTCTCCGGAGACGGGAGCGTGTCCTGCCAGACCTGCCACGTCCAGGGCGCGGGTTGGGCACTGAACTCGGCCATCAGCCGCAGCTACCCCGGTCAGTCCCACTGGCGCAACTCCCAGTCGGTGGTGAACGCCGCCTACATGAGCAAGCTCTTCTGGGATGGCCACACCGCCAGCCTCGAGACCCAGGCGCCTTCGGCGGCCAAGGGCCTGGCGGGCAATGGCAAGCAGGACATGATGACCGCCCGGCTGACGGTGGTTCCGGAATACGTCGAGATGTTCGAGGCTGCCTTCGGCTCGGCCAACAACCCCATCCACGACGCCTGGCGGGCCCTCTCTGCCTTCCAGCGGACCCTCACGAGCACCGACTCCCCGGTCGACCGGTACCTGCGCGGAGAAGAGGATGCCCTGGACGAGGCGCAGGTCCGCGGCATGGATCTCTTCAACGGCAAGGCCCGCTGCATCATGTGCCACAACGGCAAGCTGGCCTCGGACGAGAAGTTCTACAACCTGGGCCTGCCCCGGCAGCCCCTCTTCTCCAACATCGCCAAGAACCAGATCGGGTTCAGGTCACAGAACTACGGCGCGGGCCTGCCCGAGGAGATGTTCCGGAAGACCAAGTCGGATCTGGGCCTCTACCACCGCACACACAACCACGAGGACGCGGGCCTCTTCCGCACGCAGCCGCTTCGCTTCATCGAGTACACGCCGCCCTACTACCACAACGGCGTGATGGACGATCTCTTCGAGGTGGTCGAGTTCTACAACCAGGGCGGAGGTGAGGACTACATCCTCAAGGACTTCGGCTACAGCACGAAGACCGACCGCCTCAAGGAGCTGAACCTGAGCGATGACGAAATGGACGATCTGGTCGCATTCCTGGAGGGGTTCAGCGGACCCGAGATCCTGGTCCAGATCCCATTGCTGCCGAAACCGCCGGAACGAGTCTCCACCAAGTAGCCGCATCAGGGCGAGGAACACAACATGAGCTCCGAATTCAAGATCCTGGAAACAGACTCAGATGGAGAGGGCCGGGCCTGTCAGTTGAGCAGGCGTCGCTTCCTCCAGGCGGCTGGAGTCGGTGGAGCCACCCTGGCGATGCTGACCGTGCCGGGCTGTGGGACCCTGATGGCGCGCACCGCCCGTCTTCCCAGCAAGCGCCTGGCCAGCCTCGCTGACCTGGAAGTCGACAAGCCGGTGACCGTCATGTACCCGGACCCCAAGTCGATGTGCATGCTGGTCAAGCTCGGCGTCCCCGCTGGCGGCGGAGTCGGGCCCGACGGCGACGTCGTTGCCTTCAGCATGTCCTGCCCCCACATGGGCATGACCATGATTGGCGCGTACAACGCCAAGCACAAGGGGATGGGCCCCTGCCCCTCGCACCTCTCGCGCTTCGACTTGACCCGTTACGGGATCGTCGTCTCGGGGCACGCCACACAGAGCCTGCCCCAGGTGCTCCTCGAGGTGAAAGAGGGCGAGATCTACGCAACCGGGCTGCGAGGCCTGCTCTACGGGCGAAACGGCAACCTCGGCTGATCCAGTCGAACCCAGCCAGCACGCGATCCACCGCACGAGCCACTGAGGAAAGAAGACATGGCCAACGAACCCTACTTCACTCCGGACAGCGATGTTCCCCTGCCGCCGCCGGACGCCGATCAGTTCACCACCTGTTGCGACTACTGCGTCGTCGCCTGCGGCTACAAGGTCTACCGATGGCCGGTGGGAAGCAAGAACGGTGGCCCCCAGGCTGCCGAGAATGCACTGGGTGTGGACTTTCCCAGAGGCCCGCTCAAGGGTGGTTTCATCAGCCCGAACATGCACAACATCGTGACGGCCGATGGCAAGAAGCAGCACGTCATCGTGGTGCCCGACAAGGACTCCAAGGTCGTCAACCGCGGTGGTGACCACAGCATTCGGGGCGGATGCATCGCCCAGAAGTGTTACAACCCGGATACGCCCACCCGCGATCGCCTGCAGTACCCGATGATGCGGATCAACGGGAAGCTCGAGCGCATCTCGTGGGATGACGCCACCGACATCTTCGCCGAGATGGCGAACTACGTCATCGAGAAGTACAGCGAGAGCGCGTACGCGCAGAAGCAGTACTCCTACCAGTACTTCGAGAACAACTACGCCCTCACCAAGCTCGCTTGGCGCCACATCCACACTCCGGCCCACGCCTTCCACGACAACCCGGGGCACGCGCCGGATACCCCCGGCTTCCGCGACGCCGGCATCGACAACTTCTCGGCCAGTTACGACGACTGGTACGAGGCGGATGTGGTCTTCCTCAGCGGTACCGACCCCTTCGAGACGAAGACCATCATCTGGAACGAATACATGATGCGCGGGACCATGGAGCATGGTCAGAAGCAGATCTTCGTCAACCCTCGCAGGACCTCGGGAGCCGATTACGCAGTGAAGAACGGGGGCCTGCACCTGCAGCTGATCCCCGGAACCGACACCGTGCTGCACATGGCTCTGGCCCGGGTGATCCTCGAGAACGGTTGGGAAGACAAGAAGTGGTTGGCCAAGTTCCCGCCGGCCAACAAGTGGGAGTCCGACTCCGGCTTCGGGCGGGGCATCCGCGATACCCCGTGGCAGTGGCGAACGACCTGGGGGAAGGTGCAGACGAAGGGCTTCGAGGACTACAAGGCCTGGATCCTGTCGCAGAAGGAGTCGGAGCTCGACTTTGCCGCCGAGCTCTGCGGCCTGCCGAAGGAGCAGATCGTCAAGGCTGCGGAGTTGATGGCAAAGCCCCGCCCCGACGGCACACGTCCCAAGCTCTCCGTGGGGATCGAGAAGGGCAACTACTGGACCAACAACTACAGCAACACGGCTTCCATCGCCTCGCTGGGCCTGATCTGCGGCGCCGGCAACCGACCGGGGCAGATGATCAGCCGCCTCGGCGGTCACCAGCGCGGTGGAAACAGCGGCGGCTCCTATCCGCGTTCGAAGGGGCCGGAGAAGTTCTTCGGTCGACGCCGGATGACGCTCAACCTGGACAAGTGGTTGGAGAACGGCCACGTCCGCATGGCCTACGTCGTCGGGACGACCTGGGTGGGCTCGATGTCGGCGTCGCAGTCGCTGCAGGAGTCCATGACCAAGCTGACCCGGGGCAACCCCGCCCAGATCAGCAAGAACGACAAGGCCCATGCCCTCGAGGTCATGAAGGAGCGGGTCGATTCCGGTGGGACCATGATGGTCGTGCAGGACATCTACCTGCGCGAGCCGATCGGCAGTGAGCTGGCGGACTTCGTCTTCCCCGCGGCGACCTGGGGCGAGGAGGCCTTCGTTCGTTCCAACGGCGAACGCCGGATGCGCATCTACGACAAGTTCTACGACGCGCCGGGTGAGGCGAAGCCCGACTGGTGGATCGTGGGGCAGATCGGACAGAAGATGGGCTTCCCCGGCTTCGACTGGAAGACCTCCAACGACGTCTACGAAGAGAGCATGCGTGGCAACCGGCGCGGAAGGCGGGACTACGCGGTGTTCCTGAAGTACGCGAAGAAGGCGGGCAAGAGTGGCCACGACTTCCTGCGGGAGCTCGGCACCCAGGGCATCCAGACCCCGGTGCGCGAGGAGGATGGGAAGATCCTGGGCACGAAGCGTTTCCACGACAGCACCCTGGAGCTGCCCCATACGGGCCCCGAGAAGCTGACCTGGATGCACAAGATCTTCAAGTCGTTCAAGACGCAGACCGGCAGGCCGCACCTGCTCAAGTCGCCCTGGTTCATCTTTGCCGACTTCTTTGACGCGATCAAACCGAAGGGTGAGGAGCTGTGGGTCTCGAGCGGGCGCATCAACGAGGTCTGGCAGTCGGGCTTCGATGACGTCCAGCGGCGCTCCTACATCACGCAGCGCTGGCCCGAGAACATCCTGGAGATCCATCCGGAGGATGCGAAGGCGCGCGGCATCGAGAGCGGCGACATGGTCGAGGCCTACAGCGACCGTGTCGCGGTCCAGACGGGCGGCTTCATCCATCGAACCCTCGAAGACGCGATGTACACCGGCCTGTTGAAGAACGGCCACATCGAGTTCAAGAGCGCTTCGGTCGAGCTGGTGGCGATGGTCACGGATTCGGTCCGCAAGGGAACGACCTTCTCGATCTGTCTGATGAACCCCAAGCGGGCGGTGAATGCGCTCTCGCCGAGCGTCACCGATCCCATGAGCGGCAACTACCGCTTCAAGCTCGGAGTCGGCAAGGTCCGGAAGATCGGGGAAAGCCCTTACAAGAAGGATCTGGCCCAGATGACCTTCGTGGACCGGACTTTCAGCTAGCCGGGGGCCTGCGTCCCGCCGAAGAGAGGGAAGTTGTTACCCTGAGGCCGCCTCCAGCGCGACCCGTTCGGCAGGCGGCGGTGGGGTGGCTTCTGCCCTGGCCCGGCAGCGATGCCAGGAGGCCGGGCGCCCCCGGGAACCGAAATCGGAGCCGGAGATGGAGAAGAGACGATGCGGATCGTGAGGCCGGAATTGGGGAGGCGCGTGTCGGCGTCGGTCCTGGGGCTCGTGATGCTGACGGCGCTGGGCGCCGGCTCGGCCTACGCGGAGGGCGGCCAGGAGATCTTCGAGCTCAACTGCGCGGTCTGCCATGGGCTCGACGGGACGCCGGTGCTCCCCAATGCTCCCCATTTCGCGAAGGGTGAACGGCTCGAGAAGACCGATGAGGAATTGCTCGTTTCCCTGACCGACGGCCTGAACGTCATGCCGCCCTGGAAGAGCGTTCTGAACGAAGACCAGATGAAAGAAGTCCTCATCTACGTTCGATCCCTCGCCGAGTGAGTGTCCGCGTGAGGGATGTGCGGCTTCGGGCCGCCTTGCTGTCCGCAGCTCTCCTTCACGGCGTCGCCGCCTCGGCGGGAAGCCCGGTGATCCGCGCGGATCGGGTCGTGGACAATCCGGATTCGAGCAAGACCTTCTTTCGCCCCCATATCGTCGCCGAGACCGGGGAGCTGGGCATTCGCCGGGGGATCCCCGGAGCCTGCCGCTTGCTCGGGATGGAAGGCTACCTGAGTGCCTATGTGGTCTGGTCGAACCGCCTGGAGAGCGGCGTCGCCATCGGCGACGACGGGACGCTGGGCGAGGTCGAGCACGCCGCCTACGTCGAATCGATGACCTGCACGGCGACGAGGGCCCATCTGCCCGAGCTCGAAGCGAGAAGCATCGACGAGAATGCCGATGGCTCCGTGATGGTGCGGTTCCCCGAGATCCACCATGGGCCCCGGCGCTTCCCCGTTCTGAGCGGCCATGCCGGGGCCTGCCGACTGCTCGGCTACAACACCCCCGTGGAGGACTCCCGGGAGTGGTCGAGAGGGACCCGCGAGGGCGTTTCCCTGGCCCTGGACGGGGCGATCTACGAGGAGGGGTTCGGGACGACCCTGACCGCTCTGGGGTGCAACAACGCGCCACAGAAGCCAGGGCTCCGCCCGGCCGGGATGTGAATAACCCGGGAGCCAGCGCCCTCGAACCAGGTTGGAGAGGGTCGGGGAATCCGGAACCTGGAGAGGATGGGCGAGGCTTGGAGATGGCGGAAGGATGCCGACATCGCAGGGAAAGTGCCGAATGAGGAAGTTGCGCATGATCGCAGCGGCAGTCCTCGTGTCGGGGGTTGCCGGAGCCGCAAATGCGGGTCGCCCAGACCCCCTCGCGGGCGAGGCGCTCGCGAAGGTCGAGTGCGCCGCCTGCCACGGACTCGACGGAATCAGCCTGGTCGCTGCCTATCCGAACCTGAGAGGGCAGAAGGTCAAGTACATCATCCAGCAGCTCGAGAACTTCCGAAGTGGCGAGCGCAAGAGTCCCGAACTGATGAATCCCGTGGCGAGTCGGCTCTCCGATGACGACATCAAGAACCTGGCGGCCTTCTTCTCTGGGCTGGGCCAGGAGGAACAGAAGGCGAACGCACAGTAGGCCTGTGCGGGCCCGCAGTGTGGGGGCCGCGCTGGCCGCTGCGCTCTTCGTGGCCCTTCCGCCGGGTCTCGCCGGCGACGCGAGCGGCATCGGCGATCCTCCCGTGGCAGCGGCCACCGAAGCCCCGAAGCCGCTCTCGGGCCGGAAGGTCTACCAACGCGTGTGCATGGCCTGTCATACGCTGGAGGTATGGGGGGCGCCCAAGCTCGGAGATCGATCCGCCTGGGCGGCCCGCGTCGCAAAGGGAATGGAGGCCCTCTACGCCAGTGCACTGAGCGGATTCAACGAGATGCCGGCCAGAGGCACCTGCCAGTTCTGCACCGACGACGAGCTGAGGGCGGCCGTCGACTACATGGTCGGGAAGGCCGTCCCCAGGAGACGGGCCCATCCCTAGTCGGGGGCCGCGCTGCTCCCGGGGCCCACGGCGAGCAGCTCGACTTCGAAGACGAGAGTCGCATTGGGCTCGATTGGCGGTGCGCCCGGGACGGAAGCCTGGCCGCGGATTCCGTAGGCCAGCTGGGGCGGCACGAAGAGTCTCCACCTGGAGCCCTCCGACATCAGCTTCAAGCCCTCCGAGTAGCCTGGAAGAACGCTCTCGGTCAGCACGAACTCGGCTGGCGCCTTCTCGTAGGTGTTGTCGAACTCCGTGCCATCCAGCAGGGTGGCCCTGTGGTGGACCTTGACTCTGGAGCCGAGCTTCGGGCGAAGCCCGGCTCCCTGCTCGAGGATCTCGTATTGCAGGCCGCTCGGCAGCACCACGACCTCCGGCTGCCGGGCGTTCCTCTCGAGGAACTCCCGGCTCACCCGCAGGTTGCGTGCTGCGATTCGCTCCCGATCGTCCCGTGCCAGGCGGGCGACCTCGCGGCCGTACTCCTTGACGATGAAGTCCATTTCCTCCGGACTCAGCTTGGGTTCTTGTCCCCTGTAGGCATGCTCGATCCCGGCGTTGAAGAGCTCGAGATTCAGGTTCTCGACCCTTCGAGCCATGGTCTGGCCCAGGTCGTAGCCGATGCTGTAGCTCACCCGCTCCTGCCGAAGATCGGAATCGACGCTCCCCCTGGAGAAGACGATGGCCCTTCCCCTGACCGAGGGCTGCTCGCGCACGAGGATCTCGAAGATGCCGGACTCCCCGAAGTGGTGGGTCCAGGAATCACCTTCGATGCGATGCTCCACCTCGATCTCCTTCGCTTCGCCGACGAGGGCCACCGTCGGTGGGATCCCCACGTCGATGGAAGGGATGAACTTCACGCTGTCACCCGTCTGCAAGACGACGTGGTCGGGGCGCAGACCCCGCCCGGTGACTTCGATGCTCACCTCGGCCGCCTCGGCCCCTGAGAGGAAGAGAGCCATGCCCAGGATGCATCCCCCCGAAGACATCGCCGTCGTGCTCTTCATGCCGCGAATATCACGAGCCGGGGACGGGGGTGTCAACGGCGAAGCCGATCCCCGACGGAGAGGCGCCGGGCCTTCTGCGAAGCCGATCCCGTCTACCGACCCGTCGGGGCTGTTGGTAGAATTTCCGCGCTCCGGGGCAGGGATCGTCGGGATGGCCAGAGAGGACGAGGCGTGATCAGCGTGCTGAATCGGAATCGGCGATTCCGGGTCGCCTGGCTCGCATCCTGCGTTCTGCTCGTCCAGTGCGTGGCCGCGGGGACTGCGGCGGCCGGGGAGGGCACGCGGACGATACGGGGCGGCGCCTTCGAGCTCACGGACCACCGGGGCAGGGTCGTCCGCGACCGCGACTTCCGCGGGCGCTTCATGCTGATCTACTTCGGCTACACCCATTGCCCCGATGTCTGCCCCACCGGCCTCTCGGTGATGACCCAGGCTCTGCAGGAGCTCGGCGAAGCCGAGAAGCGGGTCCAGCCCCTCTTCATCACCTTCGATCCCGAGCGCGACACGGTGGCCGTCCTGTCGCGGTACATGAGCCACTTCCATCCGGGCTTCCTCGGGTTGACCGGTGCGAAGGAGAAGGTCTTCGCCGCAGCGGCCGCCTTCGGCGTGGACGTGTCGGCGACCTACGCCGCCGACACGCCCGGGATCGACTACTCGATGAACCACTCGGCCTTCACCTACCTCGTGGGGCCCGGCGGGCAATTGCGGTCGATGTATCGGGAGGGCATCGACGGAGCGACCATGGCCGCAGCCATCCGCCGGCACCTGGAGAAGTAGTCCGTGGGATGGGGGGTGCGCCACGTGGTCCTGGGTCTCTGCGCCGGAGCGATCGGCTGGCCCTGGCTCGTGGGCTGGGTGAGCATGGCTCCTGCGTCCGTTGCGGCCGAGCCGGCAGCTCCGACCGCAGCCCGGCCGGCGAAGAGGAGCCTGACCTTCATCGACCACAGGGGGCGAGCGGTCAATGAGCGGGACTTCCTCGGGAGCTACATGCTCGTCTTCTTCGGCTACACGGCGTGTCCGGACGTCTGCCCCGCGGACCTCGCGATCATGAGCGCTGCCATGCGGCATCTCGGCGCCGCGGCGGAATCCGTGCAGCCCGTGTTCATCACCTTCGATCCGGATCGCGATACGCCCGAAGTGCTGGCCGGATACCTTCGGCACTTCCACCCGCGGCTCATCGGCCTGACGGGAACCCCGGATCAGATCGCCGCGGCGGTCCACTCCTATGGGGTGGTATTCGAACGCGAAGAAGAGGAAGGGGGGGCCGAGGGTTCCGGCTACTCCCTGCGCCACACGGCCCTGACCTATCTGATCGGACCGGACGGAAAGGGCGTGACGATGTTCGACCACGGCTCGGATCCACGGGAAATGGCCGATGAGATCCTCGCCCAGCTGGAGAAGGCCGCGCTGGCCAGCGCGGCAGGAGGGACGCCATGAGGTTCTTGGCCCTGGCACTCGCCACGATCCTGCTCCTCGCGGCTTGCGCATCCGCCGACGAGCCCGACGCAGCCAAGGTCGAGGTGGAGAGCCCCTGGGCTCGCGCGAGCGCTGGCCAGACGGCTGCGGGCGTCGTCTACATTCGGCTCTCCAACCGCGCCGCCGAGCCCGATCGCCTGGCCTCCCTCTCGACCCCCGTGGCCGAAAAGGCCTCCGTCCACGAGACCAAGCGGGAGGGGGACATGGTGTCGATGCGGCCCGTGGCCTCCCTGGCGCTTCCGGCGAACGAGACCGTTGCTCTGGAGCCCGGCGGCCTCCACATCATGCTGATGCGCCTTCGCGCACCGTTGGTGGAAGGCGAGGTCTTTCCGATGACCCTCGGCTTCGAGAAGGCGCCCTCCGTCTCGATCCAGGTCGAAGTGCACGCCCTGGGCGCTTCGCACTAGCGGGCGCGTGGGCGATCCGGCCGGCTACTCGACGATCGGCTGGGCGAGGATCCACAGGCCGGCGAAGGTGTAGAAGACCATCAGCGCCAGCATGGGGTACTGACTCAGGAGTGCCGATCGGCGCTTCTCGAAGCCTCGCAGGGCGAGAACGTGAGCCAGGTAGACGGCGATCACGTGGCCCACGACCACGGAAGAGACCGAGGCGTACCAGGCGAAGCGAGCCCCGATCAGCCCGGCATTGATCCTGTAGTCGGCGGTCCCCAGCAGGTTCCATCCGAAGCCAAAGGGGTCGGAGGCCAGCGGGATGACGAGCTGGCCGGCGACGAAGAGGAAGGAGACGTAGTGGGCGAGGTGGTAGGCGATGGCGATGGGCACGAGAGAGAGAACGAAGTAGCTCGCCAGTGCGGTCGTCGTGTAGTGGCCGGAAGCGCCCTTCTCTCGGGGTCTCGACGCACGCACCATCAGGAAGCTGAAGGCGAGGTAGACCGAGAGGAAGACCAGGGGGGCCATGAGCAGGCCGATCGTGTTGACGATCGAATCCACGCTCATGCCCATCATGTTGAGCCGGTGGAGCATGGGCATCAGGAATCGCGTCGATGTGATGGTCTGGAAGAGATCCATCCACAGCGAGGTGGCCATGAAGCCATCGAAGCTGACGGTGGCCAGCATCAGCACGACGAAGGCCATCTGCGAGGGCGAGACCGCGTTGGCGGCCAGGAGCCCGACGCCGAAGGGCCGCAGGTTCCACTCCCGCGTTCCGGAGCCGCCGCGCAGGCCCGGGGCCCGCGCCCTGGCGAGGCACTCGTAGCAGTCGATGCAGGCCCCGCCTCGCGCTCCGCAGTCCGAGCTGCAGAGCTCGCAGACGGAGGGGTCGAGGACGCGCACCTCGCTGGGCGAGAAGCGGGCGAGCAGCCCGAACGCGACGCTGAAGGCCTCGCCGCCCCGTAGCCAGGCGTGTCGCCCGAAGAGGAACATCCCGGTCCAGGTGACGGCGCTATACGCGATGATCGCATGGGCCAGGTTTGCCGGGATCGCATTCTTCTCCCAGACCAGCTCGCCCCATACGAAGACCAGGAAGAGCGCGAAGGCGGGCCACACGCCCAGCCACCGGGGATAGGGGAGCCGAAGGCCCAGCTGGCCATTTCGAGAGAGGGCGCGATGGGCGCTCTCTGCCCAGCCGTAGAGGATCTTCCAGGGGTTGATCAGGGCCCACAGGTCGCCCAGGAGGGCGGACACGTAGGCGAGGCCGGTCCACCAGATGATCCAGACCAGTGTGGGCCCGATGTTCCGGCCCGGATCCTGGACTCCGAAGAGGCCCGCAGCCACCAGGGTTCCGAACACGACGACGCTCGCCAGACGCACCAGCAGGACCGTCAAGCGATGAGCGAGCAGGCGGCCTACGCCGAGGCGCAGGAGGTCGAAGCGGGGATAGGCATCGAGTCGGCTCCCGCTTCGCACGAAGAGAGCCACGAGCGCGAAGGACAGGGCGACGGTGGCGGCGGCTCCGACGAGGTAGAAGTCCAGGGGAATCGGAAGGTCGAAGCGTTGGCCGAAGCCGTGGGCGTGGGCGGGGCTCGCGATTGCGGCGCCGACCAGGGACCAGAGAAGCAGGGCGCCGGCGCGTTCGACGGCCCGGGGCCGTGCCGGAATCAACGAGGGTGGACCTCGAAGTACACGAGCGTCGTGTCTCCAGGCGGAGCGCTGGAGGCCGACTCCTCGGCGGGGTGATCGTGCGGTGTGGAAGGGTCCGATCCGGGCGGATGATCGTGCTCGGGTGCCGCTTCCTCCGGATCACCGAAGCCGTGAGCCTCGATGGGGAAGCGCCCCGTGGCCGTGGCCTCGAAGTCCCACACGACCGGGGTCCCGGGCTTCAGCGCGGCACGGAGGTCGTAGCCGTGCAGGTGGATCGTGGCCGCTTCGTCCGTCTGCCAGCGCAGCTTCACCCGCTGACCCTGGCGCACGCGGAGGACGTCGTCCGCGACGGCGACCTCGCGCTTCGCGATCGCGAGCTCGAAGGCCTGGACCTCCTCGTCCGGAGCTTGCGGTGCAGAATCCGAACAGCCGATCCAGAGGGCCAGCGACGTCGCCACCAGGGCCATCCAGCCCCGGCCGGCGTGTCGGGCCCGCGTCCCCGAGCCGATGGAATCCAGGCCCGGAATCTCGTCACCCACAGACGTCCCCTTCGTCACGCCTCGCCGGGCGGGCCCGCTGGACCCCGGGACGACCGGGATCTCTCGATGGACGGGGGCGCGGTTGGCCCCTCTTTCCGTCTGCGGCCCTCGGCGGCTCTACCGAATCCCGGGATCGTAGCGGCAAGCTGCCCGGCTCGCCGCGGGGCTCGTCGGGGTGCAGGGCTTCCTCGTTCGGACTTCCGGTCTAGGAGCTGCGCTCGTCCAGCCGGTAGATCCAGATGATCCGGTCCGGCTCCCGGTCCTCGGGGGCGATCTCGTACTTCGCCTCGAGAGCGGCGCGGGCCACGGCGAACTCGGCCTCGTCCTCCACCTTGACGGCCCTGCGCTCGTACACGACGCCGGCGATCCGGATGCGCAGCTCGGGGTTCGCCTCCACGCCCGCGACCCACTGGCGTTCGGTGGGATTCAGGGGCCCGAGGATCATCGAGGTAGGTACGTAGAGGCGCGGACCGATCGCCGCGCACCAGGTGTTCACGGAGTAGGGGTCCTCCGGGCGCACCTCGACCTGGGCGGTCTCGTGGTCGTTCGCGAAGGACCAGTCCGCCACTCGCGGCGGGCCCACCTCTCCCGAGAGGCGGCCGCCCGCCAGGGGCCCAACGGGGCCGCCGCAGGCCAGGGCACCCGCGAGAGCCATGGGCGCCAGGGTCCATCGGATCCATCGAAGCGTCATCTCCACCTCCCGGGCGGGCTGCCGCCCCGCGAAGAGAGGATACGCCGTATCCTCTAAATGGCGTCGAGCGCGCTTCGGTAGTCGTCCAGCAGATCGCGCCAGTCTTCGATCCCGACGGAGATCCGGACCAGGCCGTCGGTGACGCCGGCATCACGCAGCTGTTGGGGCGACATCTCCGAATGGGTCGTCGTGGCCGGATGACAGGCCAACGACTCCATGCCGCCCAGGCTCACGGCGTTGCGGGTGATGCGCAGCCGTCGCAGGAACTCGAAGGCGGCGGTCTTTCCCCCCACCAGCTCGAGGGAGAAGATGCCACCCGGGAAGTCGCACTGGGAGCCGTAGATGCGCTTCTGCTCGGAATCCTCGAACTGGGCCGGGTAGTGAATCCGCTCCAGGCGCTCGTGGCCGACCAGCCCTTCGACGATGCGTTGTGCGTTCTTGCTCTGGCGGTTCATGCGAAGCGAGACCGTGGCCAGACGACTGTCGAGCAGCCACGACTCATCGGGCTGCAGGATGTCGCCCAGGATCGCGCGTGTGCCCCGCAGGCGATCGACAAGGACCGGATCGCGCGCGGTGACGACGCCACCGAGCATGTCGCTGAAACCTGCGAGGTACTTCGTCGCCGAGTAGACACAGACGTCGGCACCCAGCTCGAGAGGGTGCTGGAAGACCGGCCCCAGGAAGGTGTTGTCCACGGCGACGATCGGCCGCGAGCTGCAACGCCGGGCGGCCTCGGCGGCGGCCGCAATGTCCGTCATGCGCAAGGTGGGGTTGGCCGGTGTCTCGATGAAGACGATGGCGACCTCCTCGGTCTCCTCGATCGCGCTCTTCATGGAGTGCCCGTCTCCCGCGGGCACGGCCACCGGCCGTACGCCATAGGGCAAGAGCAGCTCCTGCAGGAGGTGGTGGGTTCCTCCGTAGAGCGGAACCGTGTGGATCAGCGCCTGGCCGGGCCGACAGAGGGTCAAGAAGAGTGCGCTGATCGCCGCCATGCCGGTGTTGAAGGCTGCCGCGCAGGTCGCACCGGTCTCGAGGGGCACGACGTGGTCCTCGAGGATCTCCGCATTGGGATGGGAGAGCCGCGAGTAGATCAGCTCCACGTCCTCACCCTCGATGGGCTTGATCTTGCCGAGCGCCACGGCGAAGGCGCGCTCGGCCGCCTCCGGGCTCGAGAAGACGTAGGTCGAGGACCGGAAGACCGCCGGGCGGGCGGAACCCAGGGAGAGCCGCGGATCGAAGCCCCGCGTGAGCACCTCGGTCTCGACGTGCCGGCGCGGCGGCTGGCCGTTGCCTTCCTTCATGGGAGCTCCAGGCTCGAAGGGGAAGGGGGGTACGGTGAAGCTAGGTCCCAGGCCCGCCGCCAGCCAGTCGCCTAGGGGTCGTCCCGCCGGGCGAGATCCGCACGCAGGTGCTTCGCGGCAAGGAGATAGTGGAGCACCGACCAGGCAGCGCAGGCCACGACCACTCCGACCAGCGCCCAGCGAAGGCTCTCGATGCCGAAACGGGGCTCGAGCAGGTCGCTGACGATTCCCACACACAGGGGGCCCAGACCCATCCCGATCATGTTCAGGATGAAGAGCAGCAGCGCGGAGGCCAGGGCGCGCCGGTGCGGCGGAACGAGCGCCTGGGTCATGGCGAAGGTCGGACCCAGGTACATGCCGGACAGGACGGCCGGCAGCGCGTAGATCATCAAGGCGGCTCTTCCGTCGGGCCAGAGGTAGAAGAGGAATGCGAACGGGATGTAGGCCGCCGTCGCCAGGGCCGGGACCCACATGTACCAGCGTGGGTCATTGCGGCCGATGCGATCGCCCATCCACCCACCGAGGAAGGTGCCGAGGGCGCCGGTGGTGATGCCGATGGCGGCGAGCCAGGTGCCGAGCTCGCCGGTATCGAACTCGTGCACGCGGATGAAGAAGGAAGGGATGAACGCACCCGCCCCATAGCCGTAGAAGGCGTGGAGCGCGCCCGCGAAGGCGAGGTGAAGGAAGGAGGGCCGTCTCGCCATGGAGCGGATCACCTGCCAGGCCGATTCCCTGCCCTCGGGGTCTGCGACCCCGTGCGCGCGAGGGTCGTCCCAGTAGCCGCGGGTCGGCTCCCGCAGGGTGAGACGGACCAGGATCGCGACCAGGATCCCCGGCAGGCCGACCACGAGGAAGGCCGTGCGCCAATCGAAGAGCTCATTGATCCAGCCACCGGAGAAGGTGCCGATTGCGCTGCCGATCGGAATGCCGAGCGAGTAGATGGCCAGGGCCGTGGCCCGGCGCTCGAGGGGGAAGTAGTCCGAGATCAGGGAGTGGGCGGGTGGACTGCAGCCGGCCTCACCGATGCCCACGCCCACCCGGGCCAGCGCCAGATCGACGAACCCGCGGGCCATCCCGGTGAGAGCCGTCATCCCGCTCCAGACGAAGATGGCCAGGGCGATGATCGAGCGGCGCACACCGCGGTCGGCCCAGCGCGCGATCGGGATGCCCAGGGTGGAGTAGAGGACGGCGAAGGCCACGCCCTGGAGGAGGCCCAGCTGCCAGTCGGCGAGGCCGAGATCCGCCTTGATCGAGTCCTGGAGGATCGACAGGATCGATCGGTCGATGAAGTTGAAGACGTAGACGACGACCAGCAGGGCCAGCGCGTAGCGGGTGCGGCCGGCGCCGAACTCCCAGGTCCGGGGAGCCTCCGAGCCGTGGCTGTCCCCGGCCGAGGCCTCGCTGCCCTGGGAGCTCATGGCGGGACTCTGCGGGACCTGGCCCCTTCACGTCAAGGCAGGGCCCCCGCGGCCTACCCGCCCGGCCGAGTATCATGCGACGCCATGGAAGCGGCGCGATCCGAAGACCCGGGCCTCGAGGAGCGTGGCCCGCCGCTCCCGCGAGGAGCGCTCGTGGCCTATGCGGCGCCCCTCGCGGGCTTCATGACCGCGACGCTCCCCATCTCCCTGTGGTTCGGGAAGTTCGCCACGGACACCCTGTTCATGCCCGCGGCCGCGATGGGCACGATCGTGATGGTCGCCCGGGTCTGGGATGGAGTCTCCGACCCGCTGGCCGGCTATCTCTCGGACCGCACGCATTCGCGTCTGGGTCGCCGCCGTTCCTGGATGCTCGCCGCGATCCTGCCGATGGTCCTGACCCTGGTGGCCCTGTGGTCGCCGCCCCAGGCTCTCGCGGGCCCGGCCCTCGTCCTCTGGATGGGCGCGGCCTACATCCTGTGGGAGACGGCCTCCACGATCTTCATCGTGCCCTACGGGGCGCTCGGCAACGAGCTGACCCCGAGCTATCACGAGCGGACACGCTTGTTCGGCTGGCGCCACCTCGTGAGCGCCCTCGGCTATCCACTTGCTCTGGGCGTCGTCTACTTCCTTCGGACCTCGGCCGACCAGTCCGCCCTCGAAGGCCGTGCGACCGCAACGCTCCTGGCCGTCGCCGCTGGGATCTTCCTTGCCGTCACGGTCCTCTACGCGGTCCGCATGCTGCCCGAGCCGAGCGGCCCCCGTCGTCTCGGCGCCGAGAGCCTGCGGAAGGGAGTCGCGGACGTCTTCCGCAATCCCCACGCCCGTCTGCTGCTGGTCGTCTACATGATCGAGGCCTTCGGAATGGGCAGCATCTCCTTCCTCACGCCCTACGTTCTGGACGACGTGATCGGCGCCCAGGAGTACCTGGAGGTGGTGCTGCTCTGCTGGGTGGTGCCCCAGTTCGTCCTCACCCCGCTGTGGCTGAGGGTTGCCCGCAAGATCGGCAAGAAGCCGCTCTGGATCGCCGGCATGGTCGTGTACGCGGCGGGCTTCGGCGCGAACCTCTGGCTCAGCGAGGGCAGCGTGGCGCTGCTGGTCGGAATCGTCCTGGTGCTCGGCATCGGCGGCGGCGTCAGTACGGTGATCGCCCCCGCCGTCCAGGCCGACGTGATCGACTGGGACGAGCTGCACACCGGGGAGCGCAAGGAGGGCGCCTACACCGCGATCTGGAACCTGATCCGCAAGGGCGGGTGGGGTGTCGCTGCCGGGGTCGGAGGGCTCGCTCTGGGCTGGGCCGGCTACGACGGCAACGCCGAGCTCCAGGCACCCGCCGTCAAGACGACGATCCTGGTCTTCGTCGGAGCCGTGCCCGCGGTCGCCTACCTGGTAGGCGCAGTCCTGATGGGCCGCTTCTCCCTCAACGAGCGCGAGCACGCCGAGGTGCTGCGCCAGATCCGCGAGCGGAGCTGACGTGGAGTCGGGAGCGCGCCGCAGCGAAGGCTGGTACCCGGGGATGATCCTCTGGGGGACGGTCCTCGGTCTGGCGGGGGCGGTCGGCGCCGTGGCCTTCCGCGTGTTGATCCGCTTCTTCCAGGCGCTCTTCTTCGAGGGCACGGAAGGGGTCGCCGCGTTCTGGGAGGCGGGTCTGCTCGCCGACCCCGTGGATCCCACCGAGACGGCGCGCGCCCTTCCAGTGGGCTGGCTGCTCTTCATTCCCTCCCTGGGCGGTCTCATCGTCGGTGTGCTGATCACCTTCCTGGGCAGGGAGTCCCGCGGGCCCGGTGTGCCCGAGGTCATGGAGGCCGTCGCCCTGAACGGGGGCTCCATGCGCCGGCGGGTGCTGGGCCTCAAGACCCTCACCGCGGCGATCACGATCGGTTCGGGTGGCTCGGCCGGACGCGAAGGGCCGATCGTCCAGATCGGAGCGGCCCTCGCATCCCAGCTCGGGCGCTTCCTCAAGACGCCGCCTCGCCAGCTGCGCACGATGGTCGGGTGCGGGGCGGCGGCGGGTATCGCGGCGACCTTCAACGCGCCGATCGCCGGTGCGCTCTTCGCCGTCGAGATCATCCTGGGCGACTTCGCGGTGGCTTCGTTCACGCCGATCGTGATCGCCTCGGTGGTCGCGACCGTCGCCTCACGGGGAGTGCTCGGCAACCACCCCGCCTTCGAGGTGCCTCTCTACGAGATCGTGAGTGGCATGGAGCTGCTCGCCTACGCGGGCATCGGCGTCGTGACCGGCGCCGTCGCCGTCCTCTTCACCCGCTCCCTCGGCTGGAGCGAGGATCTCTTCGCACGGCTCCCCGTCCCCGAGTTCGCTCGCGCGGCCGTGGGCGGGCTGTGCATCGGCGCTCTTGCCCTGGCCGTCCCCGAGATCCTGGGCGTGGGCTATGGAACCATCCGCGGCGCCCTGGGGGCGGAGATCGCGATCGGGAGCCTGGCGCTGCTGCTGGTCGCCAAGCTCCTCGCGACGGCGATCACCATCGGCTCCGGGGGCTCGGGCGGTGTCTTCGCGCCCTCCCTCTTCCTCGGCGCGGCCGTCGGGGGGCTCCTCGGTGGTGGGCTGGAGCTGCTCTTTCCAGGCGCCGTGGGCAGCTCGGGCGCCTACGCCCTGGTGACGATGGGGGCCATGGTCGCCGCGACCACCCATGCGCCGATCACGGCGATCATCATGATCTTCGAGCTGACCCAGTCGATCGAAGTGATCCCACCCTTGATGGCCGCTTGCGTCCTCAGCAGCCTCGTCGCGAGCCGCCTCTATCCCGATTCGATCTACACCCAGAAGCTGCGCCGGCGTGGGGTGGATCTCGCTCGCGACGACGATCCCAACGTGCTGAAGACCCTCTACGTCCGCGATCTCCTCGATCGCGAGCCCGAGGTGGTGCCGGCCGCTGCCTCCTTCGACGAGGTGATCGATCGAATCGTCAACAGCGAGCACAGCGAGCTCTTCGTCGTGAACGACGGCAGGCTCGTAGGGAGCATCTACCTGCGGGAGGTGCGCCGCCTGCTGAAGGAGCAGGAGGGCCTCCGAGCGATCGTGGTCGCTGCAGACCTCGTGCAGGACAGCCTCCAGGTGGACGAGGACGACGATCTGGACGCGGCGATGCACCTCTTCAGCCGCGGTATCACCGACGAGCTGGCCGTCGTGGATCCGAAAGACCCGGCGAAGCTGGTCGGGAGTCTCCGGCAGCCCGACGTGATTGCCGCCTACAACCAGGAGGTGCTGCGCCGCGATCTGGCGGCCGGCATTTCGAACCGGATCTCACTGGCCGGCGAGCACACGGTGGACCTGGGCGGGCACTACGTGCTGCAGGAGCGCAGGGCGCCGCCCTCCTTCGTCGGCAAGACCATCAAGGAGATGGACGTGCGTCGCCGGAGCGGCGTGCAGATCCTCCTGGTCCGCAGCGCCGGCCGGAAGGGGCGCATCCGCGTCCCCGGCCCCGACGACCGTGTCGAGGCGGGCGATCACCTGGTGATCGCCGGACCTCGCGCCGCGGTCGAGGAGCTCGGGAGCTTCTAGGCGCGGCAGGCGGAAGATCGAGCCCCGCCGTGCTCCAGGCCTCGGCTGCGGGCTCAGAACTCCGCGCCGCGCACGGCGATGTTGAGCTGGCCTGCCAGACCCGCCTCGCGGTGGACCTCGATCTCCTGGAAGGGCGGCGAGGAGGCGATCTCGACCAGCGCCTGCGGGCTCGAGTACTCGACCAGGCCCACCATGTCCCACAGCTCCTCGACCTCGCCGAGCAGCAGGCTCTCCACGTCGCCGCCGAAGATGAAGCGGCCGCCGTTCGCCTCGACCAGCTTCTTCATCTCCGTCGCGTAGAGGGTGTAGGCCTCCTTGCCCGTGAGCCCGCTCTCGCGGCCATCCGCATAGCGGGCCACGTCGCGGAACTTGAGCAGGTTGACCATCACGATCGGCTCCGGCTCGCCCGCGAGGAACGCCTTGACGTTCTCGGGGCCCGGGTGGACCTGGTTCTCGACCTTCATGGAACACCTCGCCCTGGAAATGGGGGCCCAAATCATGGCATACTGACTGTCACAATCCAATCCTCCAGGGAGGGTGCCCATGTCCAACGCCCCCGGTCTCGATTTCCTCGTCGACAGGAAGGACTGGAAGCGGACCCGCTTCGTCGAGTCGCAGCCACCGGGCGACCTGGGGCCGGGGCAGGTCCGCTTCCGCGTGGACCGCTTCGCGTTCACCGCGAACAACGTCAGCTACGCCCTGTCCGGCGACATGCTCGGCTACTGGAACTTCTTTCCCGCCGAGGAGGGCTGGGGCCGCATCCCGACCATGGGCTTCGGGGACGTGATCGCCTCGCGACACGAAGGCGTCGCCGTGGGCACCCGTTGCTTCGGCTTCTATCCCATGTCTCGCTATCTGGTGATCGAGCCCAGGGAGGCATCGCCGCGACAGATCGTCGATGGTGTGGCCCATCGCGAGGGGCTGGCGCCGGCCTACAACCAGTACTCGCCCGTCGATCGCGATTCCCTCTACCGGGCCGATCAGGAGGACGAGCTGATCCTCCTGCGCGGTCTGTTCATGACCTCGTTCCTGGCCGAGGACTTCCTCGTCGACCAGGAGCTCGGCGAGAAGGTGGTGCTGATCACGAGCGCTTCGAGCAAGACCTCGATTGCGCTGGCGCACCAGGTCGCCAAGCGCGGGCAGGCCAAGGCGGTCGGGCTGACCTCGGCGGGGCATCTCGACTTCGCGAAGGGCCTGGGCTGCTACGACCAGGTGATCCTCTACGACGAGATCGGCTCCCTTCCGGCGGATGTGCCGACCATGCTCGTGGACATGGCCGGAAACGAGCGGGTCGTGCGCTCGATCCACGAGCACTACCAGGCCTCCCTCTTGTACAGCTGCGCCATCGGCGCGACCCACTGGGAGGCCACCGGCTCCCTGGACGACCTGCCCGGCCCCAAGCGCGAGTTCTTCTTCGCGCCGGGCCAGATCCAGAAGCGCATCCAGGACTGGGGCGCCGCGGGCTTCCAGAAACGGCTCGGCGCATCGTGGAGCGGTTTCGCCGACGGAGCGCGAAGCTGGCTCACCGTGACGCGCGGCGCCGGGCGCAAGGCGGTCGAGACCGTCTACCAGGCGACGCTGGCCGGCGAGGCCCTGCCCTCGGAGGGCCACGTCCTCACGCTCTGGGATTGAGCCGGCCCGGGTCGGGCAAGGCGATCGCCGCTCCGCCGGATCAGGGTCGCATCCCGCGGCCCTTGGGACCCCGCGGCTCGCTGCCGACGATCTCGTAGGCGCGCCTCGCGAACTCGACCAGGAGGGGTCGGGTCTCGCGGGGGTCGATGATCTCCTCCACGCCGAAGGACTCGGCGGTCAGGATCGGGTCGCGCAACGAAGCGAGCTTCTCCTCGAGCTCGGCGCGCAGGGCATCCGGGTCCGGGGCGGCCGCGATCTGGCGCTTGAAGGCCGCTTCGACACCTCCCTCGATGGGCAGGGAGCCCCACTCGCCCGAGGGCCAGGCGTAACGCGGGCTGGTTCGTCGGTGGTTCGTGTGTCCGGCCCCGGCCACTCCGTAGGCCTTCCGGACGATCACCGAGCACCAGGGGTTGGTCGCCTGGTAGAGGGCGCCGAGGGCACGCACTCCCTTGCGGATCGTGCCCCGTTTCTCGGCTTCGGTACCGACCAGGAAGCCGGGGTTGTCGACGAAGTTCACGACCGGAAGGTGGAAGGTGTCACACAGGTCGATGTGCCGGACCATCTTCTCGCCGGCGTCCGCGTCGATCGCGCCGGCAGCGAAGCGCGGGTCGTTGGCCAGCACGCCCACGGGGATACCGTCGATCCGGGCCAGGCCCGTGACCAGGGGTCTGCCGAAGTGGCGGCCGATCTCGAAGAAGGAGTCGCGGTCGAGGACCAACCCGAGCAGCTTGCGCATGTCGTAGACCTTGCGCCGGTCGCGCGGGATGAACGAGAGTAGGGCCTCCTCACGTCGTTCGGGATCGTCGTCCGGTTCCCTGCGAGGCGGAATCTCCCACACCGAGGTCGGCAGGTAGGAGAGGAAAGTCCGGATCTGCTCGAAGGCCTCCTCTTCGCTCTCCACCTCGTTGTCCACAGCTCCACTTCCGCGGGCGTGGATCCCGGAGCCCCCGAGCTCATCCTTTCCCACCTCGCGGCCGAAAGCGCGGGCGACCACCGGCGGGCCGGCCACGAAGACCTGGCTGGTCTTCCGGATCATCACCGAGAAGTGCGAGGCAGCGACCCGCGCGGCGCCCATGCCGGCGAC